>JABSSB010000230.1 GCA_013214715.1 Paracoccaceae bacterium | reverse complement strand
GACCGGTTTCAACTTTGGTTTATGCCTCAGTCGCGCCCGCGTGTTTCAAAGCGCGGCAGCATGGCCGAGAAATCACGCCCGGCGCCGTCTTCGTCTTCGACAAAGCGGCGATAAAGCTCGGTCGCGGCCTCGCCCATGGGGGTGTCGGCATCGGCGGCTTCGGCGGCCTGTTGGCTGAGCCGCAGGTCCTTCAGCATCAGATCGGCCGCGAAACCAGGCTGATAACCGTTGTCGGCGGGGCTTTGCGGGCCAACGCCGGGGGCGGGGCAATAGGCGTTCATCGTCCAGCTATAGCCGGACGAGGTCGAGACCACGTCAAACATCTTCTGCCGATCCAGCCCCAGCTTGTCGGCCAGAGCAAAGGCTTCGCAGGTGCCGATCATGGTGATGCCGAGGATCATGTTATTGCAGATCTTGGCGGCCTGCCCGGCCCCCGGCCCGCCGCAATGCACGGCTTTCTGGCCCATGATGTCGAACAAGGGCGCGGCCTTGGCAAAAGCGTCATCCGAGCCACCGGCCATGAAGGTCAGCGTTCCGGCGGCTGCGCCGCCGATCCCGCCCGAGACCGGCGCATCCACCGACAAAAGCCCCGCCGCCGCCGCCTGGTCGGCCACGGCGCGGGCGCTGTCGACATCAACGGTCGAACAATCGACCAAAGCGGCCCCCGCGCTCATCTCCGGGATGATCTGATCGGCCACTGCGCGCAGGATTGTGCCATTGGGCAGCATGGTGATAACCACATCCTGTCCTGTCGCGGCCTCAGCCGCTGTGGCCGCTTTTGCGACGCCGTCCACCGCGATGTCGGCGGTGTCAAAGCCTGTCACCGCATGGCCTGCTGCCACCAGATTGGCGGCCATGGGCGCGCCCATATTGCCCAGCCCGATAAAGCCGATTTTCATGCCTGATCCTCCCTCCGTCAGGTTCAGCGCCGCATTCCCCAGCGGGCGCAGCATCGCGGACACCGCCACCGCCGGCACATCGCCTTGCGCATATTGCCAGTTTGGGCTGCGGTCCTTGTCGATGATGGCGGCGCGAATGCCTTCAAGGAAATCGCCTTTTTCCATCGCGCGATAGGTAAAGCGATATTCCAGATCCAGCGCCTTGCCCAGCGTGACCGACGGCCCGCGCAGACGGTGCAGGATATCCACCGTGCAGGCCATCGAGAGCGGGGCATTCCGCGCCATGGCTTTCAGCGCCCCGGCGGCAAAGTCACTGTCATCGCCGCGCAGTATGGTGAGGATGTCGCTCAAAGCCTCGCCCGCGAAAAGCCTATCAATCGGCTCGGCCAGCGCGGCCAGCTTGCTTTCCGGGGCAGGGCGCGCGGCGGCGTCGATCAGCCCGGCATCGCCGGTCTCTTCCAGCTGCCCGATCAGCGCGGGCCAGTCGGCCTCTGGGATGTAGTGATCGGCAAAACCTGCATGCAGGGCATCACCGGCCTCCATCCGCGCGGCGGTCAGCCCCAGATATTCGCCCAGCCGTCCGGGCGCGAGCGCCAGCATCAGCGTCCCGCCCACATCCGGGACCAGGCCGATGCCACATTCGGGCATTGAAATGCGTGAGCTGTCGCCCACGACCCGATGTGAGCCATGGCAGCCAATGCCGACCCCGCCGCCCATGGTGAAACCCTGCAGGAAGCTGACCACCGGCTTGGGATACTCGAAAATCTTGTTGTTTAGCCGGTATTCATCCGCCCAGAATTTTTGGCCAAAGGCAAAATCTCCGGCGGTGCCGGTGGCATACAGATCGGCAATGTCACCGCCTGCACAAAAGGCTTTGTCGCCTTCGGCGTCGAACACGACGACCTGAACCGCGTTGTCAAATCGCCAGCGGTCCAGCGCGGCTTCGATCGCAAGACACATGTCATAGGTCATCGCGTTCAGCGCCTTGGGGCGCGTCAGCGTGATCCGGCCCGCGCGGCCGGTGATGCGGATGTCGATATCGCTCATTGTCTTAGGCCGCCAGCATCTGCCGCGCGACGATCACGCGCATAATCTCATTGGTGCCTTCCAAAATCTGATGCACGCGTAGATCGCGCACCAGCTTTTCGATCCCGTAATCGGCCAGATAGCCATAGCCGCCATGCAGTTGCAGGCATTGATCCACGGTGCGGGATCCGACCTCGGTCACGAATTTCTTGGCCATGGCGCAGAATTTGGTCGCATCCGGCGCGCCAGTGTCGAGCTTCCACGCTGCCTGCCGCAGGAAGGTGCGGGCGGCCTGCAATTCGATCTCCATATCCGCAAGGCGAAATTGCAGCCCTTGGAACTGATCGATGGATTTGCCGAAGGCCTTGCGCTGGCTCATGTAATCCAGCGTCAGGTTCAACGCGGTCTGCGCCGCGCCCAGCGAGCAGGCCGCGATGTTCAGACGCCCGCCGTCAAGGCCCATCATCGCATAGCGGAAGCCATGGCCTTCTTCGCCCACCAGATTGCCCGCGGGCACTTTGCAATCGTCGAACTGCACCTGCGCCGTGGGTTGCGAGCGCCAGCCCATCTTGTCTTCGAGCGCGCCAAATGACAGCCCCGGCGCACCGTCTTCAACATAGAGCGTTGAGATCCCTTTTGGCCCATCTTCGCCGGTGCGGACCATGACCACATAGGCATCCGAATAGCCGCCGCCAGAGATGAACGCCTTGGTGCCGTTGAGCACATAGCCTTCATTGTCGCGGCTGGCGCGGGTTTTCAGCGCCGCCGCATCCGATCCGCTGCCCGGTTCAGTCAGGCAGTAAGACAGCACCGTATTCAGCGCCAGCACATCCGGCATGACCCGTGATTTCAGATCGTCCGATCCGAAGCTGTCGATCATGCGCGCGCACATATTGTGGATCGACAGAAAAGCCGCGACCGAAGGGCAGGCCATGCTGAGCGCCTCAAACACCAGCGTCGCGTCAAGCCGCGACAGGCCAGCGCCGCCTGCCTCTTCCGAGACATAAAGCCCGCCAAAGCCCAGCTCTCCGACCTGCGGCCACAGCTCTTTGGGGATCGTGCCTGCGACTTCCCAGTCGCGGGCATGTGGCGCGATGGCGTCCTGACCAAACCCATGGGCCATGTCAAAGATCGCGACCTGTTCCTCGCTCAGCGCAAAATCCACGGCGTCCTCCCTCGTGGCATGAATTGAACATACGTTCATTAATAGGCGCGAAGCCGGGCTGAGGCAAGACGCAAGCCGGACCGTGCCATTGGTGACGGGATATTAAGGTGGCTCTGGCACATCTTTGAAGATTGCATGGACAGGAGACACAGGTGTCGCCGATTTCGGGGGCCGGGCCAGAGGCGCGGCCAAAGCCACACGAGGCAGGGCAGGGAGCCAGAGCGCGCGCGCGGGGCGGGACGCGGTTTCCGTCCCTGCTGATTGATTGCATTTCGCGCCCCGAAGACCCCGCGCCCCTGCGGGAAGCCGAAACCCTGTTGCAAGAGGCGTTGAAGGAAACGCCCGATACGCCTGCTTTGTTGCTGGCGCTGGCGGATCTTTATGTGCGGATGCGCCGGTTTGAACTGGCGGCCAATGCTTATGCGCGCACTTTGTCTGTCGCGCCAAGCGAGGCGGCCGCCTATGCGAGGCTGGGAGCGCTGATGTGGCATATGGGCCGGGCCGATGACAGTATCGGCTTTTTCGACTGCGCCTTGAATTTCGACCCCGGCAATGTCGAAGCGCTGATAAACCGGCTGACCGTGACTGCGCGGATGGCTGACTGGTCCGAGCCTGAGGCGCGGGAAGAGCAGATTGCCCGGCTCAAACGCAGCGCAGAGGCGATTCCTCCTGCGGCGACCTTGTGCCTGAAAGATGATCCCGGCTTTCACCTGGCGCAGGCAGACCGCTTTGCTGCGGCTTTGCCGCGCAGCGCCGGATCGCTTCATTTTGCGACCGCGCCGCAGGATCGGCTGCGCATCGGCTATGTCGGAGATCTGACGCAGGGCAATGCCGCCTGGCGCGCGCTGGTGGCCGCGCATGATGCCGATCGGACAGAGGTGATCTGCTACGATCTGGGGGCGGATAGTTTGGACATGGCCGGGGTGCAGCGGGGCAAGGGGCCGCTGCATCGGCCCGTCCAGCATCTGACGGATGAGGCGGTGATGCAGATCGCCCGCGATGACGGGATTGATCTGGCGCTGGATCTGGACGGGCTGTCGGCGCGGGGACGGCCAGGATTGATGGCGCTGCGGCTGGCACCTTTGCAGATTGGCGGGTTTACAGCCCTGGGGCCGATGGGCGGTGACATGCTGGATTACATGCTGTCTGATCCGCATCTGATCCCGCAGGACCTGCGTGCGGGTCTGTCGGCGCAATGTCTGGATCTGCCCTCTGGGGCGCAGTTTCTGGGACCGGCCGCCGCGCCTGATACGCATTGCCCCGACCGGCAAATGGCGGGCTTGCCGGCGGGAGGGATCGTATTTGGCGTGCCGGCCCCTTTGCACCTGATCGATCCGGTGCTGTTTGCCTGCTGGATGCGGTTGCTGCGGCAGGTTCCGGGCTCGGCCCTGTGGATGCGGGCCTGCCCGTCGCGGGTGCGCGCACGGCTGCGGGCGCAGGCCGAAGAGCAGGGCGTCGCAGGGGACCGGTTGGTATTCGGCTGGCTGGGTGTCACCGCAGAGCGCGGCGGGCAGACGCGCGCGGCGGATCTGGTTCTGGATTGCCGCGTGCAAAGCGATCGGCGCGGTGTGAACCTTGCCTTGTTGCATGGGGTGCCGGTGGTGACATTGGCTGGGCGCAGCGTCTCTGCCCGACATGCAGCCGGGCTATTGCATCAGCTGGACATGCCGGAACTGGTGGCAGACCGGATCGAGGATTACGAAGGGATCGCCCTGTCTTTGGCGCAGGAGGCCGATCTGCGGGCGGATGTTCAGGTCAAACTCGCCCAGGCCCATCTCGCATCGCCTCTGTTCAATGCCGCCTATTTCGTCGAGGAGCTGGAGGCCGCCTTGCGCCTGTGTCGGGATCGCGTGCGGGACGGGCATCCGCCAGGGGGGATATCGTCGGGGGCGATGACCTTGCGGGCGTTTGGTGCGCAGGGGTGAGCCCGCGTTGGGCGCGGGGGGGGACCCTGCACCTGGATGGCGCTGGGTCGGGGATGGTCAGTCCATCTGTTTGAAGTGGAACTCGCCACCTTCTTTCAGGCCCGATGGCCAACGTGAAGTGACGGTTTTGGTGCGTGTGTAGAATTTGAACGCATCCGGCCCATGCTGGTTGAGATCGCCAAAGACCGATTTCTTCCAGCCGCCAAAGGTGTGATAGGCCAGCGGCACCGGGATCGGCACGTTGATGCCGACCATGCCGATATTGATCCGATTGGCAAAATCGCGCGCGGTGTCCCCATCGCGGGTGAAGATCGCGGTGCCATTGC
>JABSSB010000023.1 GCA_013214715.1 Paracoccaceae bacterium | reverse complement strand
CCGTCACAGCCCTGCACAAGATCGCGCATCGCTTGCGCATCGCCCAGATCGGCCTGCACGAACTGCTCATGTGGGCGCAGGTCGATGACGGGCTCAATATCGCTCAGCCGCAATTCCGTCGCCAAAGGCGCCAGATGGTCCCGCGCCACATTGCCCAGAGCGCCCGCTGCACCGGTGATCAGCAAACGTTGCAAAAGCGCCAAAGGATCAATACCCGCCCGATGTGTCGGTTGGCGGGCCTCGGCCACCACGGCTTTGGAGCCGCTTGTGAGCAGCGTGGTATCGGCGGCAATCGTGGCCATGTTGAAGCCCCAGCCGATGGCCTTGGCCGCGTAATCCGGCCCGCCAGTATGGATCGCCGCGCCGATGCCCGCCTTGGCGGCGGCGG
Organism: Paracoccaceae bacterium; assembly: GCA_013214715.1. Taxonomy (GTDB): domain Bacteria; phylum Pseudomonadota; class Alphaproteobacteria; order Rhodobacterales; family Rhodobacteraceae; genus JABSSB01. The sequence goes on along the minus strand of JABSSB010000023.1, from coordinate 18,971 downwards.
CCTGAATGCGCTGGATCGCGGCGACCATCTCGGGCTCTTCGCGGTCCTGACCGGGCGGCAGCGCGCCATTGCTCAGCCCCAGCGTCAAATCGGCAGGGCCGATATAGACGCCATCAATCCCCGGCGTGGCGCAGATCGCGTCGAGATTATCAAAAGCCTCCTGGGTTTCGATCATCGCGATGACCAGCACCTCATCATTGGCCTGAGCATAATAATTCGGCGTCGCGAAATTCACCCGTGTCGGACCAAAGCTGCGCGTGCCGTGCGGCGGGTAGCGGCAGTAAGAGGCGAACTCCGCCGCCTCCTCCGCCGTGTTGACCATCGGGCAGATGATGCCCTGTACGCCTGCATCCAGCAGCTTCATGATCGCGCCCGGTTCGCGCCACGGCACCCGCGCCAGCGGCGTCACACCCGAGGCGCGCATCGCCTGCAACATCGCGCAGGCATCGCTGTAATCGAGAAACCCGTGCTGCGCATCGATGGTCAGGCTGTCAAAGCCTGCCGCGGCCATGATCTCGGCCACGAAGGGGTTGCCGATGCCCAGCCAGCCATTGATCACCGGGCGCCCTTCGGCCCAGGCCTGTTTTACCTTGTTGGGAAACATGTTCTGCCTTTCTGCAAAGTCGCCCATGAGGCGGAGAATGTCACACCGACCCGCCCGTCCGCAAATCTGCGCATTCCGGCACCGGCGTCAGCACACGTCCATCCACCAAAAAGCGCGAGAGGTTGTCGCAAACCAGATCGCCCATCGCCTGCCGCGTCTCGATTGTGCCAGAGGCCATATGCGGGGCCAGCACCACATTCTCGCGCTCGGTCAGCGCCGCAGGCACGTTGGGTTCATGTTCGAACACGTCAAGCCCTGCCCCGCCCAGCGCGCCACTGTCCAGCGCGGCGATCAGTGCAGTTTCATCCACAACCGAGCCGCGCGCGACATTGATCAGCGCACCCTCAGGCCCCAATGCGCGCAGCACATCTGCACCGACCAGATGCTGCGTCTCGGGCCCGCCCGGCGTGACGCAGACCAGCACGTCACAAGCGGCAGCCATATCGGTGAGAGAGGCAAAAAACTCATAAGGCACGACCTGCTTGGTCCGCCCGTGATAGACGATTTTGGCGCCGAAGGCTTCGGCGCGGGTGGCAATCGTGCGCCCGATCCGGCCCAGACCCAGAATACCCATCACCTGCCCCCGGACCGATCGCGTCAGCGGATAGGCCCCATGTGTCGCCCAATCCCCCGACCGGACCCAGCGATCCCCCTGCAACAGATGCCGCGTCAGCGCCAGCCACAGCAGGATCGCCGTATCCGCAACATCATCGTTCAGAACATCCGGCGTGTGGCTGACCAGCACGCCCCGCGCCGCAGCCGCCGCTGCGTCGATGGTGTCATAGCCGACACCGTTGGACGATATGACCTTCAGATTGGGCAGCGCGGCCATGATGTCGGCCGGCACGCCCCAATGACCGCTGGTCGCGATGCCAGTGAACTGACTTCCCGCCCCGGCCAGAAAATTCAGCCGGTCACCCTCCTCATAATCGAAGAGGCGCGTGACCTGCCATTCGGCTTCAAACCGCAGCCGCATCCGGTCCGGCACGGGGCCGATCTGCAAAAGCCCCGGTTTGCGCATCCCCCGGCCCTCTCAGTGACTGTCACGCGGCATCGACCGGGCCGCGATGTCGCGATAGGCATCGGCCCCACGCAGGGTCATCCCTTTGGAAAGCGGCTCTACCCGTTCGCGGAAAATCTCTTGCCACGGGGTCTGGCTGTCCGGTGTAAACGGCCGTTCAGGCAGGGCCGCGCGGCGGGCGTCCAACTCTTCGTCCGACACCTGCATGGTCACCGTGCAGGCGCGCAGATCAACGCGCAACCGGTCGCCTGTTTGCACCAAAGCCAGCCCACCGCCTGCCGCCGCTTCGGGCGAGGCGTTGAGGATCGACGGGCTGCCCGAGGTGCCCGATTGCCGCCCATCCCCGATGCAGGGCAGCGCATGCACATCGCGTTTAAGCAGATAGGCAGGTGGGCGCATGTTCACGACCTCGGCCGCACCGGGGTAGCCGATGGGTCCGGCCCCACGCATGATCAGGATGCAATCTTCGTCAATACCAAGGCTTTCATCATCGATGCGGGCATGGAAATCTTCCGGCCCGTCAAAGACGATGGCGCGGCCTTCAAAGGCGTCGGGGTCATCGGGGTTCGACAGATAGCGGTTGTGAAACTCATCACTGATGACAGAGGTTTTCATGATCGCGCTGTCAAAGAGATTGCCGGTCAGATTGATGAAACCCGCATCCTGTTTCATCGGGTCAGAGACAGGTTTGATCACGTCGGTGTTTTCGCTGCGCGTATCGATGCAATTGGCCCCGATGCTGGCTCCATTTGCGGTGATCGCGTCGAGATGCGGCAAGAGCCCTTCGGCAATCAACTCCCCGATCACGGCAGGCACACCGCCCGCGCGGTGGTAGTCTTCGCCCAGATACTCTCCGGCGGGCTGGAGGTTCACCAGCAAAGGCACCTTGTGACCCAGCCGCTGCCAGTCATCATTGGTCAGCTCGATCCCCAGATGCCGCGCAATCCCGTTCAGATGGATCGGCGCATTGGTCGACCCGCCAATGGCCGAGTTCACAACAATCGCGTTTTCGAACGCCTTGCGCGTCATGATGTCAGAGGGTTTGAGGTCCCTATGCACCATCTCGACGATGCGCTTGCCGGTCTCATAGGCCATCTGCCCGCGTTCGCGATAGGGCGCCGGGATCGCGGCAGAGCCGGGCAGTTGCATCCCCAGCGCCTCGGCTAAGGAATTCATCGTCGTGGCGGTGCCCATCGTGTTGCAATAGCCCACCGAGGGGGTCGAGGAGGCGACGATCTCCATGAACCCGTCATCGTCAATCTCTCCGGCGGCGTGCATCTCGCGCGCTTTCCAGACAATGGTCCCCGAGCCGGTGCGCTGGCCCTGAAACCAGCCATTCAGCATCGGGCCGACGGAAAACGCGATGGCGGGGATGTTCACCGTGGCCGCCGCCATCAGCAGCGCGGGCGTGGTCTTGTCACAGCCAATATTCAGCACAACGCCATCCAGCGGATAGCCATGCAGCGTTTCCACCAGCGACAGATAAGCGAGATTGCGATCAAGGCTTGCCGTGGGGCGCTTGCCGGTTTCCTGAATCGGATGCACGGGCACTTCGATCACCGTGCCGCCCGCCGCGATCACGCCGTCGCGCACGCGTTTGGACAGTTCGACATGGTGGCGGTTGCAAGGGCTCAGATCGCTGCCGGTCTGGGCAATGGCGATGATCGGTTTTCCCGATTGCAGCTCTTCCCGCGTGAGGCCGTAATTCAGATAGCGTTCGAGATACAGCGCCGTCATCTCCCGATTGTCGGGATTGTTGAACCATTTCTGCGACCGCAGCGCACGGTTTGCCATTCGTCCTGTCCTTTTGGATGCTCACACTACCCTGTAACGGGTGACCGCAGGCACTGTCGGAGAAGCGGCCGCGAGTTGCAAGGGCAGACTCTATACAAGTGGTGGCATCGCGTGGCATCACCGAGGCGAGCGAGGGAGGAGCAGCATGAAGATCGGCTTTCTGGGGATCGGTCGGATGGGCGCACCGATGGCGCGCAATCTGTTGGCGGCAGGTCATCAGGTCACGGTCTGGAACCGCGATCCTGCCAAAGCTATGGCGCTTGGTCCCGAGGGCGCAGTGGTTGCAGCCACTCCGGCACAGGCCGTGGCGGCGGCGGAGATCGTGATCTCGATCCTCTCCGATGGCTGCGCCACGGAAGAGGTTCTGGCGGGTGCGCCGCTGCGCGCGGCCCTGCCCGAGGGCGGCATCTGGATCGAAATGGCCTCTGTCAAACCCGAGCAAGCGCGCGCGCAGGCGGCGGATCTGGCGGGGTTCGGGCTGGCGCATCTGGACGCGCCCGTGTCGGGAGGAACAGCGGGGGCCGAGGCCGGGACATTGGCGATCATGGTCGGAGGCGGGGCGGCTGTGTTTGACCGCGCAAGCCCGGTGCTGGAGGCGATGGGCCGCCCGGTCCGCGTCGGCCCATCCGGCGCGGGGATGCTGGCGAAACTGGCCAATCAGGCGATTGTGGCCATTGCCATTTCCGCCGTGGCGGAAGCAACGCTTCTTTTGCAGGAAGGTGGCGCAGACCCGGCGGCTGTGCGCGAGGCTTTGCGCGGCGGCTTTGCCGATAGCACGATCCTGCAACAGCATGGCGCACGGATGAGCGAGGGCAATTTCATCCCCGGTGGGGCCAGTTCGGTGCAGTTGAAGGATCTCAACAACATCATGGCCGAAGCGCAGGATTTGGGTCTGACCCTGCCCGCGACCGAGGCGATCCAGGCGCGCTTTGGCCATCTGGTGGATCAGATGCAGGGCGGCGATCTGGATCACGCGGCGCTTTATCTGGAACTGCGTGCGCGCAATGGGATGGATGCATCATGAAGATCACGGCCATCACCACGCATCTGCTGGAACATCGGCTGGCGCAGCCCTTTCAAAGCGCCTCGGCCTATTTCGACAGCCGCCTGCATCTGCTGGTGGAGGTGCAGACAGATGAGGGATTGACCGGCTGGGGCGAATCTCTGGGACCAGCGCAGATGAATGCCGCCGTGGTTGCGGGCATGGCGCCGGGGTTGATCGGCCGCGATCCGCTGGAGACCGAAAAGCTGTGGCTAGAGACCTATCATCGCTTTCGCGATCCCGGCCAGCGCGGGCTGACGATCACGGCGCTGTCGGGGATCGACATGGCGCTTTGGGATCTCAAGGGGAAAGCCCTGGGCGTGTCGGTAGCCACGCTTTTGGGCGGTCGGTTTTTCGAGGTGGTTCCAGCCTATGCCACGGGCGGTTTCGCCAAGCCGGGGCTGGCGCGGGTCGATGATATTCCGGCAGAGCTGCAACGCTACAAGGCGCAGGGCTTTGGCGCGGCGAAGATCAAGATCGGCTTTGACGTCGACGAAGACCTGGCCGTGATCGCCGCCTGTCGCGAGGCCATCGGGCCGCAGATGCGACTTATGATCGACGCCAATCACGGCTATGACGTGGTTGAGGCGATCCGGCTCGGCCGATTGGCCGAGCCTTATGACATCGACTGGTTCGAAGAGCCCGTTCTGCCCGAGCTTATGGATGCCTATCTCGATGTGCGCGGAGGCCAGCCGATCCCCGTGGCAGGGGGTGAAACTTGGCATGGCCGCTGGGCGATGAAAGACGCGGTCGAGCGGCGTTGCATCGACATTCTGCAACCCGATCTGGGCGGCACCGGCGGCTTCACCGAAGGGCGGCGGATTGCCGATCTATGCGCGTTGCACGGTGTTCGGCTGGTCCCGCATGTCTGGGGCACCGGCGTGCAGATCGCGGCGGCGTTGCAGTATATCTCTGCCCTGCCTCCTAACCCGCCACGCCCCGCACCGCTAGTGCCGATGCTGGAATTTGACTGCACCGAAATGCCGTTTCGGCAAGAGGTGCTGACGCAGCCGCTGGCGCCCGTGGGCGGGGTGGTGTCCGTGCCCGACGGGCCGGGTTTGGGGATTGAGATCAACAGGGACGCGTTGAAGCGGTATCGGCCCGAGCTGTGAGCCGGGCATCGCCCGACCGCCGGGTGGGCGACGCAACGATAGCGTTTGGTATTTTATGCCTAGAAACAACTTCTCGGTTGGATCAATGAATATCGCTGGCCAATCGCCCGCCCGAAGGGGCGGTCGGGCGATGCCCGGCGGCGCTGCGCGCCTTGATTCCGGGCGGGTGGTTGATTGCCCTGGTACAGCAAAGGGACACTTGGCAAGCCCCCTAAAATCCGCCAATGATAGCGCCAACATCCCACATTACTTCCACAAAGAGGCCACCCATGAGTGCAGCATCGAACAGCCAATTGTCCGGCAATCCCGATTGGTGGCGCGGCGCGGTGATCTATCAGATCTATCCGCGCAGCTATCAGGACAGCACCGGCAATGGCGTGGGTGACATCAAAGGCATCACCGAACGCCTGGATCACATCAAATCGCTGGGCGTGGATGCAATCTGGCTGTCGCCCTTCTTTACCTCGCCTATGAAGGATTTCGGCTATGACGTCAGCGATTATTGCGGCGTCGATCCGGTTTTCGGCACGCTTGACGATTTTGACGTGATGGTGGCCCGCGCGCATGATCTGGGCCTGCGGGTGATGATCGATCAGGTGCTGTCGCATAGCTCTGACCAGCACCCGTGGTTCGGGGAAAGCCGCGCAGACAAGACCAATTCCAAAGCCGACTGGTATGTCTGGGCTGATGCCAAAGCCGATGGGACGCCGCCTAACAATTGGCAGTCCGTCTTTGGCGGCTCGGCCTGGACCTGGGATGCGCGGCGCTGCCAGTATTACCTGCACAATTTCCTAAACAGTCAGCCGGATCTGAACTTTCATATCATGGAGGTGCAGGATGCGCTGCTGGACACTGTGCGCTTCTGGCTGGAGCGCGGCGTGGATGGCTTCCGGCTGGATACGGTGAATTTCTATGTCCACAACGCCGATCTGACCGACAACCCGCCCGCCGATCGCAGCGCAGGCGCGGGGATCGACGCGCCCGAGGTGAACCCCTATGGCTATCAGCAGCATATCCACGACAAGACGCAGCCGGAAAATATCCCCTTCCTGAAACGCTTCCGCGCCTTGCTCGACAGCTATCCCGGCGCTGCAGCGGTGGGAGAGGTCGGCGATGGATCGCGCAGCCTGCAAACCATGGCCGAATACACCGCGGGCGATGATCTTCTGCAGATGTGTTATTCCTTCGACATGCTGGGGCCGAAATTCTCGCCCGAGCATTTCCGCGGCTGCGTCGAAGCTTTTACCGAGGCCAGCGACCGCTTTGCCGATGGCACATCTTGGCCCTGCTGGGCGTTTTCCAACCATGACGTGCAGCGCCACATGACCCGCTGGGCCGAGCATTGCGATGACCCCATGCAACTGGCCGGCTTTGCCGTGCAGCTTTTGACATCGCTGCGCGGATCGGTCTGCATCTATCAGGGCGAAGAGCTCGGCCTGCCCGAGGCGGATGTCGCATTTGAAGATCTGGTTGATCCTTACGGCATCACCTTTTGGCCTGAATTCAAAGGCCGCGATGGCTGCCGCACACCGATGGTCTGGACCAAAACCGGGCCGCAGGCAGGCTTTTCCGACGCCAACAAGACATGGCTGCCTGTGCCGCAGGAGCATCTGCCGCTGGCGGTGGATCAACAAGCTGGCCAACCTGCCAGCGCGATGGAACAATATCGCACCCATCTGCACTGGCGCGCGGGGCGGCCATCTTTGATCACCGGGGAAATCACCTTCCACGACGCGCCTGAAGGGGCACTGGTGTTCACCCGCGAAACTGAAGGAGAGGTCACGTTCTGTGCCTTCAACCTTGGCGCGGCACCGGTCACGATTCCCCTGCCCGCCGAGGCCACGCCGCTGAAAGGCGTGGGCTTTGACGGGGAGACGCTGCTGTTGGCGCCGATCTCGGCCGCTTTTGCAGAGGTTACGCAAGCCTGATCCATTGCACCTGCCTGCCGGCTGTGGTGATCTTCGCGCGACAGCCGGGGAGGATAAGATGGCTCAGCATGGTGGGGCGCTTTTGGTGAAATGCCTTGAGGCGCAGGGGGTGGAGCGGGTGTTTTCGATCCCCGGCGAAAGCTTTCTGGCCGCGTTGGACGGGTTCTACGACAGCGGTATTCGCGTGGTCACTGCCCGGCAGGAAGGCGGCGCCGCAATGATGGCAGAGGCCACAGGCAAGCTGACGGGGCGGCCCGGTGTCGCCTTTGTCACGCGCGGCCCCGGCGCCACCAATGCCAGCGCAGGCGTGCATATCGCGATGCAGGACAGCACGCCCATGGTGCTGTTCATCGGGCAGGTCGCCAGCGACCAACGCGACCGCGAAGCCTTTCAGGAGGTCGACTACCGCGCCATGTTTGGCCCGCTGGCCAAATGGGTGGCCGAGATTGATCGCGCAGACCGCATCCCTGAATATGTCAGCCATGCCTTCCATATCGCCCAGACAGGCCGTCCCGGCCCCGTGGTTCTGGCCCTGCCCGAAGACATGCTGTCCGGCCCCGCGACAGGCGCGCCGGCACCTGCTGCCACCCTGCCCTCGGGCCGCGCAGCCGACGCCGATGTGGCCGAGGTGGTGGATCGGTTAGCCAAGGCAGAGCGCCCTTTCGTGATCATCGGCGGCGGCGGCTGGTCGGCCGAGGCCACGCAGGCGATCGGTGATTTTGCCGCGGCAATGGGCCTGCCCGTGGGCGCGTCTTTCCGCTGTCAGGATTACCTCGACAATCGGCACCCGAATTACGTGGGGGATGTGGGCATCGGCATCAACCCGGCGCTGGCACAACGGGTGAAGGAGGCCGATCTGATCTTGGCGCTTGGCGCGCGGTTGGGAGAGATCACGACCTCCGGCTACACGCTGCTGACGCCGCCTGTGGCGCGCCAAAGCCTGATCCATGTGCATGGCGATCCATCCGAGATCGGCCGCGTCTATCGCCCCGATTTTGCGGTCACGGCCTGCCCCGGGCCTTTTGCCCAGCAGCTGGCCGCCACTGCGAAACGCCGCGCGGGCGGCGCATGGCTGACGCAGGCGCGCGCCGATTACGATCGCTGGCAGCAGCCACAAGACACGCCGGGCGATCTGAAGCTGGAACAGGTGGTCACCCATCTGCGCGATAGGCTGCCCGCCGACGCGATCCTGACCAATGGCGCGGGGAATTATTCGGCCTGGCTGCACCGCTATTACCAATATCGAGGCTGGAGGACGCAGCTTGCGCCGACCTCGGGCTCCATGGGGTATGGGCTGCCCGCGGCGATTGCCGCCAAGATCGCGCATCCTGACCGCCCGGTAATCTGTCTGGCGGGGGATGGGTGCTTTCAGATGGTCAGCCAAGAATTTGCCACCGCCTGCGCCGAAGGGGCCAATGTGATCGTGCTGGTCTGCGACAATGGCATGTATGGCACGATCCGGATGCATCAGGAAAAACACTATCCCGGTCGTGTGTCCGGCACGGGCATGGCGAACCCGGATTTTGCGGCGCTGGCGCAGGCGCATGGCGGGCTGGGTCTGAGCGTCGACAGAACAGAGACCTTCCCCGCGGCTTTGACCGCCGCACTTGCAGCGGACACTCCCGCGCTCTTGCATCTAAAGATCGACCCCCGCGCCTTGTCGCCAAGGTTGCAGCTGCCGTAGGCCGGGGTTCACCCCGCCGCGTGCCAGATGCCACGCCGATGCAGGACATGCCAATCTGGCACATCCTGCGGGCGGGGTCCGGTGATCTGCACCCGGTGTCACCCGTTGATCGGCCGGGTTATTCGGGTGGTCTGCGAGACACGGAGCCTGAGGGGCGGCGCCTGCGGATGATGGGGCGGGATCGGCCCGCCAAAGACATATATGTCCTGTCACCTGAGCCGTCACACTCCGGGCCTGTATCCTTGGATCTTGCCAGTTTTGTCCACCGGCGCTGATGCGCATCAACGGGGCGAGAATGGCAGGGATTGGTAAACACATCCCTAAAAGACCGTGCAGTCGGGTTAACGTCGTCTGAAAAGGAAGCGCAGACCGCAGGCAGGTCGCTTGACAAGGTCAAACCTCAGACACAGTCTGTCTACGCATTTTCAAAAGGTTTTTTGACATGAACAGTCCAGCTATCAAAGTGTTGGCAGGCCCCTCATTGACTATGCAAGCGGCCTCGGAAACCACCACTGCCGGTCTGTCAGGCTTGCTATCGGCGGGCAGCCTGGCGGTCGATCTGATGCCGCATGATCGCGAAGACCTGGTCGTTTTTCTGCATAATAAGCTCGCAATGGCCCGGATGGCCCAGGCGAAATCCACCCATTTTCTGGGCCGCCTTTACAACCGATTTGCTGGCGAGGATCCGGAGTATGTCGAGTTTTCCGGCGCGCATTTGAAACAGGTATTGGCCTTTGCCGGACGCTCTGTACCGGGCGGGGTCAGTGCATCCGGATCTTACGGGCTGAGGGTCGACATTGCCCAGCAAGCCTTGGATCGGCTGAGGCAAGAGGGTGCCGAAGCTGAATAGGTCCCTGCCCCACATCACAGGTCGCCCCATCTGCATCTATGCTAAAGACAAAAAAGGCCGCCTTTTGGGCGGCCTTAATTTTGTCAGGCGGGACACCTTAGCCAATCGCGGCGTTCAGCGTGGCCGAGGGGCGCATGACAGCGGCGGTTTTGGCCGCGTCGCCGTGGTAATAACCGCCCAGATCAACCTCTGCCCCGCGGGGGGCTGCAAGCTCGGCCAGGATCGCCTCTTCGCCTGATGCCAGAGCCTCTGCGACCGGCGCAAATTCGGCGGCCAGATCTGCATCATCGGTCTGTGCTGCCAGTGCTTCGGCCCAGTAGCGGGCGAACCAGTAATGGCTGTTGCGGTTGTCAGGCTCTCCGACCTTACGGCCGGGCGAGCGGCTGTGATCCAGAATGCCTTGCGTGGCGACATCCACCGCGTTGCCCAGCACGCGCGCCTTTTCATTGCTGCGCGCATCGGCGAGGAATTTCAGGCTTTCGCCCAAAGCACAGAATTCGCCAAGGCTGTCCCAGCGCAAGTGGTTTTCACCCATCAGCTGCTGCACATGCTTGGGGGCCGAGCCGCCCGCGCCAGTTTCAAACAACCCGCCGCCCTGCATCAGCTTCACAATCGACAGCATCTTGGCCGAGGTGGCCAGTTCGAGGATCGGGAAGAGATCGGTCAGGTAATCGCGCAGCACGTTGCCGGTGATCGCGATGGTGGTCTTTCCGGCCGTGATCGTTTCCAGCGACTGGCGGGTCGCTTCGCGCGGGGCCATGATCTGGAACTTGTCGGCCACGCCGCGCGCCTCAAGGATCGGGGTGACATATTTGATCAGTTCGGCATCATGCGCGCGGGTCTCATCCAGCCAAAAGATTGCTTCGCAATCTTCGATCTTCTGACGGTCAATGGCCAGCGCCACCCAATCTTCGATCGGCGCCTTGCGGGTCGAGGCAGAGCGCCAGATATCCCCGGCCTCAACCGCGTGCTCGTGCAGGACGGTGCCATCGTCGAGGATCATGCGCACAACGCCATCGACCGGAATTTCAAAGGTCGTGGGGTGAGAGCCGTATTCTTCGGCCTTCTGCGCCATAAGGCCCAAATTCTGCACCGTGCCAGCGGTGGCCGGGTTCAATTTACCGTTCTCTTTGAAGAATTTGATCGTCTCGTCATAGACCGGCGCATAGGAATTGTCGGGGATGACGCAGTTGCTGTCAGCCTCTTTCCCATCCGGGCCCCAGCCCTTGCCGCCTGCGCGGATCAGCGCGGGCATGGAGGCATCGATGATCACGTCCGAGGGCACATGCAGGTTGGTGATGCCCTTGTCGCTGTCGACCATATACATCGGCGGGCGGATCGCGGTGACGGCGTCGATGGCGGCCATGATCTCGGCATCATCTTTGACACGGGCCAGCAGATCGCCCAGACCGGAATTCGGGTTCACGCCCAGCGCATCCAGCTTGTCGCCGAACTGTTCAAAGACAGGCTTCAGCCAGGCCTTGACCGCATGGCCAAAGATGATCGGGTCCGAGACCTTCATCATCGTGGCTTTCATATGCAGCGAAAACAGCGTGCCTTCGGCGACGGTCTTTTCGATCTCTTCGCTCAGGAAGGCCTGCAACGCTTTGGCGGACATGAAGGAGGCGTCGACCACGGTGCCGGCCGGGAAGCTCAGCCCCTCTTTCAGCACAGTTTCCGAGCCGTCCTTGCCGGTCAGCACGATCTTGACGGTGCTGTCTGCGGCCAGTGTGGCGGATTTTTCATTGGCGCGGAAATCATGGCCATCCATCGAGGCGACGCGCGTCTTGCTGTCGGCGGTCCACTCGCCCATGCGATGCGGGTTGGCCTGGGCGAAATTCTTGACGGCCACAGCGGCGCGGCGGTCGGAATTTCCTTCACGCAGGACCGGGTTCACGGCCGAACCCTTGATCGCGTCATAGCGCGCGCGCGCGTCTTTTTCGGCCTCAGTTTCGGGCGCTTCGGGATAGTCGGGCAGCGCATAGCCCTGCGCCTGCAATTCCTTGATCGCGGCGACAAGCTGCGGCACCGAGGCCGAGATATTGGGCAGCTTGATCACATTGGCTTCGGGCGTTTTCACCAACTCGCCCAATTCGGCCAGATCGTCAGACTGGCGCTGATCTTCGGTCAGGGCGTCAGGGAAGGCCGCAATGATGCGCCCGGCCAGCGAGATATCCTTGGTCCCGACGCTGACGCCCGCCGCTTTGGCAAAGCGTTGAATGATCGGCAACAGCGAGGCCGAGGCCAGCTCGGGTGCTTCGTCAACCTTGGTATAGATGATGTCAGGGGAGTTCTGCATATCTGGGATCCGCCTTTGGTGAATTTCGGTATGCCATAGTACACAGAACAACAAAGGTCCATGGCGAATTCCAGTCATGCGACACGCTGAACCACCGCCGTGTTTGCATTGCCATCAGACCGATCTTTGGACGACCTTTAGGGTCAGATCGACAGATCCTTCAACCATGCCTGAACCTTGCGATCCAAAAACCGTCTGGCTGCCAGACGACGCAGTTTGGGCAGCACCTCCGATGCGGCCTCCAGATCGGAGACGGGCCGAACGCGCCCTATATCCTCGAAATCGCTGAAAAACGGCGGCTTTCCGGACAACGCACCAAGAGCATCATGAATTGGAGCATACCCTTCATACAGAGCTTTACGCGTGTCGGCACCGAAAACCTCCACATCGCGATCCGCTGCATGATCAACGCTGTCGGCATGGCGAACAAGCCACGCGATGAAAGGGCGCGCAACGGGCAATTCCAGCTCTCGCAAGGCGCGACGACCGATTTCGGCATAGGCACAGGGAACCGAGGGGTTTTCCGGTTTGACGGCAGGCAGGTCCGATACATCCCGCCCAACCGCATGGTAGAAGAAATCCCCAACAGACCCACCGCCCCGCAGCACATCGCGGTAATCCCGCAAAACAAGACGCGCATCAGGAAAATGCTCAAGCCAGCCGTTGACCATCAGATCATGCTGAAAATGAACGGTTTTGCGATAAGCGCCAAAGGCCTTCCCGCGCAGAGGCTCAAGCTTGCCACCGAACTTCAACCTTTGTCGGTGCCAGGACGACAGATACTCATCCGGGCGCCGGATCGAGCAATAAAGCGTCACATCATGCTCAGCAAAGCGGCGGGCCATTCGCTTGAGGCTTTTCTGCGTCTTGGTTCCGCCAAACAATGCGAACACCTCTGCGCACAAGATCATCGTATCCGGCGCGAGTGTATGGATCTGAGAATCGAGCGCATCAAACATCCGGAACCCGCCGGGCAAGTTGGGATAATACGGAGGGACGTGGTGGTTGTTTTCTTCGTTCAATAGCCGGACGGCCAGCGCGTTATGCGGCTCGGTCACATTCAAGGACAGGCCGTTGCATGATTGGTCACGCCCCCGCAATGCCGTTGAAATGTTGTGCGCCATCCCCATGCTTTCGACGCTGGGATACAGGATCCCCCGATTGAGAAGACTGAGATAGTTATTGGCCAGAAAACGTTGCAGCGAAGTGGAACCGGTTTTGAAGTGACCGATAAAAATGACCAATTTCATGCATTTGCCTTCGTTACATCCCACAGGATGGACCATGTCAGCTTCGCCGGGCAGGAGCAATCGCTGCGCTCGCGTCCGGACGTGCACCGGCCCAACGAAAAACGGCCGAGGAAGCCCCGGCCGAAATCAGTTTTTTTCTTGTTGCGCAGCGCGGCTTACATGTGGATCACACGACCATACGCGTCGAGCACGCTTTCATGCATCATCTCGGATAGGGTCGGATGCGGGAAGACCGTCTGCATCAGGTCTTCTTCGGTGGTTTCCAGCTGCCGGCCCACCACGTAGCCCTGAATCATCTCGGTCACTTCAGCGCCGACCATATGCGCACCCAGCAATTCGCCAGTCTTGGCGTCAAAGACGGTTTTGACCATGCCTTCGGGTTCGCCCAGCGCAATCGCCTTGCCATTGCCGATGAAGGGAAAACGCCCGACCTTGACGTCATAGCCCAACTCTTTCGCCTTGGCTTCGGTGAACCCAACGCTGGCGACCTGCGGATGGCAATAGGTGCAGCCGGCGATGCTTTCTGGTTTGACGGGGTGCGGATGCGCGCCCGCGATCATTTCCGCGACCATCACACCTTCATGGCTGGCTTTATGCGCCAACCAGGGCGCGCCTGCGATATCGCCAATGGCATAGAGCCCGTCCACGCCCGTGCGACAATATTCATCCGTGACAACATGGGTGCGGTCGATCTTCACGCCCAGAGCTTCAAGCCCCAGACCTTCGGTGTTGCCGACAATACCCACAGCGGAAATCACGGTGTCAAACTCGTGTTTTTCGACCTTACCGCCGATTTCAATATGCGCGGTGACCTTGCCCTTGCCGCGGTCCAGCTGTTTGACCATGGCTTTTTCCATGATCTTCATGCCCTGTTTGGCAAAGCTTTTCTTGGCAAAGGCGCTGATTTCTGCGTCCTCGACGGGCAGGATGCGATCCATCACCTCGACCACGGTCGTATCGGCGCCCAGCGTGTTGTAGAAACTGGCAAATTCGATGCCAATGGCGCCTGAGCCGATGACCAGCAGCTTTTTCGGCATGCGCGGCGGGACCAGAGCGTGTTTGTAAGTCCAGACCAGGTCACCATCGGCTTCCAAGCCTGGCAATTCGCGGGCACGTGCGCCAGTGGCGAGGATGATGTGCTTGGCCGTCAGCTCTTCGCTGCCTTTGTCGGTTTTGACCGAAACCTTGCCTTTACCGGTGATCGTGGCCTCGCCCATGATGGCGGGGACCTTGTTCTTTTTGACCAGATGGCTGACGCCCGAACTGAGCTGTTTGGCCACCGCGCGGGAGCGTTTGACCACCGCGTCAAGATCATAGCCGATCCCATCGGCTTTCAGGCCAAAATCCTTGGCCCGTTCCATCAGGTGGAACACTTCGGACGAGCGCAACATCGCCTTGGTCGGGATGCAGCCCCAGTTCAGGCAGATACCGCCCATATGTTCGCGTTCGATCACAACGGTTTTCAGCCCCAGCTGCGCCGCCCGGATCGCCGCCACATAGCCACCCGGCCCGGCCCCGATCACGATCACATCATAGGAAGTCTCGGCCATCTCTGTCCCTTTCGCGCAGCTTTCTGCAATTTAGTTTACCGTTAAACTATCTTTTTTCCTATCGCAACGGAAAGCTTGTGCCGCTGCGCTGCCGTCCGATTTTCGTTGACCGGGCGGCGGGGCTTTGCCTTGATACGGGCATCCCGCGGTCGCGACGGAACGCCCAATATGCTGAGCACATTAAAAAACCTGTTTTTGGCTTTGATCAATGCGACATTGATTCTTCTGGCGATCTGCCTCTGGCTGGCGGTGTCCCTATCGGACAATCTGCGCAGCATCGGGGATCTGGTTGATAGCAGCCTTGAACGGGTGCAACCGCTGCGCAGTGATCTTCAGGGCACAAGGACCGAAATGGCTGCGCTTCGGCAATCCGTTGCCGATCTGCGCACCAATCCCGGTGACTTGGCAGGTGAGCAACTGGAAGAGCTGACGGAAGTGCTTAGGCGCATGGACGCGAGGCTGGCCAATATGGAGGCTGATGTCGACGCGCTCACCGCGCTGCCCGAAGCCAGCCTGCAACAGGCCATGGCGGCCTTGGCGGCCGAACTGGCCGCCCTGCCCGAGCGTGTGGGCGCTTTGCGCTGATCTAACGGGCGGCGCTGCTTTTGGGTTCGGCCTGCAACCGCTGGACGATGGTGCCATAGCCACCTTCGGTCAGATAAGCGGCTTCGGATTTGGAACTGCAGCGGCCAAGCGCATCGTTACGGGTGGGGAAGCGTCCGTGATTCCGGATCACTTCGCGATGAGCGCGGGCGTGCAGCAGGTTTGACGCNCCCTCTTCCGGCATCCGGTCGATCAGCAGGCGCACGCAGCGATCCTGATCACAAAGGTTTTCGGAATGCATCAAAGGCAGATAGAAGAACTGCCGCGCTGGCTCATCAATGCGCATGTCCCAGCCCCGTTCAATCGCCGCCTTCGCCGCCGCAAGCGCGATGCGGTCCGTTGAAAACGCCTTGGCGTCATCGCGGAACATGTTGCGGGGGAACTGATCGGTCAGAATGATATAGGCCAGGGCGCCTGACGGATAAGTCAGCCAGAGAGAATAGCGGCCATCCCGCGCGCCGTCCCACATCGCCATGAACTGATCTCGGATCGTCTGATCCAGCGCATCCTCTGCCTTGTACCAGCCGTCCTGACCGACGTCGTCCAGCCAGAACTTCAGAATATCCTCCGGCCCCATGCGCTTGCCTCCTTGCTGCATGACCTGAACTTGCCTCGCCTCCCATTAAGGAAGCTTTGCAAGATTGTTACAGTCAAAAATTGCTACAGCTTCGACATGAAGCGCTATCAGGCCGCATTTGCGGTGTCATCGCCCTCTTGTTCGGCTTCCAGATCGGCTTCGATGGCGACTTCTTGGGCAACTTCCATCGCCACGGGCGTCACCGTCGGCATGACCTGCTGGAAGGCGCCGGTTTCATCGACCGGGACAGCCGCTCGCTGGGTCATACGGAATATTGCATAGCCAGCCATGATCACGAGCAACGCGGCCATGAACAGGAAAAACCCCGACGGGCCCAGAACGCCCGGCTCCATCAGCCAACCCATGATCAGCGGGCCGGTGATCGCGCCCAGCCCGTTGATGAAGATAAGCCCGCCCGAGGCGGCAGCCATATCTTCGTGGTCGAGGTAATCGTTGGTATAGGCCAGAAGCAGCGAATAAAGCGGGTTGCACATGCCCCCGATCACGAAGGCCGCCACCAGCAGCATGGTGAACTGACCGCCCAGATTGGCCCCCAGGATCGACCCGGCCGCGCCGAAAGCCGCCACCGCCACAATCAGAACGCGCCGGTCCATGCGGTCCGACAGGAAGCCCAGCGGATATTGCATCACCACCGCGCCGATATAGAAGGTCGCCACAAAAAGAGAGATCTGGCTGAGTTCCAGCCCAACCTCGGCCCCGTAAACGGCGCTCATCCCGAACATGGCGGCGAAACACCCGCCAAGCAGGAACATGCCGACGCATCCCAAAGGCGACACACGCATCAGTTCTGCCAATGTCATGGGCTGTGTGGTGTCAAAAGCGGGCGTCGGCGTGATCGACAAAAGGATTGGCGCGAAGCTGATCGAAATGATGACCGAGGCGATGACAAAGGTCACATAGCCCGCCGGATCCGCAACCAGCAGCAGACCCTGCGCCGAAACGATGCCCGTCATCTGCACGATCATGTAAAGCGACAGCGCCTTGCCCCGGTTTTCATTCGACGCCGCGTTGTTCAGCCAGCTTTCGGCCACGACATACACGCCCGAGAAACAAAACCCCACAACCACACGACCCAAGGCCCAGACCCAGGGCGAGGCATAGACCGGATAGAGGATCATCACCGCCGAAATGAACGAGGCCAGCGCCGCAAAGACGCGCACATGCCCCACCCGGCGGATCAGGTCGGGCGCCAGTCTTGAACCACCCAGAAAGCCCACGAAATAGGCGGACATCACCACCGACATCTCGAAGGTCGAAAAGCCTTCGATCCCGCCGCGCACACCCAGCAATGTGCCTTGAAGACCGTTGCCGATCATCAGCATTCCCATGCCAAGCAGCAACGCCCACGCGCTGGCCAGAACCTGAAGCATGACGCGCACTCCCGTCGAAAGCTGTGAGAAAGACTACCCGGTCGCTGCCGGCTGCCGAAGCTCTACGTGATTCTACGCTATCGGTGCTGGCCTATCCGCGCCCCGCAGGGATCAAAAGCGACGCGTCGCCATAGGAAAAGAAGCGATAATTTTCGCGCACTGCATGATCATAGATCGCGCGGATTTCCCCTTGCCCCATCAGGGCCGAGACCAGCATGAGCAGCGTGGATTTGGGCAGGTGGAAATTGGTGATCAGCGCGTTGGTGACCTGAAATTCAAAGCCGGGATAGATGAAGATATCTGTCTCACCTTCCCAAGCTGCGATCTGCCCGTCGCGGCCGGCGGTTTCGATCAGGCGCAAAGCGGTGGTGCCCACGGCGATGATCCGCCCTCCGGCAGCTTGGGTGGCGGCGATCTCCTCGGCGGCCTGGGCGCTGACCTGTCCCCATTCGGCATGCATCCGGTGCGTGGTCACGTCATCGACCTTCACCGGCAGAAAGGTGCCCGCACCGACATGCAGCGTGACATGCGTCACCTCGACCCCGCGCGCGGTGAGAGCCTGCATCAGCTCGGCATCGAAATGCAGCGACGCCGTCGGCGCGGCCACCGCGCCCGTGTTTTTGGCCCAGATCGTCTGATAGTCTGTCTTGTCCTGTGCGTCGGCGGCACGGCGAGCGGCAATATAGGGCGGCAGCGGCATCGCGCCGACCTCGTTCAGCGCGCGTTCAAACGCCTCACCGCTTTTGTTGAAGGCCAAGACCCCCTGCCCGTCCTGCACATCGGTCAGCGTGGCGTGGAAATCATCCGCGAATTGGATGACCTCGCCGACACGGATCTTTTTCAGCGGCTTCAGCAGCGCCTGCCAGTTGCCTTGCGGATCAGGAGACAGCAGCGTCGCCTCGATCCGAGCGGAGACGGGGCCTTGCGCGCTGTCGCGGTGACGTTGGCCGGTGAGGCGGGCGGGAATGACTTTGGTGTCGTTGAGGATCAGCCGGTCGCCGGGGCGCAGCCAGTCAGGCAGATCGCCCACCGTGGCATCGGTAATCGCATCCCCCTGCGCCACCAGAAGTTTGGCTTTGCTGCGGGGAAAGACCGGGCGGGTGGCGATGCGGTCTTCGGGCAGGTCGAAATCAAAATCATCGAGTTTCATGCCGCCCAGATAGGCCGCGCGGGTCAAAATGGCCAGAGGGGGAAAGCCGCCCTAGCGGTCTTCGCCCAATCGATCTGACGCACGCTGCGACGCGCGCGATTCCGGCTCGGGCAGAA
>JABSSB010000229.1 GCA_013214715.1 Paracoccaceae bacterium | reverse complement strand
TCCCTGCCTGGTTCTGATGCGTCAAATCACCCGCGCGCCGTGCTGGTCGAACGCGTAGGTGCTGTCTGTTCTGAACCCAAGCCGCAGATCTCCTCCGGGGCGCACATCATGCTGACCGAACAGGCGGGCCGTGATCTGGTGATCCTTGGCGTAGGCGACGACATTTGTGTCGCCCCCCAGATGCTCGACATGGCCAACTCGGACGGTTAGGGGGCCGTCATCGGTCACAAACAGATCTTCGGGTCGGATGCCCAGTGTCCGGGTGTCGCCAGGCGTTAGAAGGGTTCCGGGGAAAAAGTTCATCGAAGGTGCGCCAAGAAACCCCGCAACAAACTGATTGGCGGGGTTGTTATACAACTCCATCGGGCTGCCAATCTGCTCGACCCGCCCGTCCCGCAGCACAACGATTTTGTCTGCCAGCGTCATCGCCTCGGTCTGGTCATGGGTGACATAGGCCATGGATGCACCTAATTGCCGGTGGAGGTTGGCAATCTCGATTCTCGTGTTCATCCGAAGCGCGGCATCAAGGTTCGACAGCGGTTCATCGAACAGAAACAGCTTTGGCTCGCGCACAATCGCGCGGCCAATGGCCACGCGCTGGCGCTGACCGCCCGACAGCTCGGACGGGTAGCGATCCAGATAGGCCCCAAGGTCCAGCATTTGCGATGCCTTCTGAACACGCTCTTCGATCACGGATTTAGGCTGGCGTTCCTGTTTCAGGGCAAGCGACATGTTTCCACGCACGGTCAGGTGGGGATAAAGCGCATAGCTTTGAAAGACCATGGCAATGCCGCGTTTGGACGGCGGCGTCAGATTGACATGATCACCCCCGATATGGATATCGCCCGAGCTGGCATCTTCGAGCCCCGCAATGACCCGCAGCAACGTGGATTTGCCACAGCCTGACGGACCCACGAAAACAACAAATTCTCCTTCATCGACGTCAAGATTGATGTCTTTCAGGACGTGAACCTCACCAAAGGATTTGTTCACATTCTTCAGCGACAGCGCGGTCATCGTGCGGACTCCTCAAGCGAAACGGGCCGGCCGGAGCGGATGCTTTGATCCGCGGCCAGACAAATGGCAAGCGATGTGACCGCGTCTTTCGCGTGGCGGGTCAGATCAATGTCTTCGGTAATGGCGCGCAGCATGAATGCCTGTTCTGCATCGCAAAGCTCTTGATGTCCGGGCTCATCCGGCATCTCGATGGCCTGGTCGCCTTCGGGCCTGTGAACAAGTATGCCGCCAACCTTTGTGTGACCGTCAATGTCGGACGAGGCCGCCTGATTGCCTTCGGTGATTGACACGGACCCTTTGGGGGACACGATGTCTTTGACGAAAAACGCCGTCTCGGACATCATCGGACCCCATCCGGCCTCATACCAGCCGACGGACCCATCTGCGAACACGACCTGAAACTGCCCATAGTTATACATGTCCTCGGCAATCTCATCGCTGAGGCGTAGACCCATCCCATGCACCCGCACCGGCGGCGCATCGGTGATCTGGCACATCACGTCGACATAATGCACGCCGCAATCGACGATAGGGGAGGTGGTCTGCATCAGGGCTTTATGCGTCTCCCATTCGGCGCCGCTTGATTGCTGGTTGAGGTTCAAACGGAACACGTACGGACCGCCAAGTCCACGCGCCTCATCGATCAGACGCATCCAGGACGGGTGGTGGCGCAGGATATATCCGACGACCAGCTTGCGCCCGGTTTCCGCAGCCTTATCCGCGACCCTTTGGGCATCTGCCACAGTGGTGGCGAGCGGTTTTTCCACAAAGACATGCGCCCCGGCCTCCATCGCCATGCAGGCGTAATCGGCATGGGTGTCGGTATAGGTGGCGATGACGACAAGATCGGGCTGAGTCTCCTTCAACGCCGCCTCGAAATCATCAAAGACTGGATAGGAGGCGAGGTTGGGATGTTCCACCCGGCCTGACCTGTTCACCAGACCGACAATCTGGGCCGCGTCATGGGCATGATGGGCCAGCGCATGGCTTTGGCCCATATTGCCAAGCCCGGCAATCAGTACACGGATCATTTCACGGCTCCTGACGTCAGTCCGCGGATCAGCTGCCGCGAGAAAATCATGTAAAGGATCAGAACCGGCAGGATCGCCATCGACAGGGCCGACAACACCGCGTTCCAATCCGTGACGAACTGCCCGATGAAGACCTGACTGCCCAGCGTAAGGGTTTTAGTTTCTTCAGCCGGGGCCAGGATCAGCGGGAACCAAAGATCATTCCAGATGGGGATCATGTTGAACACGGCGACTGTCGCCATTGCCGGGCGCACCAGCGGCAGAACCAAACGGAAGAAGATCGTGTATTCCGAAAGCCCATCAATACGACCGGCGTTTTTCAGATCATCTGAGACCTGTCTCATGAATTCGGACAGAATGAACACCGCCAGAGGCAGGCCTTGCGCCGTATAGACCAGGATAAGCGCCCAAAGCGTATTCACCAGGCCGGTTGCGACCATCATCTCAAGAATGGCAACAGTGCCGATGCGGATCGGGATCATGATGCCGAGGGCCAGATAGAGCCCCATCAGCATATTGCCGCGAAACCGATATTCGGAAAGCGCATAGGCGGCCATTGCTCCAAAGAGCAAGATGAAGAAAAGCGAGGCCACCGTCACGATCAGTGAGTTCTGGACATAGAGGAAAAAATCCCCCTGACGCATGACGGTTTCATATCCGATGGTCGAAAAGCTTTCGGCGTTGGGCAAGGCCATCGGTTCGCGGAAGATCGCGCGACGTTCCTTGAAGCTGTTGATCAGGATGATGAAGACCGGGAATAGCGCAATGAGCGTATAGAGGATGAGCGCACCATGCATCAGCGCGGTGTTGAACGGATTATGTCGTGCCTTGTTCATCGGTCGATCCTCAAAGCTGGTAACGACGCATCCGCGTCTGGATGCCGAAAAGATAAATGCAGACACCGATCAGGATGATGGCGAACATCGCGCCCGCAATGGCCGATCCCATATGAGGGTCACCCAGTTGGAGCTGAAAGCCGAAGAAGGTGCGATACATGAAGGTGCCCAGAATATCGGTCGAGAAATCAGGCCCCGCAAGCGCCCCCTGCGCTGCATAGATCAGATCAAAGGCATTGAAATTGCCAACAAATGTCAGGATCGAGATGATCCCGATAGAGGGCAGGATAAGCGGCAGCTTGATCTTCCAGAATGCCGACATGCCGGTGATGCCGTCTACCTCTCCGGCCTCAAGGATTTCTTCGGGGATGGTCAGAAGGGCGGCATAGATCAGCATCATCGGGATGCCGACAAACTGCCAGACCGAGACAAGCGCCAGGGTCGTGAGCGCGTATTCCTCTTTGCCCAGCCATGGCGCGAACAGGGATTTCAGCCCGACCCAGTCCAGCATGGTCGGTGCGATGCCCCAGATTGGCGACAGGATCAGCTTCCATGCGAAGCCGACGATGACGAAAGACAGAATGGTAGGGATGAAGATGGCCGAGCGATACAAAGCTGCAAAGCGCAGCCGCGGATGGCTTAGCAGTGCGGCCAGGGCGATCCCGATCGGGTTCTGGACAAGCATATGGATGACAAAAAACCAGAAATTATTGCCAAGTGCGTTCCAGAACTGCTCGGCCCAGATCGGGTCAAAAAACAAGGTGCGAAAGTTTTCCAGACCGACAAAAACCCGCTCTTGATCGATGCGTGAATACAGCGCCAGACGCAGGGTGTTGAACAATGGAAAGATCATCACCGCTGTGTAGACAATGACGGCTGGCGCAAGAAACACCAGAATATGCCAGCGAAAGCGGGGCTTGTTCATTGGGGCGGTCTCCGGAGGGATGGCCCGGGCGCGACATCACGCCCGGGACAGAAAGCGGTATCAGCAGATTACTGCTGCGGGGCGTACCAGCTTGCCAGACCAGTCTGCAGCTCCTCGCCCAGTTCTTCGGGGCTCGACGTGCCCTTGATCGCTGCGACAGAAGCGCCCCAGGTATCATTTTCGAGGTTTGGCGTGCCGCGCGACAGGATCTGATAGGTCGACCGGATCGTGCTTTCGCACTCGTCGCGCCAGCTTACAAACTCAGCCGCAAGCGGGTCGGTGATGTCCACAGGCGCTGAGGACAGCGGGAAGAAGCCCGGCAGAGCGTTGGCAAAGATTTCCGCGAATTCCGGGCTGGCGACCCAGGCAAGGAACGTTTTGGCGGCTTCTGCATTTTCGCTGGCGGCGTTCATGCCAATGCCGATATCAGTGTGGTCCGAGATATAGCAGGTATCACCGGCCGCCTGCACCGGCGGTTTGAAGGCGCCCATTTCGAAATCTGCGAGATTGTTGAACCCCGACACTTCCCACGACCCCGCCGGGTAAATCGCCGCACGACCCAGCGTGAAGATGTTCTGGCTGTCAGGATAGGTCTGCGCCTCATACCCGTCGCCCAGATAAGCACCCCAGCGCGCCAGCGTTGCGTAAGGAGCTGTCCAGGCTTCGTCCGTCAGCTTCTGCTCGCCCGAAATCAGCGCCAAGCGACCCTCTTCGCCTTTCCAGTAGTTCGGACCAATGTTGTTGTAGCCCATGGTCGCAGCTTCCCATTGGTCATTGGTGCCCATGGCCATTGGGATATAGCTGCCGTCTTCCTTGAACGCGTCCAGCGCAGCGAAGAATTCCGCTTCGGTGGTGGGCACTTCAACGCCGACCTCTTCGAAGGCCTCTTTGTTGTAGATGAAGCCATGGATCACCGACGCCATGGGCACGCAGAACGTGGCAGAGCCGTCATCCGTCTGCCACGCCGATTTTGCCACGTTGGAGAAATTGCTCATCGCATCAAGATCGCTCAGATCCGTCAGATGTCCGGCCTCATACAGCGCCAGCGAGGCGTCGAAAGGACGGCAGGTGATCAGGTCCCCAGCCGATCCGGCACCCAGCTTGGAGTTGAGGACTGCATTATACTCAGCCGGGGCAGACGGCGTGAAGTTTACCTTGATGCCCGGATTGGCGGCCTCAAAAGCAGGAATGATCTGATCCTGCCAGAGCGTCAGATCGTCATTGCGCCAGCTTTCGATGGTCAGCGTGGCGTCTTGCGCAAATGCGCTGGGCGCCACAAAAGCCGTAGTCATCATGGCCAGTGTAAATGCCTTACGTGTCATTGAGTTCTCCCTGTTTTGATACTTTAAGTGAGCCGCGCCAATGCGGCGCGAAGGTTTCCTTCGGTTTCGCGAAGAAGGGCATCAGCCGCATCCGGGGTCTGCCCGGTCGCGACGAGGATGGCAGGTTTGACCAGGCCATTTACAGACTGCAACGCAGCGTTCGTTCCGACTGACCAAACACCAGCCCATATCCGCGGGTGAATTGTGGCGGTTCGGTTTTGGAGCCTTTGAACTGGTTGACGGTTTCGCATTCGGTTACGGTGACTTCTCCGATCTCGACCGAAAA
>JABSSB010000228.1 GCA_013214715.1 Paracoccaceae bacterium | reverse complement strand
GGCGCGGGGGTGGCACGAATCTCGGTGCCGTCCTGCTCCAGCAGCTTGGCAAAGATCGCAAAGCCGGAGCCACGGAAATGCTCGGACACGACCTGCATCTTGATCGGGTTGCGCAGGTCGGGTTTATCGGAGCCATACCAAAGTGCGGCATCCTTGTAAGAAATCTGTGGCCAGTCCTGATCGACCGCGCGGCCCTTGCCGAATTCCTCGAAGACGCCCGTGATGACCGGCTGGACGGTGTCAAAGACGTCCTGCTGGGTGACAAAGGACATCTCCATATCCAGCTGGTAGAAATCCGTGGGCGAGCGGTCAGCGCGCGGGTCTTCGTCGCGGAAACAGGGCGCGATCTGGAAATATTTGTCAAAGCCCGACGCCATGATCAGCTGTTTGAACTGCTGCGGCGCTTGCGGCAGAGCATAAAACTTGCCCGGATGAAGGCGCGAGGGCACGAGAAAGTCGCGCGCGCCTTCGGGGCTGGAGGCCGTAATGATCGGCGTCTGATATTCGCGGAACCCCTGATCCCACATCCGACGGCGGATCGAGGCCACCACATCCGAGCGCAGGGTCATGTTTTGCTGCATCTGCTCGCGCCGCAGGTCGAGATAGCGATAGCGCAGACGCGTTTCTTCGGGGTATTCCTGATCGCCAAACACCATCAGCGGCAACTCATCCGCGGTGCCCAGCACTTCAAGATCGCGCACGAAAACCTCTACTTCGCCGGTTGGTATCTTGGGGTTCACCAGTTCGGGCGCGCGGGCCTTCACATCCCCATCAATGCGGATACACCATTCGGAGCGGACTTTTTCCATCTCGGCAAAGACCGGGCTGTCGGGGTCACACAGCACCTGCGTCATGCCATAATGATCGCGCAGATCGATGAACAGCACACCGCCGTGATCGCGCACGCGATGCACCCAACCGGAAAGACGAACGGTCTGACCCACCTCGGCGGCGGTCAGGGCGGCGCAGGTATGGCTGCGATAGGCGTGCATGGGGTGAAATTCCTCTGACGGGAGTTTGTGTTTTCTAGGGTCGCGCCGATAGAGCGTCAGATGCACCAGAAGTCAAGCGCAGCCGTATCGAAACCCCCCTTGCACCTTTCCACGCCATGCCTATAACGCAGTCAATTTGCGCGGGGACCCGCCTGCGCCTGACATGTGCCTGTGGAGATGCGACCATGCCCAAGAGATCCGATATCAAATCCATCATGATCATCGGCGCCGGGCCCATCGTCATCGGGCAGGCTTGCGAGTTCGATTATTCCGGCGCTCAGGCCTGCAAGGCGCTGCGCGAAGAAGGCTTCCGGGTGATCCTGGTCAATTCCAACCCTGCCACGATCATGACCGATCCCGGGCTTGCCGATGCCACCTATATCGAACCGATCACGCCCGAAGCGGTCGCCAAGATCATCGAAAAGGAACGCCCCGACGCGCTGCTGCCCACGATGGGTGGGCAAACCGGGCTGAACACCTCGCTCGCGCTGGAAGAAATGGGCGTGCTGGAGAAATTCGGCGTCGAGATGATCGGGGCCAAGCGCGACGCCATTGAAATGGCCGAAGACCGCAAACTGTTCCGTGAGGCGATGGATCGGCTGGGGCTGGAAAACCCGCGCGCCACCATTGTCACTGCGCCCAAGAAAGACAGCGGCGAGGTTGATTTGAACGCAGGCGTGCAAATCGCAGTTGATGCACTCGACGAGATCGGCCTGCCCGCCATCATCCGCCCCGCCTTTACCCTTGGCGGTACGGGCGGCGGGGTGGCCTATAACCGCGAAGACTATGAATATTACTGCCGGACGGGCATGGATGCCTCTCCGGTCAATCAGATTCTGGTCGATGAAAGCCTGCTGGGCTGGAAGGAATACGAGATGGAGGTTGTCCGCGACAAGGCGGATAACGCAATCATCGTCTGCTCCATCGAAAACGTCGATCCGATGGGCGTGCATACTGGCGATTCGATCACCGTGGCACCGGCGCTGACGCTGACCGACAAGGAATACCAGATCATGCGCAACGGCTCGATCGCGGTGCTTCGCGAGATCGGCGTGGAAACTGGCGGCTCGAATGTGCAATGGGCCATCAACCCCGCCGATGGGCGCATGGTGGTGATCGAAATGAACCCGCGTGTGTCGCGATCTTCGGCGCTGGCATCCAAGGCCACCGGCTTCCCGATTGCCAAGATCGCGGCCAAGCTGGCGGTCGGCTACACGCTGGACGAGCTGGACAATGACATCACGAAGGTCACACCGGCCAGCTTTGAGCCGACGATTGACTATGTCGTCACCAAGATCCCGCGCTTTGCTTTTGAAAAATTCCCCGGCGCCAAGCCGGAACTGACCACTGCGATGAAATCCGTGGGCGAGGCGATGTCCATCGGCCGCACGATCCACGAATCGATGCAAAAGGCGCTTGCCTCGATGGAAACCGGGCTGACCGGGTTTGACGAGGTCGAGATTGACGGCGCGCCGGAAGTTTCGGCCATCACCCGCGCCCTGTCGCAGCAAACGCCAGACAGGCTGCGCGTGATCGCACAGGCCATGCGCCACGGGCTCGACAATGACATCATTCAGGCGGTCACCAGCTTTGACCCCTGGTTCCTTGATCGCATCCGCGAGATCATAGACGCCGAGGCCGCCGTGCAGGCCGATGGTCTGCCCGGCGATGCGGACGGGCTGCGTACACTCAAGATGATGGGCTTCACCGATGCGCGACTGGCCAAGCTGACGGGCTTTTCCGAAAAAGACATCCGCAAACGCCGCCACTCAGCAGGCGTCAAGGCCGTGTTCAAACGCATCGACACCTGCGCCGCCGAGTTCGAGGCACAGACACCTTACATGTATTCGACCTATGAAGCCCCCATCATGGGCGAAGCCGAATGCGAAGCCCGCCCGACGGACCGCAAGAAAGTCGTCATTCTAGGTGGCGGCCCGAACCGTATCGGGCAAGGGATCGAATTTGACTATTGTTGCTGCCACGCCTGTTTCGCGCTGACCGATGCCGGCTATGAGACGATCATGGTCAATTGCAATCCTGAGACAGTCTCGACCGATTATGACACCTCGGATCGGCTCTATTTCGAACCGCTGACCTTTGAACATGTGATGGAAATCCTGACGAAAGAGCAGGAAAACGGCACATTGCATGGGGTGATCGTGCAGTTTGGCGGGCAGACGCCGCTGAAGCTTGCCAATGCGCTGGAAGCCGAAGGCATCCCAATCCTTGGCACCACCCCCGATGCCATTGACCTCGCCGAAGACCGCGAGCGCTTCAAGGCGCTGGTCAACCAACTGGGTCTCAAGCAGCCAAAGAACGGGATCGCATCGACCGATGCAGAAGCGCTGGCCATTGCCGATGAAATCGGTTTTCCGCTGGTGATCCGCCCGTCCTATGTGCTGGGCGGCCGCGCCATGGAGATCGTGCGCGATATGGGCCATCTGGAACGCTATATCAAAGAGGCCGTAGTCGTATCCGGCGACAGCCCCGTGCTGCTTGATAGCTATCTAGGCGGCGCGGTCGAACTGGATGTGGATGCGCTCTGCGACGGGACCGATGTACATGTCGCGGGCATCATGCAGCATATCGAAGAGGCCGGCGTGCATTCGGGCGACAGTGCCTGTTCCCTGCCGCCCTATTCGCTGGATGCCGATGTGATTGCCGAGGTTGAGCGCCAGACCGAAGCGCTGGCCCGCGCGCTGCACGTGGTCGGGCTGATGAATGTGCAATTCGCGGTCAAGGATGGAGAGATCTATCTGATCGAGGTGAACCCCCGCGCTTCGCGCACAGTGCCCTTCGTGGCGAAATCCACCGACAGCGCGATTGCCTCGATTGCAGCGCGCGTGATGGCGGGCGAAAAACTGGCTGTCTTCCCCAAGCGCGATCCTTACCCACCCGAAGCTTTGGGCGGTGCCGATCTGCCCATTGCCGATCCGATGACGCTGGCTGATCCGGATCTGCCGTGGTTCTCGGTCAAGGAAGCGGTCATGCCGTTCGCCCGCTTCCCCGGCGTTGATACGCTTCTGGGGCCGGAAATGCGCTCTACCGGTGAAGTCATGGGGTGGGATCGCAGCTTTGACATGGCGTTTCTGAAGGCGCAGATGGGTGCCGGCATGGTGCTGCCATCTTCGGGCACTGTCTTCATTTCGATCAAGGATGAGGACAAAGGCCCGTTGATGATCGAGGCCGCGCAGATGCTTGCCGCGCAGGGGTTCGATATTCTGGCCACACGCGGCACAGCGAAATGGCTGAACGATCAGGGTATCTCCTGCGAGGCGGTGAACAAGGTCTATGAAGGGCGCCCGAACATTGTCGACCGGCTGAAAAACGGCGATGTTGCGCTGGTGATGAACACCACCACCAACGCGCAGGCCGTGGCCGACAGCAAGGAAATCCGCAAGGTCGCGCTGTTCGACAAGATCCCCTATTTCACCACTGCCGCGGCATCCAATTGCGCCGCCCGCGCCATCGTGGCGCAAGCCAAGGGTGAGATTGAGGTGCGCTCGCTTCAGGGGGCGTAAAGCCGCTCAGGCGGCTTTGCCCTTGTCATCGCCTTCGCCCCGCGCGCTCATCAGAACTTTGCGATTGGCCCATTCCAGCAGCGCGATGAAGCTGTCGGCGGAATAGCCAAAGACAAAGGCCAAAAGGGATATGCCGGGCCAGTTGCCCGGCGTCTGCCCCACGATCAGGCCCGAGGGCACAAACAGGCTTGAGACCAGAAAGCCCGCGCAGGCCCCGAAAAGGCCCGCAACACGGTCTGCCCGAAATCAGGCGTATGCAGCGGGCTGCGCAGCCAGGCGAGCAGACAGAACAGGATCGCCCCCATCGGTCACGTCGAAATCATCCAGCATGATATCGATCGACGCCTGCCGGATCTGCGCCTGCTCGAAGAAGCTGTCCATCTCTTCGCCCTTTGTCAGACCACCGCAAACCTCGCGTAGCAGCGCATCGGTGGCATTGGTCGTCGCGCTGGATTGATTTGGGAATTGCAGCACGGGCAGGTCCTGGGTCGTGAAAAGCTCTGCATTACCATCAGCTTCGGGCGCAATTGGGTGCGGATCACGAAAA
This sequence comes from Paracoccaceae bacterium, assembly GCA_013214715.1. Classification (GTDB taxonomy): domain Bacteria; phylum Pseudomonadota; class Alphaproteobacteria; order Rhodobacterales; family Rhodobacteraceae; genus JABSSB01. Next base: position 440 of record JABSSB010000228.1, on the reverse strand, counting down.
AATGGATGTTGAGCAAAGTGATCATCAGGACCAGTCCGACCGCCGCCACACCAAAACGCAGCGTCCGGTTGACGGCTCGCACCCGGCGCAAAACCGCGCCGGTATTCTTCATATGGGTTCGGAGTTTGTCTGTGATGACGCGGCTTTGCGCGACGCAGTCGCTGTCATCGGCGCCCTGGGCAGGACAGTTGCGCAAAAGCTCCCCCGCGCGCACCATTTCGGAAGCCAACCCGGTTTCGTCAGGTTGACTCTGGCGCAGGCGTTCGCGCAGGTTTTGGCTTCATTATCGCAACAATACTTACAGGTAACCTGATTATCACAAATTCGCGCCTAAGGCGATTGCTTGTAAGCTTCATCAACCTAGTGATCGTCTTTCTGTTGCCGAAACACACGATGCGGCGCAAGATACGAAAAAAGAGCAGAGAAAGACTGAGATCATG
>JABSSB010000227.1 GCA_013214715.1 Paracoccaceae bacterium | reverse complement strand
GTAAAACGGCTCTTCTGCATTCGTCTGCTCCTTCAGGGTTGGGCAGACTCTACATCATGGTGAGGGATTTCGCGGCGAGCAGGTCAATTGGCGACCACGCTTGCCAGTCGGTGGTGGCCGCCACGTCATATCAGGATCGAACCAAATCGATAGAGATCTGCGGCGCATCAGCGCTTCATTGTAAGCCGACCAGTTCGTGGTCTTGTATTTCGTAGGGGTCCAACTGCTTATGTCTTTCAGCTATCATGCTGGATTTGCGCAGTGAATCCCGGGAGGCGATTTGCGCAACAAAGTCGATTTTAATGGAGAATGAGCGGGTTTGGCGGCGTTTTCAAGCGGGGCGGTCGAGCTATCCGTTCACAGGTCGTATGCGCGCTCGGCGCGAGGGGAGGCGCTGGGCATGAGGCGGTTTGGATGTAGCGAGTATCGAGATGATTGCCAAGTTCGCGGCTTTGGGTTGCAAGGATAAGCCGCCTTCGTGATCATTTTTGTCTTGGCTTGAATGGTTCAGCATAGCCCAGCCATAGCGCGGTTTGTCGCCCGGCGATGCTGCAGCATCTCGGGGCGTGATTGCGGCTTGTGGTCACCGGACGGGCAAGGCATTGTGAAAGGCGGGTCTGAAATCAAGGTTGAAACACCCCGGTGTCAGACCCAAATTGAGGCTTCCCAGTGGAGACGCGACAGGCTGCCGAGATCGGGGCCGCTGCGTCTTGCCAACGACAAGGAGCGAGCATGTCAGAGCCGCTGAACTATTCCTACCCCGTCCTGCCCTTGCGCGACATCGTGGTATTTCCGCACATGATTGTCCCGCTGTTCGTGGGCCGTGACAAATCTGTCCGGGCCCTTGAAGAGGTCATGCAGGACGACAAGCAGATTTTGCTGTCGAGCCAGATCGACCCGGCCGACGATGATCCGACCGAAGACGGCATTTACCGTCTTGGCGTGTTGGCCAATGTGCTACAGCTGCTGAAGCTGCCCGATGGCACGGTCAAGGTTCTGGTCGAAGGCCAGACCCGCGTAAAGATCAATGATTTCCTTGAAAACGATCAGTTCTTCGAAGCCCGCGCCGAAGCGCTGGGCGAGGATGAGGGCGATCCAGATACGCTTGAAGCCTTGCTGCGCACCGTTGGCGAGGAGTTCGAGCGTTATGCCAAAGTGCGCAAGAACATCCCCGAAGAGGCGCTGGCCGCTGTGGCCGAAGCGACCGAGCCTGCGAAGCTGGCCGATCTGGTGGCAGGGCATCTGGGCATCGAAGTGGACCGCAAGCAGGATCTGCTGGAAACCCTGTCGGTCGCCGACCGACTGGAAAAGGTCTATGGCCTGATGCAGGGCGAATTGTCTGTTCTGCAGGTCGAGAAAAAGATCAAGACCCGCGTCAAATCCCAGATGGAGAAGACGCAGCGCGAGTATTATCTGAACGAACAGATGAAGGCGATCCAGCGCGAGCTGGGGGATGGCGAAGAGGGTGAAGGCGAGATTGCCGAGCTTGAAGCCAAGATCGCCGAGACCAAGCTGTCCAAGGAAGCGCGTGAAAAGGTCGAGGGCGAGCTGAAAAAGCTCAAGAATATGAGCCCGATGTCGGCTGAGGCCACGGTTGTGCGCAATTATCTGGATTGGATTTTGTCGATCCCGTGGGGCAACAAGTCCCGCGTGAAGAAGGATCTGCCACGGGCGCAGAAGATCCTCGACGCGGATCACCATGGGCTCGAAAAGGTCAAAGAGCGGATCGTCGAATATCTGGCGGTTCAGCAACGCTCGAAGAAGCTGAAAGGTCCGATCCTGTGCCTTGTCGGCCCTCCGGGTGTGGGCAAGACCTCGCTTGGCAAATCAGTCGCCAAGGCCACGGGGCGGGAATTCATCCGCATTTCTCTTGGTGGCGTGCGCGATGAATCCGAGATCCGTGGTCACCGTCGGACCTATATCGGTTCGATGCCCGGCAAGATCATCCAGGCGCTGAAAAAGGCCAAGACGACGAACCCTCTGATCCTTCTCGATGAGATCGACAAGATGGGGCAGGATTTCCGGGGCGACCCGGCGTCGGCCATGCTCGAAGTGCTCGACCCAGAACAGAACAGTACTTTTGTAGATCACTATCTTGAGGTGGAATATGACCTTTCGAATGTGATGTTCCTGACGACCTCGAACAGCTACAACATGCCCGGGCCGCTGCTGGACCGGATGGAGATCATCCCGCTCTCGGGCTATACCGAGGATGAAAAGCGCGAGATCGCCAAGGCGCATCTGGTGCCCAAGCAGGTCAAGAACCACGGCCTGAAGGCCAAAGAGTTCGAGATGGAAGACAGCGCGCTGACCGGCATCATCCGCACTTATACCCGCGAAGCCGGTGTGCGAAACCTTGAGCGTGAGGTCGCCAAGGTGGCGCGGAAATCGCTGACCAAGATTATCAAGGGCGATGCCGAGACCGTGACGGTCACTGGTGACAACCTTGATGAGTTCCTGGGCGTGCCGAAGTTCCGCTATGGTCTGGCCGAGAAGGAAGATCAGATCGGGGTTGTGACCGGGCTGGCCTATACATCTGTCGGCGGTGAGCTGCTGTCGATCGAGGCGCTGCGCCTGCCGGGCAAAGGCCGGATGAAGACCACCGGGAAGCTGGGCGATGTGATGAAAGAGTCGATTGAGGCGGCGTCGTCTTACGTCCGCTCTGTGTCGCCACAGCTGGGCATCAAACCGCCGCGCTTTGACAAATGGGATATCCATGTGCACGTGCCCGAAGGCGCGACGCCCAAGGATGGTCCATCGGCCGGTCTGGCCATGGTGACGTCGATTGTGTCGGTTCTGACCCAGATCCCGGTGCGCAAGGACATCGCCATGACGGGTGAGGTCACATTGCGTGGCAACGCGTTGGCCATCGGTGGATTGAAGGAGAAACTTCTTGCAGCCTTGCGGGGCGGCATCAAGACGGTGCTGATCCCGCAGGAAAACGAGAAAGATCTGCCGGAGATCCCGGACAATGTGAAAGAGGGGCTGGAGATCATCCCCGTCAGCCATGTGTCCGAAGTGCTCAAGCATGCGCTGGTCGATGTGCCTGAGCCCGTGGAATGGGACGAGGCCGCAGAAGAAGCGGCCGCTGCGGCCCTGAAGGCCGACGGTGACGGGGCGGGCGCTGTCGCGCATTGATCCGTCTCCAAATCTAGAATGTGTCGCGAGGCATCACGTGAAGGCTTGCCAGTTCAATTGCTGGCAAGCCTTTGTTTTATTTTGGCTTCATGACAATATGACATTTTAAGCAGTCTAAAGGTCTGCATGTCGGATCTGTAGTCGAAACCGTCCTAAACTGCGCTGCGTCGTTCCAAGATGTTTAGACGCTGTGCTGAGCGAAAAAGACAGTCGTTGGTCTGTTCCATGAGATTGTGTTGATCGCAGGCATTTGTAGGCGAATAACTCTCGCCGCGTCCTTCTATATTTTTGAGGCAATGAGACAGGTTCTGAAAGACAGGCTGAAGGCAATCCTGGCCTTGGGTCTTTGTATTGGACTACCGGCAAACGCGCAGGAGCCTCCAAGGCAGGTCTTGCAACTGACAATGGACGCGCTGCGAGGCGATCTGCCGACGCAGTATTTTGACAATCTTGGGGAAGGCGGCTTCAAGTTTCTCCTAGGCTCCGGTCTGCAACGATTTCGATGGTCTGTCTGTCACGTCCACCCTTTGATGAGCCCAACACTGTGCAACTCGGGTAAAAATCCACTATGAGCAAACAGCCCAAGTAAACTATCCGGCATCATTGTCTGCGCTGGAACGCGCCTTGTCGGCTTTTGAACGCAAAGCCGTCGATTGCGGTGGATCTGCCTAATTCCGTCCCATGGCATTTTCTTGGGCAGATGGTGGCACCGGTCGGCCATCAAACCTGTATTCACCAGTAGCGGTGTTTCAAAACGGTCGGGCCGGTTCATCGGTAATATGCGCTCAGCGGCGCGTCTGCTATCCTCAGTTTGGCCATGCAAAAACACAAAACGTCGGATCGATGGGTTTTGCTGCGCCTTTCCCTCTTGCAGTCTGAGACGCCATTGGCTACATCGCCCCGCACGGGTGATTAGCTCAGTGGTAGAGCGCTTCGTTCACATCGAAGATGTCAGGAGTTCGAATCTCTTATCACCCACCATCTTTCCCTCCGGGGACCGATGGGTGATTAGCTCAGTTGGTAGAGCACCTCGTTTACACCGAGGTTGTCGGGAGTTCGAGCCTCTCATCACCCACCATACTTTTCCATCACTTAGCCGATTTTTGCGAGGTGTTCCTTGGTTCACCCGCGTGATCTGGGTGCTTTACTGTCCAACATGGTGCGGCACGGCTTCGACAGGCTGGCCAGCTGATCGCATTTGGGCCGCGCTTGGGGGGCAGCGGGGCGCATCTGGGGGGCAGGGTGCTGTGAGCGTGGCGTTTTGCGCGGCGCATGCTGCGCAAATCTGAGATTGATCCGCTGCTGGCGCGCTAGCTGTCAAACCCGGCATCGCGTAATTGTTTGAGCCTAAGCCGATGTGCGGATTCAATATGCTGGCGCATCGCGGCTTCGGCGGCGTCGGCGTCACGTGCGCGCAGCGCGGCGATCAACTGAGCATGTTCGGCCACGGCTTCGGATGCGCGGGCGGCGTCAGTCATGACATTGGGCCGCAGGATCATCAGCGGTTTTTGCAGGGCCTCGATGGATTGCAGTAGGAAACGGTTGCGCGCGGCATTGGCCAGCGCGCTGTGGAAATGGCGATTCAATTCGTAGACCCGCGCGCCATCTTGCCCCGCGGCCTCCATATCGGCATTGATTGCCGCCAGTTCCGACAGGTCCACGTCCGAGGCTGCCCGCGCCGCAATCCGGGCGGCGGTGCCTTCGAGAACCGCGCGCATTTCGTAAAGCTCGGTGATTTCGGACCAATCCAACACCCGGATCGTGGCGCCTAGCCGGGGCGTGTGAACCACCAGACCTTCAAGCTCCAGCCGCCGCAATGCCTCGCGGATGGGTGTGCGGCTGATGCCCAGCCGTGCGGCCAGATCGGTTTCGGTAATGCGAAGCCCCGGCACGAGATCACCACTGCGCACAAGCTCAAGAAGGCGTTCGTAGGCATCCTGTGCCTGGCTGCTGTCTTGGGGGCGGTTGGTCATCTTTGCCTCATTGCTTGCACGTATGGATACAGTTGGATACAAAAGAATGCAACAGCAAGGCAGGGTGGCACAATGGCATTGGCGGCACTGACCGACACGGCATGGGGCCGGCGGGGGGCGACCCTCGCAATTGCCGGGGCGGGGGCCGGACTGTTCAAGCTGGCGGGCCTGCCGCTGCCCTTCCTGTTCGGGCCGATGTTCTTGTGCCTCGTAGCGGCCTTGATGGGGGTTCAGATGCAGGGCTTTTCGCCTGTGCAGAAGGGCATGCGCACCATTTTGGGGGTCGCTGTTGGCGCCTCGATCACACCGGCGGTGATCGCCACCTTGCCGCAAATGGCGGTGTCGGTGGCTTTGGTGCCTCTTTACATCGCGTTGATCGGCGTGATCGGTGTGCCGTTCTTTCACCGC
>JABSSB010000226.1 GCA_013214715.1 Paracoccaceae bacterium | reverse complement strand
GAGCGCCTTGTGGCGGAGCACATAGGCGTCGGCTTTGATCTTGATCCGATGTCCGTTTTCAAATGCAACGACATAACCCTCTACACCTTTAAGCGCGCGCGCGTCGGTCCAAAATTTTGCGACATCTTCAACGGCCCCAAAACTTCCAGCCACGACCACTCCGTATTCGGCACCTTTTTGTTCCACTTGATCGTGAGGCATGTACGCTCCGGTTCGCATGTGACGAATAGCCAGCAATGTGAGTTCGGGGGTCTCATATGCGACTACGATTCTGTTGTCGGGCGAAGTGAACTCGAAGATTGGTGTGTATCCGGCTTCAATCATATCGGCGCTGAGTGATTTGGCTGCGACACTAGCTTTGTCCCATGCATGCTGCGCTTGATCAGACCGTCCCATACGCGTCATAAACACCATCTCACCCTCGACGATTGCAGGATGGATCATCGAGCCGTCCAGCTTGTCTAAGATAATATGCCTAGTGTCCCAAGGTTCGTCTTGTGGCGGACGCTTTTCGCCAAGATTGAAGAACTTGTGGAATGGTCGCGCGATCAGGGTACCGTCCGGCGCAAATTTCAGACCTCGGCATTCACGCGCAATGGCCGTATCAAACGTCTCATCAACCGAAAATACGTAGTTGATCACGGAATACCCTTTGTGGACAGAATGAATGATCCCAGTATCCGGTTGGATATGGGGGAGGACGTCGTCCAAATGCTCGATCACAAGTTCCATTTGTGTCTCCAAAATAAAAAGCCGCCTCAGATGAGACGGCTTTCTTAAAAGTGTTGTCCTGTTGATTAGCTCAGAACCCAAACTCCAAAAGAAAGCCGCCACAAGGCATTTCATCCCGATGAAATCGGTCTGATTGAAGGCCTTGATTTTTGAGCGATGCGTTCATTGTACTTTCTCCTAAGGCCGCAATTAGGTGATTTTGGTGCTATGTGTCAACGAATTGGTTCGATATCTAAACGCAATGGAGCCTTTGCAGACATTGCTGCACTCTGCAGCATCGGTCAAAGTGGGCTCAGACCGATCATTCTCCGCAATGGCCTCAAAGGTCAGCTAACCACGGTTCACCATATCTGACGGGGGGCACAGGCGTGCGGCACGAGCAAAAGGCGATACTTGCCAAAACCGTGGAAAAAGCGCGCTTCACGCAGAACGCCCGTTGGGAAAATTTCCTTAAAATCCGTCTATTCAGCTTCGATACCGTATCACGCATAAACAAAGAGCTACCGCGAAAAATCCGCGGTAGCTGTGCGATCTGTGCCCCCAGACCCGGACTGCGTCAGCTTTGGGAGCGGTTGCGTTTCATTTCAGACTTTAGCTGATCAGCCTTTGAGATCAGGTGGCGTGGCCTCATCAATCAGAGCTGCGACAAACTCGTCCAGTGGCTGGACGGAGGTCTGTTTTTCTCCCAAGCGCCGGACAGACACTGTGCGTTCGTCAACCTCGCGGTGACCCACGGCCAGGATCACGGGCACTTTGGCCAGCGAATGTTCGCGAACCTTGTAGTTGATCTTTTCGTTGCGCAGATCGGTTTCGGCCCGGATGCCGGCAGCGCGAAGTGTGTTGACGACCTCTTGTGCATAGGCGTCGCCATCGGATGTGATGGTTGCCACGACGACCTGACGCGGCGCCAGCCACATTGGGAGTTTTCCGGCGAACTGCTCGATCAGGATGCCCGTGAAGCGTTCGAGCGATCCAAAGAGCGCCCGATGGAGCATAACCGGCGGCAGCCTTTCCCCAGACGCGGCAACATAGGTTGAATTGAACCGCTCCGGCAGGTTGAAATCGACCTGCAGGGTGCCGCATTGCCAATCTCGTCCAATTGCATCGCGCAGAACATATTCCAGCTTGGGCCCGTAAAACGCGCCTTCGCCTTCAAAGATCGTGTAGGACATGCCTGCAGCCTCCAGCGCAGTTTTCAGTGCGCCTTCGGATTTATCCCAGCTTTCTTCGCTGCCGATCCGGTTCTCGGGGCGGGTCGACAGTTTGATATGCACGTCGTCAAAGCCGAAATCACGATAGATCGACAGGATCAGATCGTTGACCTTCAGACATTCCTCGGTCAGCTGTTCAGGCGTGCAATAGATATGCGCGTCATCCTGCGTAAAACTGCGCACGCGCAGCAACCCGTGCAATGCGCCGGACGGTTCATAGCGGTGCACCTTGCCAAATTCGGCAATCTTCAACGGCAGGTCGCGATAGCTGCGAATGTCGTTGTTGTAGATCAGCATGTGGCCGGGGCAGTTCATCGGTTTCAGCGCATAGTCGCGATCATCCTGCGTCTGCGCGAGGAACATGTTTTCGCGATAGTTGAACCAGTGCCCTGAGGTTTCCCACAGCGCACGGTCCATGATGTCGGGGGAGTTCACCTCGACATAGCCGGCGGCTTCCTGACGACGCCGCATATAGGCGATCAGCGTCTGGAACAGGCGCCAGCCGTTGGGATGCCAGAAGACCGAGCCGGGCGCGACCTCTTCGAAATGAAAGAGGTCCATCTCGCGGCCGAGTTTGCGGTGGTCGCGTTTGGCGGCCTCTTCAAGCATATGCAGATGGGCTTTAAGCTTTTCCTTGCTGGTGAAAGCGACGCCATAGATACGCTGCAACATCTGGTTATTGCTGTCGCCACGCCAATAGGCGCCCGCCACGGACATCAGCTTGAACGCATCGCCGGGCACCTGACCGGTGTGCTGCAGATGCGGGCCGCGGCAGAGATCCTGCCAATCGCCATGCCAATACATGCGCAGCGGCTCATCGCCTGGAATGGCGTCGATCAGTTCGACCTTATAGGGCTCATTATTGTCGGTGTAGTACTGGACTGCACGGGCTCGGTCCCAGACTTCGGTCGTGACCGGGTCACGCTTGTTGATGATCTCCTTCATCTTTTTCTCGATGAGGCCGAGATCTTCGGGGGTGAAGGGCTCGGCCCGGTCGAAATCATAATACCAGCCGTTTTCGATCACGGGGCCGATGGTGACCTTGGTGTCCGGCCAGATCTCCTGCACGGCACGGGCCATGATATGCGCTAGGTCGTGGCGCACCAGTTCATTGGCCTGCTCTTCGTCTTTCATCGTGTGGATGGCGATGCTGGCATCGGCCTCGATCGGCCATTGCAGATCCCAGTGCTGGCCGTTCACAGTGGCCGAGATCGCTTTCTTGGCCAAAGAGCTGGAGATATCAGCCGCGACCTGCGCGGGCGTCACGCCGGCGTCATAGCTGCGCGCATTGCCATCGGGAAAAGTCAGGGAGATCGGGGATTGATCAAGGCTCATGGCCTTACTCCTCGTCGGTTTGGCGCCCACGGAGCGCCCGGTTGCGGGTTATGGTTCGGGCGGTGAATGGCAGCCGGGCGTGGGGCTGTCAACTGTCTTTACAAAAGAGTGGGGCAGGACCCCGCCCTATGCAGGTGTCTTCCGTTACTGTGCAGGTATAGCTTGCGATGAAGATCACCGGGCGTATCGGGAAGGTCGCAAGACCGGTGATCACCCCCACCGCATGCAGCATTCCTATCCAGAAACAGGTCATCGCCGCCCAGATTGGGACCGTGCTCGACACGCCGCCATATGCGCGATCAACACCACAATGGCGAATGGGACCAGCGTTTCAAAACTGTTCTGATGCGCGCGAAGCGCGATGCACCCAAGGGCGCATCTGCTCGAGCTTGGGTGGACGGCGAAAGCCCCTGTAATCCCCGGCCTCTGTCGAGGCGCCGATGATAAACGGGATCCAGAGTGAGCCAGCCAGCAGCGCCGAGAGCATCAGATAGGTGAGTTCAGGTGTCATGGGCGCCTTCTCTCAGTCCGGAAGCTTGATCGGATGGCCTGCTTCAATCCAGTTTTTCAACAGTGCCACATAGCGCGCCCATCCATCACGCACCCCGCAATTGGCGGCGGGGATGTCGTAATGCTCGCAGGTCAGCCTGCAGGCCGGGCCTTCGACGTCGTTGATGACGGCCATATGGCTCGCCATGGTGTCGCCATCTCCGAAATTCGGCTCAAAGGTCATTTCAAGACGGGTCACACGGGGCGACCCGTATGACCCTCTGAGTCAGTATGGTTGGGCCGTGCTTGCGAAACATCTCCATCTGGTCGCCGGGTTTTTTGGCATCTGCGCGCGCCGCATGGCAGGCAAAATGGTGCGCCGCCAAGGTGTCGCCGCAGCTTATGGTCTGGTGGACTAAATCAGGTTTCTGGATCGTGTCGAGCATGTCATCGGTCCTTTCCCGGTGAGACTTTGGATCTGGCCGGCCGCGGGCGACCGGCATGGCGCGGTGCGATCCAGCGATCGATGACTGTCTGAAGGGGCACGGCATTGAGGTGGCGGGATTTGAACCGCCGCTGCTTCATGCTCGTGATCAGCCCGGCCTGCTTCAGAAAGCCAAGATGTTTCATCACCCCAAACCGGGTCATGTCGAACTGAGGCTCCAGCTCGGACAGGGTTTGACCGCCTTTGTCCCGCAGACTGTCCACAATGGCACGGCGGGCCGGGTCGTTGACGCCCTGAAGATCATGTCCATGAGCTCACATTGGGCGACGATACAGTCACGTGTAAAATCGGTCACCTAATGGGCTTTTGCCTTGGCTGAAAAAACGTGGCAGATCAGGACCAAAGCCGTCGGGAGAGGATGATGACAGAATTTCTTGAGACCCAAGAGGGCCGCCGGATCGCCTATCGAAAAACCGAAGGGTGCGGGCCGATGGTGGTGTTTTGCGGCGGTTTGAAGTCGGATATGGAGGGTACCAAGGCGCTGCATCTTGAGGCCTGGTGTGCCGCGCAGGGGCGGGCATTCTTGCGGTTTGATTATTCCGGCCACGGACAGTCGAGCGAGGCCTATGAAGATGGCTGTATCGGGGATTGGCATCAGGACACGCTGGCTGTGGTGGATGCGCTGACCGAGGGGGATTTGGTGATTGTCGGCTCCTCCATGGGAGGGTGGCAGGCGCTTTTACTGGCGCGGGCCCGACCCGAGCGGATTGCAGGGCTGGTGACCATCGCCGCGGCCCCCGATTTCACCGAAGATGGCTGGTGGTCCGGGTTTTCGGACGAAGAGAAAGCCGCGCTGGCCCGTGATGGGCGGGTGGAGTTGCCGTCGGATTACATGGAGCCTTTTGTGGTGACCGAACGCATGATCGAAGACGGGCGCGCGCATCTGGTGCTGCGCGATCCGCTGCCCTTGCCGTTTGCGGTGCGGATGTTGCAGGGCACGGCGGATACGGCGGTCAGCGTCGGGACGGCCACGCGCCTGCTTGACCACGCGTCGGGGCCTGACATGCGGCTTTTGTTGGTCAAAGATGCCGATCACCGCTTTTCCGATGACACCTGCCTGGGATTGATCGAACAAGCGGTGCAAGAGGTGACAGAGGAGGCCGCCCAATGATCTTTATTCTGCGTCTGGTGACAGTGCTTGCGCTTGTTCTGGTTCTATTTGTGGGCGCCTTGGCGGTGTTTCTGCCCCGCGAACCCCGCGATTTGAGCGCCTCTTTCGATCCGCGGAAATTCGGTGAAGGGGTGCAGGTCTATTTCGAAAGTATCGAAGCGGGATTTGATGACATCGTGCCAGGTGTCGAAAAGCGCGTGATCTGGGCAGAGGGTGCCTATGAGCGGCGCACCCCCTACTCGGT
>JABSSB010000225.1 GCA_013214715.1 Paracoccaceae bacterium | reverse complement strand
TGGGGCGGATTGGGCCAATTCCGCGCGCGGCTTCATGTTCGCCGTCGGCTGCATTCAGGCGCAGGCCTGTCACACCAACCACTGCCCTGTTGGCGTGGCCACGCAGGACCCGTTGCGCGCCCGCGCCATTGACGTGCCGAACAAATCCACCCGCGTGGCGCAGTTTCACGCCAACACGATGCGCGCGCTGGCCGAAATTGCCGGAGCAGCCGGGCTGGATGATCCCAGCGGATTTCGCCCCATGCATTTCCTCTTCCGCGAGATGGACATGGAGATGACCACCGGCGAACAGGTCTATCCCTACCTGCCCGACGGGTTCCTGCTGCGCGGCGAAGATGCAGGCTTTGGCTATCTCGAACGTTGGAACCGCGCCGACCCGGCCAGTTTTGCGCCCAAGACCGACGCGTATGTCTGACGCGCGAATTGGCTCTACGACAGCGTGCCCCTTACGGGCGGGCGATGGCGGGATGTTAGGCTCAATCCATTGTGCGCGTTGTGTTTTTTGTTCTCGGGCTTCTGTCTCCGGCCTACGCACAGGATGTCGATCTTGAGCTTGTTTTGCTAGCGGATGCGTCCGGGTCGATCTCGGATGCAGAAATCCAGTTTCAGCGCGAAGGCTATGCGCAGGCCATGACCGACCCGGCAGTGCTGTCGGCGATTGCCAACACCGCCTATGGATCGATTGCCGTAACCTATGTCGAATGGGCCACCGGAACCGGCGCGGTGGTGGATTGGATGCGCATTGACGGCCCGAACAGCGCGTAAGCCTTTGCCGAGGCGCTGATGATCCCGGCGCGTCAGGCCTATGGCCGCAACGCGATTGGCACCGCGCTTCTGGATGCCAAAGACCGCATCGATGCCAACAGCTTCAATGGCTGGCGCAAGGTGATCGATTTCTCCGGCGACAGCGCCAATACCTTCAACGGCCCCACCATCGCCAGCGCGCGGGAAGAAGTCATCGCCGCCGGCATCACCATCAATGGCCTGCCGATCCTCTGCCGTCTCTGCGCCTCTCCGGCGCGTTATCCCAATTTCGATGAGATCTATGCAGAGCGGATCATTGGCGGCATCGGCGCCTTTGTCATCGCCGCAGCGAGCGAGGCAGATCTGGCCAATGCCATCCGCCGCAAGCTGATCCTTGAAATTGCCGGGATCAGCGGCGCACCCGCCTTTGCCGGGCGGTGATCAGCTGACTTCGGTCAGCTTGCGGGTCTGCACATGATAATAGGCCCACAGCGTGCGCGCTGCGACCGACCGCCATGGGGACCAGTCTTCGGCCATCTCGCGCAAGGCACGCTCCTTCGGACGCTCCGACAGATCATAGAGCATCCGCGCCCCTTCCTGCAGCGCCAGATCGCCCGGCGCGAAAACATCGGCGCGCCCAAGGCTGAACATCGCGTAAATCTCGGCCGTCCAAATGCCAATGCCGGGCACCATCACAAGTTCTGCCACCACCTCTTGCGTGGGTTTGTTACGCAGGGCGGGGTAATTGATCCGCGCCGCAGCCAGTTCGCGAGCATAGCGGATCTTTTGCCGCGACAGGCCCACGGCGCGCAGATCGTCATCGCTGGCCCACATGATCTTGCGCGGCCCGGTGAATTTGGCCGCCTGCATCCGACCCCAGATCGCCCGCGCCGACGCGACCGACACCTGTTGGCTGACAATGGCCGACAAAAGCTGCGCAAACCCGTCCGGGCGCAGGCGCAGGGGCAGCGGCCCTGTCAGCTCCAGCGCAGCAGCCATGCGCGGGCAGTGCCCCGCGAGCCAGGCCGCCCCTTCCGCCACGCAGGCGTCACCCTCGATGATCCGTTCGGTCGTCATGCCCGCCACTCAGACGGGATTGCCCCGCCGTGTCAAATACTCGCTTTGCAAAAAGCTACCTGCCCTCTGTCAACTTTCAACCAATCGGTCTAAGACGGCCTCAAACAAGAGAAAGAGGGACGCCCGTGACCGACATGGCGGCAGACCAAAAAGCAAAGCGGAATGTTGGGGTTCTGGTTCTGGCGCAGGCCATTCTGGGCGCGCAGATGCCGATGATCTTTACCGTCGGCGGGCTGGCGGGGCAGTCGCTTGCGTCGAATGTCTGTCTTGCGACGTTGCCGATTTCTCTGATTGTTCTGGGCTCGATGTTGACGGCAACGCCGCTCTCGGCCTTCATGCAACGCTTTGGCCGCCGCGCGGGCTTTGTGCTGGGCGCGATGGGCGGGGCTACCGGTGGCGCGATCGGGGCTTATGGCCTGTATCTGGGCTCCTTCCCGGTCTTCCTGCTGGGCAGTTTCCTGACCGGCATCTACATGAGCGCGCAAGGCTTTTACCGCTTTGCAGCGGCGGATACCGCCTCTGACAGCTTCAAGCCCAAAGCGATTTCCTATGTCATGGCAGGCGGGCTTTTATCGGCCATTATCGGCCCGCAATTGGTCAAGGTGACGAGCGAGTCGATGGTGGTGCCCTTTCTGGGCACCTATTTGACGGTGATTGCGCTGAACGTGGTGGGGGCGTTCCTTTTTGTCGGGCTGGACATTCCCAAACCCAAACCCGCCAATGCCGAAGACGGCCCCAGCCGCAGCCGGTGGGAGTTGATCACCACTCCCCGCATCGCCGTGGCCGTGATCGTGGCGACCGTGTCTTATGCGCTGATGAACCTGATGATGACCTCAACGCCGCTGGCTGTTGTGGGTTGCGGTTTTTCGAAGGGCAATGCGGCAGATGTGGTCTCGGCCCATGTGCTGGCAATGTTTGCGCCGTCTTTCTTCACCGGCCATCTGATCGCGCGCTTCGGCGTGGAAAAGATCATGGGCACCGGTCTGTTGCTGCTGACTGCGGCGGGTCTGGTGGCCTTGCAGGGCGTCGCGCTTGAAAACTTCTTTGCCGCGCTGATCCTGCTGGGTCTGGGCTGGAATTTCGGCTTCATTGGCGCAACGACCATGCTGGCCGAAGCGCATACAGCGGCCGAACGGGGGCGGATGCAGGGGTTGAACGATCTGATCGTTTTTGGCGGCGTGACGATGGCCTCACTGGCCTCGGGCGGTCTGATGAACTGCTCCGGCGGATCTGCCGTCGAAGGCTGGACCGCGGTGAACCTTGCCATGGCGCCGGCGCTGGCCCTGGCGGGCGGAGCGCTGCTCTGGCTGGTTCTGCGCCCAAGCGAAGAGCGCATGGCGTGAGGTAGCGGCGGGGTAAACCTCGCCCTAGGAAGATCACGACAGACATTGCAGGATTGCATAGGGCGAGGTTTACCCCGCCATTTGCTCAGATCCGTCCCGTCAGGGCGGCGCGGTGGAACGCAAAGCGCCGCGGCTCCGGGATCGCGCCCCGCGCCACGAGTCCCGGATCGGCCACAATGGCGGCCAGCACATCCCGCGCGGCCCAGCCTGTGACCAAGACCTGCCGCGCCGCCCGCGACAGAGAGCGCCCGGCGCGCAGCGCCAACTGTCCCTCGCGCGCCAGAGAGGCAACAGCCTCGGCCCGTCCATCAACCAGCGGACGCTTGCCCTTCTCCTCCAGCGTCGGGATCGCCCGCATCCAGTTGGCCAGACCGATCGCCAGCGCAACCCGGCGCAGACCCGGTTCACTGTCGGGCGCGGCCCCCATCATCTGCGCCCCGACCCAGAGCACATGGCCGCTCGTGGCATCGAGATAGGCACGAAACGCAGCCTCATCCGGAAACGGATCGCTTTCGGTGTCCCAATCCCGCGCCTCAACCATCGTGATCAACAGCCGCGCCTGATCCGGAGACAGCCTGGCCGCCAGAGGGGTGACGACCTCATGCCGCCGCACAGGCCCGCCGCCCGCGATCTCTTCCAGCGCGTCGATCCACCATTGCAGACGCATCTTGGCGATCATCGGCTCCTGCGTGACCCAAGGGGCCCGCGCCACCTCGACATTGAACGCAAAAAGCGGAAAAAGCTGCGCCCGCGCCGCCACCGGCAGGCTCATGCAGGCCACGAACCGCTCAGGATCGCCGCGTTCCACGATTCGCGCGCAGGCCGTCAGATCGGCGTCAAAAACCACTCAGGCCGCCTCCACATCGCGCAGCAATTTCCACTGGATCGCATCCAGCAGTGCCTCGAAAGAGGCATCGACAATATTCGCGCTCACCCCCACCGTGGACCAGCGCCGCCCCTGCCCGTCTTCGCTGTCGATGATCACGCGGGTCACGGCCTCGGTCCCGCCTTGGGTGATGCGAACCTTGAAATCCACCAGTTTCATATCGCTCAGAACTTCGGAATAGCGGCCCAGATCCTTGATCAACGCCTTGGACAAGGCGTTCACCGGCCCCCGATCCGAACCTGTCTCATCCATCGATTCAGACACAGACAGCTTCTTCTCACCATCCACCTTCACGACCACCACGGCCTCCGACAGCGACACCATCTGGTTATACTTGTTCTTGCGCCGCTCGACGGTGACCTTGTAGCGCTTGACTTCAAAGAAATCTGGCAACTGCCCCAGCGCATCCCGCGCGAGCAGTTCGAAACTCGCCTGTGCCGTGTCATAGGAATAGCCCGCATCCTCACGCGTCTTGATCCGATCGAGGATCAGGCCCAGGGCCGGATCGCCCTTTTCGACCGACAGCCCCGCCTCTGACAGGCGGCGACGCAGGTTCGACTGCCCCGCCTGGTTCGACATCGGGATAATCCGCGCATTGCCCACGGCCTCGGGCGGGACGTGTTCATAGGTGGCGGGGTCTTTCAAAATCGCACTCGCATGCAGCCCCGCCTTATGCGCAAAAGCCGACGCGCCCACATAAGCCGCCTGCTTTGCGGGCACGCGGTTGAGGACGTCATCCAGCATCCGGCTGATCCGCGTCAGCCCCTCCAAAGCCTCAAGGCTCACGCCCGTGTCAAAGGCGCTGGCATAAGGCTCTTTCAACAAGAGCGTCGGGATCAACGCGGTCAGATTGGCATTGCCGCACCGCTCACCCAAGCCGTTCAGGGTGCCTTGAATCTGCCGCGCCCCTGCATCCACCGCCGCCAGCGAACAGGCCACCGCGTTTTCAGTGTCATTATGCGTGTGAATGCCCAGGTGATCGCCGGGAAGCCCTGCCGCAATCACCTCTGCCGTGATCTGACCAACCTCCGACGGCAAGGCGCCGCCATTGGTATCACACAGCACGATCCACCGCGCCCCGGCCTCTAAAGCCGCCCGCAGACACTCCAACGCATAGCCCGGATTGGCCTTGTAGCCGTCAAAGAAATGCTCAGCATCAAACAGCGCCTCACGGCCCTGCCCGACGATATGCGCGATAGAGGCGCGGATATTCTCGACATTCTCCTCCAGCGTCACGCCCAGCGCGGCGGTCACATGGTAATCATGGCTCTTGCCCACCAGACAGACCGTGTCTGTCCCGGCATTCATCACCGCCGCCAAAACGTCGTCATTCTCCGCCGACCGCCCGGCGCGCTTGGTCATGCCAAAGGCGGTGAGCCGCGCGCCCAGCTTCGGGGCGACCTGAAAAAACGCACTATCGGTGGGGTTGGCCCCCGGCCAGCCGCCTTCAACATAATCCACGCCGAGCGCGTCCAAAGCCTGCGCGATCTGCACCTTCTCGGCGGTCGAAAACTGCACGCCTTGCGTCTGCTGCCCGTCGCGCAAGGTGGTGTCATAAAGGCAAAGCCGCTCAGCCATGCGCAGCCCCCCGTTTTCTTTGCTTCAAAAATACCCGCGGGGGGGCCGCGCGGCCGCGCCGCGTGGCGGGGGCGCCTG
>JABSSB010000224.1 GCA_013214715.1 Paracoccaceae bacterium | reverse complement strand
TTTGCGATTGTCGAGCAGATACCACCGTTATCTTTCTATCTAGAGGCCAAAGATTCACTTGAACCCAATGTACTTACGTTTGCTGTTGTGCTTGGCGTATTTGTTGCTCCAACTCTCTTACTTTGCCTGCGCATATTTAACGTCGAAGTGATCGATTAGCCTCGTAGTCGCGCCCAAAATTCCTTGGGTCTTTTGTCTTCCAGTAGCGCCGTTGCTTGCTGTCTCCATCTGTCACGATCCTCACGAAGATCAGCAATCGTTTCCTCCAACTGTTGGCGTTCGCGCTTAAGTGTCCACTGTCGATGTTGGACACTTAGCCGCCAAAAACAGCATGCGTTAGGTCGGGTTCAAAGGACGCTCACTCAGATTTCTGAACGGGTATCAGCCCAGAAGCCCGTCCATGGGCGCGAAGGCACGGCTATTTGGGAAGACCTTATCCTCGACAAATCCGGGGTCCAGACCCAGATGCCCGATCAACAAGGTCTTGAACAGAGCTTCATAGCTGTTGGCTGGACGGACGTCTCGTTCGTCAAGCAGTGCCTTATTGGACAGGCCCGGCCAAGTTCCTGCGATCTGCCCCCCGCGCACTGCGCCGCCTGCGATCAACGATAGCCCTCCTGTGCCATGATCTGTGCCACGACTGCCATTCTCGCCGGCTGTTCGACCAAATTCAGAGACCACGACCACCGTTGTTTTATCCCAGTGCGTGCCCAAGCCGGATTTCAGCTCCAAAAGCCCGGAGGACAACATGCCAAGGAGAGGCATCAACCGACGTTGTTGTGCAAAATGCGTATCCCATCCGGTCATCTCCATCACGGCAATGCGGGGGCCCTTTGTTTGGGACAGCAGATCCGCCGCCGCATGGGCGGCCAAGGTGAATTCTGTTCTGCGCCGTGGTTGACCTTCAAAGGCGGTCATATCGAGTTCCGGTTTCAAAGCGCCCTGCGCATCATGGAGTGAGTCGAGAAAGTGTGCATCATCTTGGTAGGCATTCATCAGGCGCGCCAGAAACTCTTCATCTACCGGAGACAGGTTCGAGTGTGTCCAGGTCTGGACCGACGCATCACCGTGAAGGATCAGCGGAACGGCCGGTCCGATGGAAAGACCCAGACGCGCGTCCTGGTCGTTCAAACCCAAAATGGCGCGATTCAACCAGCCGGTTCTGGCGCCAAACGGCGTGCCGCTGCCATTTTCCAGCAGGTTCTGACCGTCAAAATGTGATCTTGTTCGATAGCGCGTGGATATAGCGGGGACAAACAGCAGCTCGCCCGCCTGATACAGGGGCTGCAGCGGGGCCAAACCCGGATGCATCCCAAAATACCCGTCAAGGCTTTGCACGCCTTCCAGATCTCCGCCGGGATGCAATGCGAGCGTCGGTCGCAAGTGTTTGTAAGAGCGATCTTCGAACGGGGGCAACGCGTCCAGACCATCCAGCCCGCCGCGCAGGACAATCAAAACAAGCCTGTTTTCCGTTGGCGCCGAGGCGAATGCACTGCGCGACCCCAGCAGCGCGAGGCCGACGCTACCCAGACCGCTTTGGATCATTTGTCGACGGGTCCACATCCTGCTTATCTCCTTTGAAATTCGGCGCTTGCGAGAACCAGAGCCATCGCATCCGGTCCGGATGGCGCTCGCGCGACTTCCTGTTGGATCGGCGCGTTGGCCACGGGGCCAATCAGGGCCTCAAGAAACGCGTTCGGTGCAAACCCGTGAGGCAGGGCGGAACTGATGGACCGCACCCATTCGATCCGTGCCATCAGGGCCGCTGGTGCAAGCCAGTCCTCGGCCCGATCGCCCCAACCCGCTGGAGATGGCGCCGTGAATGGCATGGAGTTGATGTTCCTCAACAGGCGATAAACATCACGCGGCGAGACTTTGGCCGTGTCCATCGCGCGCAAAACAGCAATCACGTAATCATAATGGGGTTTGATCTTGGTTGGTGGCGCAGTCCAGGCCAGATCAAGAGACACCAGCGCCTGCGCAACCTCTCCCAGATCTCCGTCGCTTTCGGCAAAGACCTGCGCCAGATGCCGGACCGCGGAGTCTGGTGGGTCATCTGCCAGGAAATGGCGCGCTAGTTTGGTTGCAATGAATTGCGCCGTGGACGGATGCCGGGCCAGGTCGTTGAGTGCATCGATCCCTTCCTGCTCTCCATTTTCCCTGTAACGCCGCCCGACAACGGTTTTAGGGCCGGGTTCATGCAACATGGGTTTGAATTCGAAGCCGCCATGACGCGGACGGTTCCGTTCAAACCCCATTCGGATTCCGCCGACGCTCCATCCGGTCAGCACCTTGGCCAATTCGATCACATCGGTCTGATCATAACCCCCGGTAACACCCAGGGTGTGCAGTTCAAGGATTTCGCGCGCCAGGTTTTCATTTAACGCGTTGAAATCACCGCGTCTTGCTTGACGGCGCAGCCCTATGGGCGACTGTTCGCCCATCGACGCCGTGTTGTCGAGATAGGTTAACATCACCGGGTGTTGGACAACCGCCCTGAGCATGTCTGCAAATCGACCAAAGACATGCGGGCGGATCGCCTCGCGCTCATAGGCAGCTGCGGCATTTCCGACGACGGGTTTCAGTCGAGAGACGGTAAAATGGTTTGACCAGAACATCACCATACGCTCGGCGAAAGGGCGGGCGGTCGTCACAGCGATTTCGGCACGGGCCAGGATCTCAGGCAAATAGGCATTGCGATACACATCCCGGTTTGTACTGGCATAGGTTTCGTTGCCTTCAAAGCGCGCGCTGTAAAGGCGCGTCAAAAGCGCGTCGCTTCCGGCAAATCCCGCCAAGCGGGGGGGCGCAGGGGTCGGCCCTATTTGGGCCGCCACCCAAGCTCGTGGATCGCTTGCAACAGCGCGCATCTCGCCCGGCGCGGGCCCAAACCCAAACCGATGCAAGGCGTGAAAGCTATCCATCTGAGTCATTGCAACCTCGTTTATCCATCCAAATCGGCGCGGGTTGTGCCGGTGTCGACCGGTCGTGACGGCACAAGTGTGCGTGGTTCTGGCCTTCACGTCATTAGATAAGTGCAGTGACGCGAAATTACATCGCAGGACGGTGGTAGGCTTTGCTCTTTCAACTTCGTCTATTCTGCTGTAATGCGCGTGCATCTGAGACGTGGCGCCCGGACCCCGGTGCCATAAAAGGATGAAAGGGGTCGGCGGCAATGGGGCCGCCATGCAAACGGGAGACCCGGGAAGGCCCGGGAGAGCTCCCTTACAGGATACGCTGATGTTCAACGTTACCAAGAAATCAATGCAGTGGGGCGAAGAGACGCTCACACTGGAAACCGGCAAAGTTGCCCGTCAGGCTGACGGTTCGGTGATCGCCACACTGGGCGAGACTTCCGTCATGGCCAACGTGACCTTTGCCCGCGCGCAAAAGCCGGGTCAGGACTTTTTCCCGCTGACCGTTCACTATCAGGAAAAATACTATGCGGCCGGTAAAGTCCCCGGCGGCTTCTTCAAGCGCGAAGCGCGCCCGACCGAAAAAGAGACGCTGACCGCGCGCCTGATCGACCGTCCGATTCGCCCGCTCTTCGTGGATGGGTTCAAAAACGAAGTGCTCGTGATGTGCACAGTGCTGAGCCATGATCTGGTCAACGATCCCGATATCGTGGCGATGATCGCGGCTTCTGCCGCACTGACCATTTCGGGCGTGCCCTTCATGGGGCCGATCGGCGGCTGCCGCGTGGGCTTTGAAGATGGCGAATATGTGCTGAACCCGACCGTGGACGACATGCAGGATCTGCGCCTGAACCCTGAACAGCGCCTTGATCTGGTCGTCGCCGGCACCAAAGACGCGGTGATGATGGTCGAATCCGAGGCTTATGAGTTGTCGGAAGAAGAAATGCTGGGCGCGGTTACCTTCGCGCATGAGCAGATCCAGCCCGTCATCGACCTGATCATCGATCTGGCCGAAGACGCCGCGAAAGAGCCGTTCGATTTCGTCGCCCCTGATTATTCGGAGCTGTATGCTGCCGTGAAAGCCGCAGGCGAAGAGCAGATGCGCGCTGCGTTTGCGATCACTGACAAGCAGGAGCGCACCGCCGCTGTTGCCGCGGCCCGCGAAGCAATCACCGCCGCGTTGACCGAAGAGCAGCTGGAAGACAGCAATCTCGGCTCGGCGATGAAAAAGCTCGAAGCCGGCATTCTGCGTGGTGACGTCGTCAAGGGCGGCAAGCGGATTGATGGCCGTTCGACCACCGATGTGCGCCAGATCGTCTGCGAAACCGGCCTGCTGCCGCGCACGCATGGCTCGGCTCTGTTTACCCGCGGTGAGACGCAGGGTCTGGTCGTGACCACGCTGGGCACCGGCGATGATGAACAGTTCATCGACGCGCTGCATGGCAATTTCAAATCCAACTTCCTGCTGCATTACAACTTCCCGCCCTATTCGGTGGGTGAGGTTGGCCGCGTGGGCTCGCCCGGTCGTCGTGAGATTGGCCACGGCAAGCTGGCCTGGCGCGCGCTGCAGGCGGTTCTGCCCGCCCCGACCGATTTCCCCTACACCCTGCGTGTGGTGTCGGAGATCACGGAATCGAACGGCTCCTCCTCGATGGCATCGGTCTGCGGTGGCTCTCTGTCGATGATGGATGCGGGTGTGCCGCTGAAGGCACCCGTGGCCGGTGTTGCGATGGGCCTGATCCTCGAAGAGGACGGCTCCTATGCGGTTCTGACCGACATTCTGGGTGACGAAGACCACCTGGGTGACATGGACTTCAAAGTGGCAGGCACTGAAAACGGCATCACCTCGCTGCAGATGGATATCAAGGTCGCAGGCATCACGCCCGAGATCATGAAAACCGCTTTGGCTCAGGCCAAAGACGGCCGGATGCACATTCTGGGTGAAATGGGCAAGGCGCTGAGCTCGGCCAATGCCTTCTCGGAGCATGCGCCGAAGATCGAAACGATGAACATCCCCACTGACAAGATCCGCGAAGTGATCGGCTCGGGCGGGAAAGTCATCCGCGAGATCGTCGAAGTCTCGGGCGCCAAAGTCGACATCAATGATGATGGCGTGATCAAGATCGCCTCGTCGGATGCCGAAGCCATCAAGAAGGCCTATGACATGATCCATTCGATCGTGGCAGAGCCGGAAGAAGGCGCGATTTACACCGGTAAGGTCGTGAAGATCGTCGATTTCGGCGCCTTCGTGAACTTCTTTGGCAAGCGCGATGGTCTGGTGCATGTTTCCCAGATCGAAAACCGCCGCCTGAACCATCCTTCGGACGTTCTGAAGGAAGGTCAGGAAGTGAAGGTCAAGCTTTTGGGCTTTGACGATCGCGGCAAGGTGCGCCTGGCGATGAAGATGGTCGACCAGGAAACCGGCGAAGAGATCGCAAAAGAGAAAGAAGCAGAGTAACGCTTCGGGCTTTTGTAACCATCAAAGCCCCTGGTTTCGGCGTGACGCATTCCGCGCTTTGGGGCATGATATTACGATCCGATCAAGGATCTTTTGACCAGAGGACCGCTGCGATTGCATTTTCGCAGCGGTTTTTTGTTGCCGGGCGGGCGCGGTTGATTTCGGCCCTTAGCGGCCGTCCACCGGCTCACTTGAATTCTGCAGACGCAGCCCGCATTGTGGACATCCGCTGCCAGTGCGCGAAAGAAAGTCGCTCAGGCGGTGTTTGGGTGGCAAGAACAATTCAGATCTCAGCCCCTTTGAAGCAGGAGCTGTTTCCAGAGTGCTGTTCTCAAACGGTCTAGAGCGCGCC
>JABSSB010000223.1 GCA_013214715.1 Paracoccaceae bacterium | reverse complement strand
TTCCAGCCATCGCTGATCCTCCAAATTGTGGGACAAATCTACCCCAGTTGGTGGACCACTTTCAGGGGCCTACTCCAAACACCAGCTTCAGGCTCAGAGACGGGGCAAGTTCAGATGGATTGCAAAGCGGCCAGATCGAGTTTTTCGGTTTGGGCTGCGCGACGCGCTTTGGGCGCCGATCTAGCGCAAAGAGGTCGATCTCTGTTCGCGTCGGCCACTGCCGAAATCAAAGACCCCGTATCGCTGATGACGCATTCCGCGCTGTGAGGCATGATATTACGACCTGATCAATGATCCATTGAACAAACAGACCGCTGCGATTGTAGGATCGCAGCGGTCTTTTTTGCCGGGCGGGCGCGGTCTATTTCGGTCCTTAGTTACCGTTCGAATCCTACGCGGTAAATGACCGCTCAGAGCCTAAAGCGAGCGTTATGGATAGTAGGCAAACGCAGGAATGATGCCCTTAAAATCACATTTTCGATGCTCATAGATCGCCATAATCGGTCAACCAAGACGCAACTGATGAACCCATGCTCTCTCCGGTTCTCGCTCATTGAGACGGCGTTATGTCCTTGGCAAAGGGCGCCGACTTATCATTCATAGGGATTTTCAACGGTTCAGACAGCGCTGAAAAGTTCACCGCCTCCAAGTCAACGCTGCGTATATTGGGGTTCATGCTGGTGTGGAAATAGGCCTTCAAATTTCGAAGATCGTAAGACACCGTATACTGTGTGCCACCGTATTTCAGAACTTCCAATTGGGCGGGATTCAGCTGTTTGTCGGTTGCCTCCATCGGAAGCTGGAAGTTGTCGAGAATGCGGAGGGCCTCATGTATCGTATCCTCTCCTCCATCAGTTCGACGAGCCGTCTGCGACCAAGCCAGTGCACGAATAAACCTTGACGGGGGCGTGAAATCTCCTGGTAAGCCCAACATTCCAGTTCCGTATCCAATTGGTGCAAGATCAATTCCATCCACATCAATTTGGGGCCACGCAACAGATCGCAAATTGATGTAGTTACGTGCATTACTGATGTGCCAGTCATATGGCGGTGAGTTGGTCAATACTCCGAGGGTTTTATCGTATATCTTCAGCTCGCCACCCACGAATTCGACAATAATCTGGTCGCCGGTTTTGTCGGTCACCGAGAAATGCACTGGCGCTGGCTCTCCGAGTTGTGGCGTAACTACGGGGACAACTCGAACAGTTTCTGCGGCCTTCTTGACTTCTGCCACTGTCGCAAATTGGGTCAGCATGAAGCCCGAAAAATCGACGGGCGCCAGTGAGATGTCAGCTTTGGCGGGGTCATACTTTTGATACTCTGCAAAGCCTGGCAGGTATAAAAGCGACACGTTCAAACCTTCAGAATTCATGCCATCACCAAACAGCATCTGGTCCAGAATGGTGACACCTACAACGTCATACTTTGTGACCCATTTTGCACCGTCCTTTCCGTCTGGCATTTTCATTGCCGAACTGTCAGTACCAGCTGGAACAAATGTCATCGCAGGCGACAGAGCAAATTGACCCCATTCCATTGTCCGTGACGCAGCCACTGTTCCATCCGCACCTTTCAGGGTGATAAAGGTACAGGAACTCGCCATTTTGGCGCTGAGGCTGACACAAAGAATAATCGACAGGCAGGTGATTTTACGCGAAAAAGTCATTTTCGATCCTCCTTTTATGTATCGCTGGACAACTGTAGATGGCCATCGTCGGGCGACGTGTTCAGGGTGCCGGTTGAGTTTTGTGCACCACTGGCTGAGCGTAGTGTTCGTTTTACCTATGTTACTAATGTGGCGACTTTGCTTTCCCACGATCTTACCACTTTCTGCGAAAATCAAGAGCTATGCGGCCGCAGTGGCTGAAGCATTGGGATAGGGTCAATTACGTATAAAGGCGACGTCCTACTTTAGGGCCGCTTTGTGACTCTGCGGGCAGAAAAAGGCTGCTCAGAGCCCAATGCAGCCGTCCAATTTTGACATCTGTAACCGACGGCGCATCACTATTGGCCAACTTTCGTCTGAGATCTGATTTCAGCAATTTCTCTCTTGGGCGAAGAATTATGCTGCGATGACTTTGCTGCTGCGCGCCGCCTGAACGAAACCCAGATCGGAAATCGTGAGGAGTGAGTCATGCCTCTGGTATCGGGCTGCGCTGTTGTGGCTTAAGGAAGAAAAGCAAGGATATCCGACATGAGCAGAAACACAGCAATCATCGGCCTCGGCATCATGGGGCGTCGCATGGCTGAACATATGGACCGGCATCCCGGCTATGACATCACGGGATCGTGGGACCCGTCAGATGACGCCTGCGCGGCCGCACGGGATAGTCTGCCCGACATGCCGGTGGCCGACAGCGCCGAACAGGCGATGGCCGGGGCCGATTTGGTGTATCTGGCTTGTCCCCCCGCGCCACGCAAGGCGCTTGCCATGATCGCAGCTGATGCCGGTCAGGCCGTGTTTCTTGAAAAGCCCTTGGGTGTGGATATTGCGGAAAGCGAGGCGCTTGTCGCCCATCTTGCCGCATGTGGCGTGCCTGCCGCCGTGAATTTCACGCAGGCCGCCGGGGCGGCGTTGACCAACGTTCAAAAGGCGGCGCAATCGGGGCAAATGGGTGAACTGATCGGCGCGGATATCCTTGTCACCTACCCATCTTGGCCGCGCGCTTGGCAGGTCGCAGCAGATTGGCTGCGGTTCCGGGACGAAGGCGGCATGACGCGTGAGGTGATCTCGCATTTCTTGTTCTTCTCAGAACGTGTGTTGGGCCCGCTGACCCTTGTGTCGGCCCAACCGGCTTACCCCCAAGACCCGGCCTTGTGCGAAACGCATATGCTGGCCCGGCTGGAAAACGGGCAGGGATGTCCGGTCACGATCATGGCGTCCACGGGCGGCGCCCAGCCGGATCGACAAGAACTCACGATCAAAGGCAGCGTGGAAAGCCATCGCGTGTCAGAATTTTTCATTCACGCATCTTCCAAAGGCGGCCCGTTTCAGGAGATTGCTGAGCGGCCCGCTGACCCCCGCGCCACCAGCCTGAAGGCGCAGCTTGATGATCTGCTGCTATGTCTGGAGGGCAAGCCTCACAGGCTGGCGACCCCGGAAGAAGCGCTTCGCGTGCAAAAACTGGTTGAAGGGATGCTCGCTGGCACCGCGAAGACAGGGTAGGGCGGTCAGAAACCGACCGCCGCCCCATCTTTGCGGGGGTCGGATCCGGCGACATAGCCACGCTCGGGCAGGCGATGGATCAACTGCGCGCCGCCAAAGCCAAAGGCATTGTCCGGAGCTTCCAGCGTGATCTCATGCCCCATGTTGCGCAGTGTCTGCAATGTATCTGCATCCATTGTGCTTTCACAGGCCACACCCGTTCCCTGCGTGACGCGCCAGCGCGGCGCATCCACGGCCATTTGCGGGTCCTGCCCGAATAGCTGCGTCCGCAGCACCATCTGAACATGACCCTGCGCCTGCATCGGGCCGCCCATCACGCCAAAGCTCATCAAAGGCGCATCATTGCCCATGAGAAAGCCCGGAATGATCGTGTGAAACGGTCGTTTATTCGGCCCGACATGGTTCTGATGCGACGGGTCCAGCGAAAATCCTGCACCTCGATTTTGCAGCGACACACCCGTGCCCGGCACCACCACGCCCGAGCCAAACCCGGCATAGTTCGACTGGATGAAAGACACCATCATCCCCGAGGCATCAGCTGCTGTTAGATAGACCGTGCCCCCATGTTTGGGGGCGCCTGCGCCAAAATCGCTGGCGCGCGTCAGGTCAATCTCTGCCGCGCGACGGGCAAGGTATCCATCATCGAGCAGATCATCGACCGTGATCGTTTTCATGTGATCAAGATCGGCCACATAGGCTTCGACATCGCGCAGGGCGAGCTTCATGGCTTCGATCTGAAGATGGGCTGCCATTGGATCATCCGCGCCCAAATCCCGGATGCCGGTCTGAGAGAGGATGCCAAGCCCCATCAACGCGGCGATACCCTGACCATTGGGCGGGATCTCATGCAGGGCGACACCGTCAAACTGACGCGAAATCGTGCCACACCAATCGGGCTGATGCGCAGCAAGGTCCGCAACTGTAAGCGCAGCATCATGGGCCTTGGCAAATGCGGCGATCTCTTCGGCGATCTCACCTTCGTAAAAGGCGCGGCCTTTGGTTTCGGCAATCAGTTGCAGGGTGCGGGCATGACCGGGGCTGCGGAAATACTCGCCAGCTTTCGGTGCGCGCCCACCGGGCAGGAATGTGTCGGCAAAACCCGGTTGATCGCCCAATTGCTCTTCGGCTCGCTGCCAAAGCGTCGCGATGATCGGAGAGACCGGAAACCCATCGCTTGCATAGCCAATCGCGGGCTCGAACAGGGTTTCGAATGCCAGTTTCCCAAACCGATCCGACAGGGCAACCCAGGATGACACCGCGCCAGGCACGGTGACAGTTTCCCAGCCACGAAATGGCATCGTGTCCCGTCCGGCAAACCGCTCTGCACGCCACCCCGCCGCGGAGCGTCCCGACGCGTTCAGCCCGTGCAGTTCGGAGCCGTCCCACACTATCGCAAAGGCATCCGAGCCGATGCCATTGCCGGTGGGTTCAACCACGGTCAACGTGATTGCCGCCGCCAGGGCTGCGTCAACGGCATTGCCGCCCCGCGCCAGCATCGACAGCCCTGCTTGCGCTGCAAGCGGATGAGAGGTCGACACAATGTTGTCGGCTGCAACGGCAGACCGTCGGGAGGGGTAATGGTGATTGGCCTCTAGGTCCATTCTTCGTCCTGCCTGTGTCGCCTTTGCTGCGCCCTGATCCGCTGGGCTTTGGTGTGGGTTCATCTTTTTAAGCTCCGTCGCAAATGACCGGCTTTTACGGCCCTCTGCCTTGCGTTTTGCCGCTTCTGCGGCGATGGCAGCATCACGATCCGTGCGATCCGTCATGCCCAAGAAATTTGCTGTCGTCGGCATCGCATCGGTGATGTGGATGAACCGCTCATAGGCCAAATCATAAAGCCTGCGCAACTCATCCGGCAGGTCGGGATGGTCGTCGGCGCGCAGCGACAGCCATGGATAGTCCTCGCTGCGATAACTAACCAAGGCTGCGGATTGCGTGCCGCGTTTGTCGCCAGCTGCGGCCTCGCCAGCCTCTATCGCAGTCATCAGCCGTTCGGCAAAGGGCAGGGTAAGGTTGTCCTGATAGGCGTGGAGCGTGGTGCGGATCACGGACTCG
Organism: Paracoccaceae bacterium; assembly: GCA_013214715.1. Lineage (GTDB taxonomy): Bacteria > Pseudomonadota > Alphaproteobacteria > Rhodobacterales > Rhodobacteraceae > JABSSB01. The sequence continues at coordinate 508 of JABSSB010000223.1, read as the reverse complement.
CCCACCAGCATGTTGCCCGCAACAGACACGCCGCCGGCGGCGATATGGCCGCATCAGTCTACGAAATTGGCGCCTTTATGGGTCGCCGTTGCGCCGCTGGCATCAATCATGTGGATTTGCCGGATAACCCGCCCGTCTTCGCGCGCCACCAAATCGGCTGTGACGTCAGAGGCGCTTTGACCCTGTGCCAGCCAGTCGGCGGCGTGCATACCCCAGATCGGGCGGACAAAGGCTTGCGTCGCCAGAGCGCATCTGCCACCGCGCAGAGGCGGCATCAAAGCGCCGCTTGCAAAAAATGGCTTGCGGCGGCGACGCCATACATTCCGGTTTCGGGATCGCGCGCGACGATGGTATCGGTCATGGCATTGGTCCTTTGTGATCGGTTGGGGTCAGTGGTCGCGTGGGTCCAACGCATGGCGCAGCCCATCGCCGAATGTGGGCTTCAGCGTGCTGGACTGGACGGCCTATGGCATCTTTATCGACGTGATCGACGTGATCGACGTGATCG
>JABSSB010000222.1 GCA_013214715.1 Paracoccaceae bacterium | reverse complement strand
CAGCGCGCCTTTGATCTGGAAAAAGCCGCCGCGCATTACAAGAAATCCGGCCATGATGGCTCGCCCATCATTCTGCGCACCGCGGATGGTGCCTTCCCCGGTGCTGTGGACGCAGCCGCCCTGTTCCAGCAGACGGCCAATGCCGCCGGCATCCCGCTGGAAATCAAGCGTGAGCCCAATGACGGCTACTGGTCCGAAGTCTGGAACACGCAGCCTTTCTGCGCCTCTTACTGGGGTGGCCGTCCGGTGCAGGACCAGATGTACACGACCGCCTATCTGTCCACCGCCGACTGGAACGACACACGTTGGAAAGTCCCGGTCTTTGACGACATGCTGCTGGCCGCCCGTGCCGAGCTGGATGAGGCCAAGCGCAAGGATCTCTACAGCCAGATGGGCCGCATGCTGAACGAAGAAGGCGGGCTGATCCTGCCGATGTTCAACGACTTCGTCGATGCGACCAGCAATTCGCTGCAGGGTTGGGAAACCGACCCGAACGGTCCGCAGATGAACTGGTATGCGTTCAAGCACACCTGGAAAGCCTAAACCTTTTCAACCCCCGCGCCGCAACCCGGCGCGGGGGTTTTTGCATCTTACCTGACGCGCGCGCCTCTGGCCCCGTCCAACAGACAGCATCGCTGTCGCAATAATCGGCGACCCCATGCACCCGATCCTCTTACTTGTTCTCCAACGCCTTGGTCTGGGTGTGTTGCTGCTATTGGCAGCCTCCGCGCTGATCTTTGGCCTGACCGAAATCCTGCCCGGCGATGCGGCCCAGGCCGTTCTGGGCCAATCCGCCACGCCTGAAAGCCTTGCCAATCTGCGCGAAGAGATGGGGCTGAACCGCCCTGCCCTGACCCGCTATGTCGAATGGCTGGGTGGCATCGTCACCGGCGATATGGGCAATGCGCTGACCAACAAGCTGCCGATTGCCGATCAGATCGCCCGGCGGATGAGCGCGACGCTCTTCCTGGCCTTCTGGGCGGCACTGATTTCGGTGCCCTTGGCGATCCTGCTGGGCCTGATCGCCGTGCGCTATCAGAACCGCTGGCCGGACAAAGCCATTTCGGGGATCACGCTGGCGTCGATCTCGCTGCCGGAATTCATGATCTCCTATATCCTGATTTTCCTCTTTGCGGTGCAACTGCCCTGGGCGCCGTCCTTCGTGTCGATCAATGACAGCATGTCGTTGCTGCAAAAACTGCACGCGATCTCTTTGCCCGTTGCGGTGCTGACGCTTGTGGTGCTGGCGCATATGATGCGCATGACCCGCGCGGCGATCCTGAACGTGATGCAATCGGCCTATGTCGAAACGGCGGAACTCAAAGGTCTGTCCACATTCGCGGTGATCTACCGCCACGCCTTCCCCAATGCCGTCGCCCCGATCGTGAACGTGGTGATGATCAACATGGCCTATCTGGTTGTGGGCGTTGTCGTGGTCGAAGTGGTCTTCGCCTATCCCGGCATGGGTCAGTATCTGGTGGACGCAGTGGTCAAACGCGACGTGCCCGTCGTGCTGGCCTGCGGAGTGATTTTCGCCGCCGTCTATATCATCCTCAACATCGTGGCCGACGTGGTGTCCATCCTCGCCAATCCGCGCCTGCGCCATCCGAAATAAGGGCGAGAGCACATGTCTAAAATACCTCTATCTGCCCTGATCGGACTGATCATCACCGGCACCTATTTTCTGGGCGCCATTTTCGCGGGCGTGATCGCGCCTTATGGCATGGCCGAAGTCGTCGGCGATGTCTGGGAGCCGTCCTCGCCCGAGCATTGGCTCGGCACCGACCAGATCGGCCGCGATCTTCTGACCCGCATCATCTATGGCGGCCAGACCACGATCTTCATCGCAACGGCTGCAACGATCCTCAGCTTCACCACCGGGTCCGTGCTGGGCTTTCTGGCGGCTGTGTTCGGCGGCTGGATCGATCAGGTGATGAGCCGTCTGGTCGATCTGTTCATGTCGATCCCCTCGCTGATCCTCGCGCTTGTAATCCTGTCCTCGATCGAGGCCACGGTGCTGACCCTGATCGTGATCATGGGGTTGCTGGACAGCACCCGGGTCTATCGTCTGGCGCGGGCCGTGGCGGTCGACATCTCGGTCATGGATTATGTCGAAGCCGCGCGCCTGCGCGGTGAGAAATTCGGCTGGATCATCTTCCGCGAAATCCTGCCCAATGCGCTCTCACCGCTGGTGGCGGAAATGGGCCTGCGCTTTATCTTCATGGTGCTCTTTATCTCGACCCTGTCCTTCCTGGGCATCGGCGTGCAACCGCCGCTGGCCGATTGGGGTGGCATCGTGAAAGAAAACAAGGATGGCATCAATTTCGGCATCGGCGCGGCACTTTATCCCGCCATTGCGATTGCGACGCTGGCCATATCCGTGAACCTTGTGGCGGACTGGATCCTCAACCGCACCACCAGCCTGAAGGGAGGGCGCGGCTGATGTCCCAACCGCTTGTAGATATCCGCAATCTGAAAATCGGCGCCACGGTCTATCCGCCGGGCGAAAACCCCAAAAAGATCGAGATCGTGCATGGCGTCAGCTTCACGCTCGAAAAGGGCAAAGTGCTGGGGCTGATCGGCGAATCCGGCGCGGGCAAATCCACCATTGGTCTGGCCACGCTGGGCTATGGCCGCGGCGGGGTCGAACTGACGGGGGGCGAGGTCCATGTGAACGGGCGCGATATCCTCGCCATGTCTGACCGCGATCTGCGCAAACTGCGCGGGCCTGAAGTGACCTATGTGGCACAATCGGCAGCGGCCTCCTTCAACCCGGCCAAGCAAATCATGGAGCAGGTGACCGAGGCCGCGATCAAGCACAAGCTCTGTTCCAAATCCGAGGCCGAAGCCCGCGCGGTGGAGCTCTTCCGCAAGCTGGGCCTTCCCAACCCGGAAACGTTTGGCAGCCGCTATCCGCATCAGGTCTCGGGTGGTCAGCTGCAGCGTGCCATGACGGCGCTGGCTTTGTGCCCGCAACCCGATCTGGTGGTGTTCGACGAACCGACCACGGCGCTGGATGTGACGACGCAGATCGACGTGCTCAAGGCGATCAAGGACGCGATCCGCGATACCGGGGTGGCGGCGCTTTATATCACGCATGATCTGGCCGTGGTGGCGCAGGTCTCGGACGAGATCATGGTGCTGCGCCATGGCAATATGGTCGAACATGGCACCACAGATCAGATCATCAACCACCCGCGTGAGGAATACACGCAGGCGCTGGTTTCGGTCCGGTCCATCGAGCATGAGGAAAAGGCGCCCACGCCGGAGCCAGTGCTGAAGGTTGAACAGATCACGGCGCGCTATAAGGGGTTGAATTTCGACGTTCTGAAGGATGTGAATGTCGAATTGCATCCGGGCCAGACGCTGGCGGTGGTGGGCGAATCCGGGTCTGGCAAATCGACGCTGGCGCGGGTGATCACCGGGCTCTTGCCCCCGCGGGAAGGCAAGATCAATTTCGCCGGGCGCAGCCTGTCTTCAGATTTCAAAGGCCGCACCCGCGAAGACCTGCGCGAATTGCAGATGATCTATCAGATGGCCGATGTCGCGATGAACCCGCGTCAGACGGTCGGAACGATCATCGGCCGCCCGCTTGAGTTCTATTTCGGCCTCAAGGGCGCGGAAAAGCAGAAGCGGATCGTCGAATTGCTCGACGAGATCGAGATGGGCGAGAAGTTCATCGACCGCTACCCGGCCGAACTGTCGGGAGGGCAGAAACAGCGCGTCTGCATCGCGCGGGCGCTGGCCGCCAAGCCCAAGATGATCATCTGTGACGAGGTCACCTCGGCCCTTGATCCGCTGGTGGCCGATGGCATCCTCAAGCTGCTGCTGGAGCTGCAGAAGATCGAAGACGTGGCCTATCTGTTCATCACGCATGATCTGGCGACAGTGCGCGCCATCGCGGATTCCATTGCCGTGATGTATCAAGGTGAGGTCGTGCGCTATGGTCCGAAATCGCAGGTTCTGGCCCCGCCCTTTGACGATTACACCGATCTGCTGCTGAGTTCCGTGCCTGAAATGAAGCTGGGCTGGCTGGAAGATGTGATCGCCCATCGCAAGATGGAGAGCGCCGGGAATTAAAGCGGAGCGGCGGGGTAAACCCCGCCCTACGCGGGCCTCAGTGGGCAGGTGAAGATGAGCACGGACACACCCGGCCCCGCTGTCACCCCCCGCACCCGCGCCAAGGCGCGGCATAGTCTGGATAATGACTATATTGTCCGGCCCGAGATGATGCGGTGTTGGAGATCTGGGGCTGCACGCCCCGGATGAGCTAAGCGCCAGGCGACAGGCTTGCGCTGCATGTCTCGACCACGGCGGATCACTGGGCGTTGGAAACCGGGCGCGATGGTGCGCAGTATGAGCCGATGCTGATGCAATCCGGCCTGCGCGGGGCGCATCAGAAGACGCCGCAGGATTGCTCGGTCACCGGCTGTGGCTGGCACGAAAGCTGGTCCTTGACCATCCCGCCCCATTGGCGGCCCGGTGGCTATCTGGTCACGCTGCGCGCGCAACGGGGGGATGAGCGCCAGAGGTACATCACCAGATCCTGATGCGCAGCGCAGCGCAGCGCCGCCCCGCAGCGCCCCAACCATGTGTTGATCTGCGCCACCGGCACCTGGCTGGCCTATAATTGCTGGGGCGGGGCGAACCATTGCGACGGCATCGCCGGCCCAGATGCCAACGCATTTTCACCCGTGATGTCGACCCAGCGCCCGTGGTTGCGCAGATTCTGCAAACTGCCCCAAGGCGCCCCGCGCGCCCTGCCCGAGCAGCCTCCACACCCCGGCGACATGGTGCGATACCCCTAGATGGAATGGGCGTATGCCTATGGCTATTCCAAGAAATATGCCTCTGCCGGTAGGGCCAGCTATGAACGGCATTTCGCCCGCTGGGCCGAGGCGGCGGGCTATGATCTGGATTTTGTCACCCAGCATGATCTGCAGGCCAACCCCAATCTGCTGAACGACCATGCCTGCGCCATCGTGGTCGGCCATGACGAATACTGGAGCGCGAGATGCGCGATGCAGTGGACGCCTATGTCACCGATGGCGGGCATGTGGCGCAGTTTGCTGGCAACTTTCTGTGGCAGACCCGGATCGAAGATCAGGGGCGACCTCAGATCTGTTACAAATACATCGCCGATCAGGACCCGTTGCACGACACTGACCCGGCACGCGTGACCGGCGCATGGGATCTGCCGCCCGTCTCGCGCCCCGGCGCGCTGACCTTCGGTGTGAACGGATTGGCCGGCATTTATGCAGGCTTGGGCATTGCGCAGGCGGCGGCGCGGGCGGGTTCACAATCTACCGCCCCGACCACCGGGCCTTTGACGGGGCGCATCCGGGCTATGGAGATGTGCTGGGGACCAAGGCGCGGATTTTCGGCGATGAGGTGGACGGGCTCGACTATCGCTTCGACACCGGGTTGCCCTACCCCACCGGCGCGGATGGGGCGGCGGGGGAGGTGACGATCCTCGCGATGAAGCTGGCCACGATGCGCGAGGCCTGTCACGGGGTCTGGGGCGAGGCGCTGTACATTGGAGGCGCAGATGCTGCGTTCAAAGCGCAGGCCATGACCGGGCGCGCCAGCCCTGAGGCGATCAATGCCACCAAGCGCGGCAGCGGCATGATCATCCACTGGCCCAAAGGCAAGGGAGAGGTCTTTTGCGCCGCCACCTGCGAATGGGTTACCGGGTTGATCCGCTGCGACGCTCAGGTCGACCAGATCGCGCGCAATGTGCTGGACCGCTTTGCCACGCGCG
>JABSSB010000221.1 GCA_013214715.1 Paracoccaceae bacterium | reverse complement strand
TCCCGACACCGGGCGGCTTTCACCAAAGGCTGGGTCCTTGGCCACACCATGTGCGATAAAGTTCACCGCATCATAGCGGGTCATGTCCTGCTCCTGCAGGAAATAGGCCGCGTTGCTTTCGCGTTCGGCAAAGATCGCGACCAGCACATTGGCGCCGGTCACTTCGGTCCGGCCGGACGACTGAACATGGATCGCCGCACGCTGGATCACCCGCTGGAACGCGGCTGTCGGCACGGCTTCCGAGCCTTCAACATCGGTGATCAGGTTCGACAAATCATCGTCGATAAACTCTTCAAGCGTCTTTCGCAACGCGCCCAGATCGACCGAACACGCCTGCATCACGCGGGCGGCGTCGGGTTCTTCGATCAGGGCCATCAGCAGATGTTCCAGCGTCGCGAACTCATGCCGACGCTCATTGGCCAATGCCAGAGCGGAATGAATGGCCTGTTCGAGAGTGCTAGAGAATGATGGCACGCTTGCGCTCCTTTGTGTCTGACCGGTGATCAGGCGACGCGATGCCAGCAAGTTTGCCAGCCGGGCGCCGTACGACCACCTTGGGCTCATATCATTAGAGTTTGGTTGATCATCGGGCCGCTTCAAGTGTTTTCTTGTCACGCCGGGTGAGAATTCCGGGCCGCAGCGCTGTGATCTGTATGGCTCTTGCCCTAGAACCTGTCCTTTCGACTGCGAATCTCGGCGAAAACGTCGGCGTCAGAGGCATCTGTCATCCCCAAAGCTGCTTTGATTTCCGGCACATGCGCCCGCAAGAACGGATTTGTTGCTTTTTCAACGCCCAAACGTGACGGAACCGTGGGCAAACCTTTTTGCCGATCGGCGTCAATTTGAGCAATTCGTGCAACCAGAGCGGGATTTTCCGGTTCGATTGTCTCGGCAAACCGCGCGTTGGCCTGCGTGTATTCATGGCCCGAGCAAACAATTGTGTCATCGGGCAGCGCGGCCAGCTTGCTGAGCGAGGCCCACATCATCGCGGGATCGCCTTCAAACAGACGCCCGCATCCCAGCGCCATCAGGCTGTCGGCGGTAAAGACCACGCCGGGGAAATCAAAGGCGATATGTCCAACCGTATGGCCCGAAACATCCAGAACGTTTCCGGATTCGTCGCCGATCTGCACGCTGTCGCCTTCGGACACCGCCACATCCAGAGGTGGCAGGCGATGTGCATCCGCTTTCGCGCCAATGACCTTGGCGGGATGCTGGGCCAAGACTTCGGTCAGCCCTTGCACATGGTCGGGGTGATGATGCGTCAGCAGAACCTGGCTCAGGCGCCAGCCCCGTTCGGCCAGCGCGGCCAGAATCGGCGCGGCCTCGGGCACATCGACAAGCGCGGTCTCGCCGCTGGCCGGATCATGGGCCAGATAGGCGTAATTGTCGCTGAGGCAGGGGATCGTCACGATGTCGAGGGGCATGGTATTTCACCTATGGCTTGGTAAACTATGCCAGAGTGACCTGTCGCAGGGGCCCCGGCAATGCATTTAGATGTGCAGGATTTGCGAAATTTCTACTACCGCAGCCCGCTGGGCCGCGCGGTGCAAAGCGCGATCCGTGATCGACTGCTGCAGATTTGGCCCGAGGCGCATGGGCAAACCGTGGCTGGCTTTGGTTTCGCGCTGCCGCTTCTGCGCCCCTATCTGGCAGATGCCCGGCGCGTCATCGCGCTGATGCCCGGGCCGCAGGGTGTGATGGCCTGGCCGCCGGGGCTGCCCAATGTGGCCGTGTTGTGTGAAGAAACCGCCTGGCCGATCGAGACAGGGCATGTCGATAAGCTGGTGGTGATGCACGGGCTTGAAACTTCGGAACGGGCGGGGGCGGTTTTGGCCGAAGCCTGGCGGGTGTTGGGGCCGGGCGGGCAGGCCTTGTTCATCGTGCCCAATCGCGGGGGCCTCTGGTCACGATCGGATGCAACGCCTTTTGGCTATGGTCGGCCCTATACGCTCAGCCAGTTGGAGACGCAGCTGCGCGCGCATGATTTTCTGGTTGAGCAGCATCAGGGTGCGCTGTTTCAGCCGCCGTCGACCAAACGCTTCTGGCGAAAACCGGGCCATTGGCTTGAACGTCTGGCGCGGTATCTGCCGGCCCGTTTCGCCGGAGGGGCGATCATCGTGGTGGCCTCGAAACGGGTAAACCCGCCGTCGGGCACGCCGATCCGCGATGACAAGCCGCAGCGGGTCAAGGGGCTGGCGGGCCTACCCGAGCCCGCATTGCCCCTGTCGCAGCCGATGAAAGACCGACCAAGGACGTAACGGTTTCGTGTCGGGATTCGCCGGAAGACGGCCCGATGACCCGGCGGAAAGTCCAAAATTGAACACGCTTTAGGCAGTGTTTGGATTCGCTGCCGGCGCAAAATCGTGCTGCAGCGGCAGAAAAAATTTGTGCCGCCGGGGTGAAATACCCGCTTTGGCCATATAAATAAGGCAAACGGACAAAAAGTCCGTTACTGCTATAGAATGTTGCGGGTTCACAAACGCTCTGCTACATCCACCACGATTTTGCTGCCCTCGTCATGAATGGGGGTGGTCGACGAACGCCCTTGATCCCCTACGGTACGTCGCCGAGGGCCAGGTCTGGGCCAAAGCAGCGGAAGGGTGGACGTGTCCGAACCAGCTTCGATATCCGTCGGCATTGCCGAACGATATGCCACCGCAATTTTTGACATTGCACAACAGACCAATGCCCTTGAGGGGCTGGAAAGCGGGCTGACTGATCTGGCCACCGCGATCGCGGAAAACGAGGACCTGCGCAAGCTGGTCGACTCGCCGCTGATCTCGCGCTCCGATCAGGAGGCCGCCATCCTCGCCGTAGCGGACAAGATGGGCCTCGTCCCCGTCCTGCGCAACGCACTGGGGCTGATGGCGCAGAAGCGCCGCCTGTTCGTGGTGCCGCAACTGATCACGCTGCTGCACGACATGCTGGCCGAGCATCGCGGCGAAGTGACTGCAGATGTCGTCAGTGCCAAGGCCCTGACAAAAGGCCAATCCGAAAAACTGGCAGCCGTTCTCAAAGCGCGCATCGGCCAGGACGTCATCATCAACGCGACCGTCGACAAGGACATCATCGGCGGTTTGATTGTTAAGGTGGGCTCGAAGATGATCGATACCTCGATCCGTTCAAAGCTCGCGTCTCTCCAGAATGCAATGAAAGAGGTCGGATAAATGGGTATCCAAGCAGCAGAAATTTCTGCGATCCTGAAAGACCAGATCCAGAATTTTGGTCAGGAAGCCGAAGTAGCCGAAGTGGGCCGCGTGCTCAGCGTCGGTGACGGGATTGCCCGTGTGTATGGCCTCGACAATGTGGAAGCCGGCGAAATGGTCGAGTTTCCGGGCGGCATCATGGGCATGGCCCTGAACCTTGAGCCCGACAATGTCGGCGTCGTGATCTTCGGCACCGACCGGGACATCAAGGAAGGCGATACCGTCAAACGCACCAACTCCATCGTGGACGTGCCCGCCGGTGACGGTCTTCTGGGTCGTGTTGTGGACGGTCTGGGCAACCCGATCGACGGCAAAGGCCCCATCGAGGGGGCAGAGCGTCGCGTCGCCGACGTGAAGGCGCCCGGCATCATCCCCCGTAAATCCGTGCACGAGCCGATGGCCACCGGCCTGAAATCCGTGGATGCGATGATCCCGATCGGCCGCGGCCAGCGCGAGCTGATCATTGGCGACCGTCAGACCGGCAAGACCGCCGTGGCTCTGGACACGATCCTGAACCAGAAAGTCTATAACGAAGCCGCAGGCGACGACGAAGGCAAGAAGCTTTATTGCGTCTATGTCGCCATCGGCCAGAAGCGGTCCACCGTGGCGCAGTTGGTGAAGAAGCTGGAAGAAACCGGCGCGATTGATTACTCGATCGTTGTGGCTGCCACCGCGTCCGACCCGGCGCCGATGCAGTATCTGGCCCCCTACGCCGCCACGGCGATGGCGGAATTCTTCCGCGACAATGGCCGCCACGCGCTGATCATCTATGATGACCTTTCCAAGCAGGCGGTGTCGTATCGTCAGATGTCGCTGCTGCTGCGCCGCCCGCCCGGACGTGAAGCCTATCCGGGTGACGTGTTCTATCTCCACTCGCGCCTGCTGGAACGTTCGGCCAAGCTGAACGAAGATTTCGGCGCAGGCTCGCTGACGGCTCTGCCGGTCATTGAAACCCAGGGCGGCGACGTGTCGGCCTTTATTCCGACCAACGTGATTTCGATCACGGACGGCCAGATCTTCCTGGAATCGGAACTGTTCTACCAAGGCATCCGTCCCGCCGTGAACACCGGTCTGTCGGTGAGCCGCGTGGGTTCCTCGGCCCAGACCAACGCGATGAAGTCGGTTGCCGGCCCGGTGAAGTTGGAACTGGCTCAGTACCGCGAAATGGCGGCCTTTGCGCAGTTCGGGTCCGACCTTGACGCCGCGACCCAGCAGCTGCTGAACCGTGGTGCGCGCCTGACCGAACTGATGAAACAGCCGCAGTATTCGCCGCTGACCAATGCGGAAATCGTCTGTGTCATCTTCGCGGGCACCAATGGCTATCTCGACACGATCGACGTGTCGGCTGTTGGCCGCTACGAGGAAGGCCTCCTCCAGCACCTGCGCACCAAGCATGCGGACCTTCTGGAATGGCTGACCAACGAAGATCCGAAGATCAAAGGCGAACCTGCCGACCGTATCAAGGCCGCGCTTGACGAATTTGCCGCGACCTTCGCGTAAGGAGAGACAGGCATGCCCAGTCTCAAGGACCTAAAACTCAGGATCGAGTCGGTCAAATCGACCCGCAAGATCACAAAGGCCATGCAAATGGTCGCCGCGGCGAAACTGCGCCGCGCACAGGAGGCGGCCGAAGCCGGCCGCCCCTATGCCGAACGGTTCAGTGCCGTGATGGCCGGCCTTGCGGGGTCGGTCGGTGACAGCGACACAGCGCCCAAGCTGTTGCGCGGAACCGGGTCGGACCAGACGCATCTGCTGGTGGTCTTGACCGCCGAGCGCGGGTTGTGCGGTGGCTTCAATGCCAACATCTCGAAGCTTGCTGTGGAACATGGCAAAAAGCTGATCGCCGAAGGCAAGACCGTGAAGGTATTAACCGTCGGCAAGAAGGGCTACGAAGTCCTCAAGCGCTTTCACCCCGCAGAAAACTTGGTCGGCCATGTCGACCTGTCCGAGGTGAAGCAAGTCGGCTATGCCAACGCGCAGGAGATCGCCCAGCAGGTCATCAACGCCTATGACGCGGGTGAGTTCGACGTTGCCACGATCTTCTATTCGAAGTTCCAGAACGTTGTCACCCAGATCCCGACCGCCCAGCAGATCATCCCGGCCAAATTCGACGAGGTCGAAGGCGACGAAACCGGCGCGGCCGCCCAGTACGATTATGAGCCTGATGAAGAGGCCATCCTCGCAGATCTCTTGCCGCGTGGCGTGGCAACCCAGATCTTTTCGGCGCTGCTGGAAAACGGGGCGTCCGAACAGGGCGCGCGCATGTCCGCCATGGACAATGCGACGCGCAACGCGGGCGAGATGATCGACAAGCTGACCATTCAGTTCAACCGTTCGCGCCAGGCCGTGATCACCAGCGAACTGATCGAAATCATTTCCGGCGCGGAAGCGCTGTAAGAGAAAACCGGAGACATTCCTATGGCCAATGCAACAGGCAAAGTCACCGCAATCATCGGGGCCGTCGTAGACGTGCAATTCGACGATGCGCTGCCCCCCATCCTCAACGCGCTGACCGTGCAGAACCAGGACCGCGCTCTGGTGCTGGAAGTGGCCCAGCACCTTGGCGAAAACACCGTCC
>JABSSB010000220.1 GCA_013214715.1 Paracoccaceae bacterium | reverse complement strand
ACGGTGCAGTTCACCCCGCATCTGATCCCCGCCAATCGCGGGATTTTGGCCACGACCTATGTCGAAGGTGATGCGCAGGTGATCCATGACACGCTGGCAGCGGCCTATGCTGATGAGCCATTCCTGGAAGTCCTGCCCTTTGGCGAAACGCCCAGCACGCATCATGTGCGCGGGTCGAATTATTGTCATATCGGTGTGACTGGCGAACGGGTCGCGGGGCGTGCTATTGTCGTGGCAGCGCTTGATAATCTGACCAAAGGCTCCTCGGGGCAGGCATTGCAAAACGCCAACCTGATGCTGGGTCACCCTGAACCCACCGGGCTGACAATGCCCCCTCTATATCCGTGATCCGATGAAAAGCTTGAAAAAACAACGCCGTATTCAGATCATCCTGGTCAGCGCTCTGGCGCTGATCATCGCCACCGTGCTGATTGGCTATGCCATGCGCGACGGGATCAACTTTTTCCGCTCGCCCACCCAGGTCACCGAAGAGCCGCCTGCATCAACCGAGGTATTCCGCATCGGCGGGCTGGTTGAAGAAGGCTCCATCGTGCGCGGGCAGGGCGCTGCAGTGCGGTTTGTCGTGACCGATGGCAATGCCTCTGTTCCGGTGACCTATGTCGGCGTTTTGCCGGATCTCTTTTCTGAAAACCAGGGCATGGTTGGCACAGGTCGCTACGTGAACGGTGTCTTTGAAGCCTCTGAAATTCTTGCTAAACATGATGAGACATATATGCCGGCGGAAGTGGTGGACATCCTCAAAGAACAGGGCGTCTACAAAGAGCCTGAAGGCAGCTGATCGCACCAGCGTACGGTGATGTAAGGGTTTGGTAACCTTTAAATTGTAATTATTTCACATCGATCAAAGGCTTGACCTTGGTCGATAGTGCCTTTGGTCCGGTCACAGGCTACAGGGCGCGTTGACAAAGACGGGCACCGGTTGAGCAGGGCTGGTCGCGCAACAGCGGTCACGGAGGCCGGTGCCCGTCAATATTCATCAGGTTGGGCCACAGATTTGTGATCACGTAGACCTGCGACAGGAGCGCCTGCGGGCCCGTTTGGGATTGGATGCGCGGCGCGCGGCGTCTATACCATAGGCATGACAACAGAACTCGGTCACTTCGCGCTTATCCTGGCCTTTATGGTCGCAGTGGTTCAGATGATCATTCCGATGATCGGGGCCCATCGACGACATGCCGGTATGATGGCCGTGGCCGAACCGGCCGCCAGCCTTCAATTCATCCTGATCGCTGTGTCCTTCGGCGCGCTGATGTGGGCGTTCATCACCTCGGATTTCTCGCTTCAACTTGTGGTGCTGAACAGCCATTCCGCCAAGCCGATGATCTACAAAATCTCGGGCACTTGGGGTAATCACGAAGGGTCGATGTTACTTTGGGTGCTGATCGTGGCGCTGTTTGGCGCGATGGCTGCATGGTTCGGCAAAGGGCTGCCCCCAACACTGCGCGCCCGCGTTCTGGCGGTGCAGGCCGCCATTGGCGTGGCTTTCATGGCCTTTATCCTTTTCACATCGAACCCGTTCCTGCGTCTGGCGGTGCCGCCCTTTGACGGGCAGGATCTCAACCCGCTTTTGCAGGACCCCGGTTTGGCCTTCCACCCGCCTTTCCTGTATCTGGGCTATGTCGGGCTTTCGATGGCGTTTTCCTTTGCCGTGGCCGCCCTGATCGAAGGGCGCGTGGACGCAGCTTGGGGGCGCTGGGTCCGGCCCTGGACGCTGGCGGCATGGGTCTTTTTGACCATCGGCATCGCGCTGGGGTCGTGGTGGGCCTATTATGAGCTGGGCTGGGGTGGGTTCTGGTTCTGGGATCCGGTCGAGAATGCTTCCTTCATGCCATGGCTGTTGGGCGCCGCGCTGCTGCATTCGGCCATTGTGGTGGAAAAGCGTGAGGCACTGAAAAGCTGGACCATCCTGCTCGCGATCCTCGCCTTTGGCTTTTCGCTGATCGGGACGTTCATCGTGCGGTCTGGCCTGCTGACCTCGGTTCATGCTTTTGCCAATGACCCTGAACGCGGCGTGTTTATCCTGATGATCCTGTTCTTCTTCACCGGCAGCGCCCTTGTCCTCTTTGCGCTCCGTGCGCCGGTGATGGAGGCCAAGGGTGTCTTTGCTCTGGTCAGCCGCGAAGGGGCACTGGTTCTCAACAACGTGTTGCTGGCGGTGAGCTGTTTTATCGTCTTTTTCGGCACCATGTGGCCCATGGTGGCGGAAATGGCCTTTGACATGCGTGTGTCGGTCGGGCCGCCCTTCTTCGATATGGCGTTTTCGCCGATCATGCTGCTTTTGGGCATCGCGCTGCCTTTTGGGTCCATGTTGCCATGGAAACGCGGTAAGCTTGGTCAGGTGGCTTACAAGCTGCGCTATGCCGCAGTGCTGGTGCTGGCGATCACCTTGCTGGTCTACACCATGCAGACCGGCAATAGCATTATCGGACCTATCGGCGTGATGGTTGGTGGCTGGGTCTTTGCCGGGGCGGTGATTGATCTGTGGTCCCGCACAGGGCGCAGCGGATGGTCCCGCCTGTTCAGGCTACCGGGGGCCGATTGGGGCAAGGCGGTGGGCCATGCCGGTTTGGGCGTGTCGATCTTTGCCATTGCCGGGCTTGTGGCCTGGCAGAAGGAAGATATACGCGTCGCCTATATCGATGAGCCGTTCCAGGTGGGCGCTTATGATCTTGTGCTGCGCTCGGTCGATTTTGTCGAAGGGCCGAATTACTATTCGACCATGGCCACGATCGAGGCAACGCGGGACGGTCGCCATGTGGCGACGCTTCATCCGGAAAAGCGCGACTACCCAGTGGCGCAGATGCCGACAACCGAGGCCGCGATTGATTATCGGATTACGCGCGACCTTTATGTGGTGATCGGCGATGCGCAGGCCGATGGGGGCTGGACTGTGCGGACTTATATCAAGCCTTGGACCAACTGGATCTGGCTTGGGGCGATCCTGATGGCTCTGGGCGGCGTGATTTCATTGTTTGATCGGCGATTCCGGGTTGCCGTGGGCGCGCGAAAGACGCCAGTGGCCGGAGTTCCCGCGGAATGAGATATGTGTTCGCTGTGGTGCTGGCCTTTGGGCTGGCAGGGCCGGTGGCGGCGGTGCAACCGGACGAGGTTCTGGATGATCCCATGCTGGAAGAGCGCGCGCGGGACTTGTCCAAAGGGTTGCGCTGTCTGGTCTGCCGCAATGAAAGCATCGACGAATCCAATGCCTCTTTGGCTCGTGATCTGCGCCTTTTGGTGCGGGAACGGCTGGTCGAAGGCGACAGCGATGATGAGGTGATGGATTTCATAGTAGACCGCTATGGCGAATATGTGCTGCTGCGGCCAACCCTCTCGGGGGCCAACTGGATCCTTTGGGCTGCCGGCCCTGTGATGCTGTTGATGGCTGCCGGTTTGAGCTTTGGCTTCATGCGCCGTCGTAGCCGGGCCGTGGCGACAACGGAAACCGACCTCAGCGAAGAAGAACGCGCGCGTCTGGACGATATCCTGAAAGGCTGATCCGAGTGACGTCGTGTCGGGGGTTTCCCTTGCGCAGGGCATGCGTCAGGGTGGCGCGCGACAGGGATGAGAGGAGCACGACCCATGAATTATGAGACCATCACCGTGGAGATCACGGACGGTCTGGCGGTGCTGACGCTGAACCGCCCCGACAAGATGAACGCCTTGAACGCGCTGATGCGGGCGGAAATCGCCGATGCCATGCGCGAATTGCCCAAGACGGCCCGCTGCATCGTTTTGACCGGCGCGGATCGGGCCTTTTGCACCGGACAGGATCTCAGCGACCGAGGCAGCGCGGCGGAGATTGACCTCGAACGCACCCTGCGTGATGAATACACGCCAATGCTCAAAGCGATTTATGATTGCCCGGTGCCCACCATTGCCGCCGTGAACGGCCCGGCGGCCGGGGCGGGGGCCAATCTGGCGCTGGCGGCGGATGTGGTGATCGCGACGGAAAGCGCCTATTTCCTGCAGGCCTTCGCGCGGATTGGTCTGATGCCGGATGCTGGTGGAACCTATTTCATGCCGCGCTTGATGGGGATGGCCAAGGCGATGGGCGCATCACTCTTTGCGGATAAAATCTCGGCCAAGCAGGCGGATGAATGGGGACTGATCTGGGCAGCGATCCCAGATGCCGAGTTCGCTGCCCATTGGCGCGCGCGGGCAGAAAGCCTCGCGCAGGGTCCGACATTGGCCTATGGCGCGATCAAGGACGCGGTCCGGGGCAGCTTTGACGCCACGCTCGACGCCCAATTGACGACCGAGGCGAAGCTGCAGGGGGCGTGCGGCAAAAGCCGCGATTTCAAAGAAGGCGTCATGGCCTTTCTGGAAAAACGCCCGGCCAAATTCGAAGGCCGGTAAATCCAGCCCAACCGGGCCATGAGCATGTGGCTCGACAGAAAACCCCAAGCAATAAAGCCCCCGTTTCGGGGGCTTTTTCTATACCTCGCAATGGTCTTGCCACAATACACACCGCGTGCCCGTTTGGTTAACAGTTTGATGTCATAAGCCGGTTAAGGGGTAGGGACGGGTCCATGCGACGCTTTCATTGTGTTGCGTTTGGATTGGCGGTCGTTTTTGTACGTGTCACACCGCAGATTTCCAAGGCGGATAAGGTCAGATTTGGTGATGAAACCTATGCGGTAGAGCAGTTGGTGGTCGTCAAAAGCAGCAGTGCCAGGCTCGCGAGATTTGAAGATGGCAATCCCGAGATGCTGAAGAAACACATCTATTTGCCCACGGGCACGCTTCTGTATCTTTTGGATCGCTCCGTGCGGGACTGGCGGATATTTAATTGGCGGTGTCGGAATTTGGCATGCCGGTCTATGTGCTGGGGGGAAATACAAACTATTTCTCCGCAGATCGTTTGGGGATTTGCAGACGGAGGTTGCGGCTTTGCCACGGGAAAATGTTCCCGTGCAAACACAGCTTTACGGTGAGATTACCCTGACACCGTCTGAGATTTATACCATGGAGTCCGCCCCCGATCAGAAAATCGATCTGCGTATCGGGGCGGACAAGATGCAGGAAAAATATATCGAAGATATTTGGGTGACCGTGTCAGAAGACAGTTTTGGCATTGTGCCCTTGCCAATCGATGCTGCCGCCCCGCCGCCAGATCCGATCTCGCTTTACGATCTCGAAGCCGCCTTTGAAAACTTGTGGGACTCGATTGAAAGTCGAGACAGCGACCAGTTTGACGACTTCCGGGACTATTTCTTTGGCCGTTTGGTCATCAACAAGGAATGCCAGCAAACAATCACTTTCGATCTTGGCGTTGACGGCAGCCTCGCCGCGCAGTTTGACACCTGGCTGTCTCCTGTCACTGCCGAGCTTGCGCTGAGCGGGGCAATCCAGTCGAGCACGACCTTTGGCGCCGGCCGAGAGTTCCGGATCGAACGGTTCAACATCGGCAATCGTGTCTATGAAGTCATGGATGAAGCCGTCGCACCCGATTGCATCAGTCTGGATGACCAGCGACGCATCCGAATTGCGTCACGCCGGATTGTGGCCCAGCTGAATTCATCAGATGCACAAGATCTTCAGCTCAAAACGGATGCCAAAGGCCGGCTGATTTATTCCTGCCGCTCTGAATACCAGAAAATCGCGCAGACTCTCTATGATCAAGAACTGAACGAAGCGCCAACCCGTTTGCTGATTTCTCAATTCACCACGTTCCGCGATCCGGGTAATGTCGCGCGCTGCAATTGAGACCGAAAAAAAACCGCCGGGTTTGAGGCCCGACGCATTCAGTTTATCGGGACATGGCGACCAAGGCTCCGGTC
>JABSSB010000022.1 GCA_013214715.1 Paracoccaceae bacterium | reverse complement strand
AAACGCGGGCTGACCGAGGCCCCGCACATCTTCAAACGCGACGGCTGGTATTACCTGACCTCAGCCGAAGGCGGCACGGGCTACCGTCACGCTGTGTCGCTGGCACGCTCTCGATCCGTCTGGGGTCCTTACGAAAGCCATCCCGATGATCATGTGATCACTGTGACGGATGCGCCCGAACATCCCGTGCAACGCACCGGCCATGGCCAATATGTCGAAGCGCCCGATGGCACCGGCTGGCACACGTTCCTGATGGGGCGGCCCCTGCCGCAGCCGCGCGCCTGCCCGATGGGTCGCGAAACCGGGATTGATCGCGTCGTCTGGCGCGCAGGATGGATGTATCTGGAGGCAGATGGGCAGAGGCCCCGAGCGGAAATCCCGCATGATGCCGCCATTACCCTCCCCTCAGCCGAGGAGAGTGACTTTGCCGATGGCACCTTGCCAACCGCCTTCCAATGGCTCCGCACGCCTCATCCGGACCGTCTGTTCCATATGGAGCCCGGTGCTTTGGTGCTGACAGGGCGCGAAAGCCTGGGCAGTTGGTTTGAACAGGCGCTGGTTGCCCGGAGGCAGGAGAGCCACAACTATCGTGCCGAAACCACGGTGGCATTTGATCCTCTGACCTATCAGCAGGGCGCGGGCCTGACGACTTATTATAACCGCTACAAATTCCACGCCGCCTGCGTGACACGCGAAAACGATGGCCCTGCGTTGCGCATCTTGTCTTGCATAGGCGATTTTCCCAGCGGCGGTTTGACCTTGTCAGACCCACAACCCATCGCCGCGGGTCCGGTCGACCTGGCGGTCGAGGTGACAGGCGCTACGCAGCAGTTTTTCTGGCGTCAAGCTAGAGATTGGCAGGCGCTTGGCAATGTGCTGGATGCTGCTGTGATCTCGGACGAGGGCGCGCCGGGGGAGCATCAATCCTTTACCGGTGCTTTTGTCGGCATGGTTGCTTTCGACCAAACCGGCCAAGGGCGCGAGGCGCGGTTCAGCCGCTTCGCCTATTTTCCCAGATCAACCTAAGAGCGCGCGCGCTGCAAGTTTGTCTGCATCTGCTTCAGAAAATGTCCCGGGCGCAAAACGTCAGTTTTTGAGACTCTGTGAAACGAGTGTTGAAAACACCAGTCATTTGGAAGCGGCGAGTGCTTATGAAATAATATATAAAGATCAATATATTGATATGTTCTAGTGTCTTTTTTGAGGTGCGTGCCTCAAAAATATGTCGACTTGAGGTGCGTACCTCAGTTAGCGTTGAGCTAGACCGCGATTCGATAAAAAAACGCGCGGTGATCACATGGGAGGATTGAATGGCATATTCGAAACTTGCGACCGCAAGCGCGATCGCGATTGCCGCAACCGGTGTTGCACACTCTGCGCAAGCCGAAGATCTGACGCTCTGCTGGGCGGCTTGGGATCCGGCCAATGCTTTGGTCGAACTCAGCAAGGAATTCGAGGCGCAGTCCGGTCACACGATGAATTTTGAGTTCGTACCGTGGCCCAATTTTGCAGACCGGATGCTTAACGAGCTCAACTCTGGCGGGCAGCTTTGCGACTTGCTAATCGGCGACAGCCAGTGGATTGGCGGTGGAGCGGAGAATGGCCATTATGTGAAGCTGAACGACTTCTTCGACAATGAAGGCATTTCGATGGACGATTTCGCGCCTGCGACCGTCTATGCCTATTCGACCTGGCCAAAAGGGACGCCGAACTATTACGCGCTGCCTGCGATGGGCGATGCCAATGGCTGGTTCTATCGCAAGGATTGGTTTGCGCGCGAAGATATCCAGGCCGCCTATAAAGAGGCCACCGGCGAGGATCTGCGTGAACCACAGTCGCAGAAAGAGCTTTTGCAGATCGCTCAGTTCTTCCAGGGGCGCGAGATTGACGGCAAAACAGTGTATGGCGCGGCGATCTTTACCGAGCGCGGGTCCGAAGGGATCACAATGGGCGTGACATCGGCGCTGTATCCCTGGGGCTTCAAATACGAAAATGAGCCGGGCAGCTATGATATGGAAGGCGCTGTGAACTCTCCGGAAGCTGTTGAAGCGTTGGAGTTCTACAAGACCTTCTATGAAACCGCGACGCCTCCGGGCTACACGAACTCTTACATGGGCGAGAGCCTCGATGCGTTCAAATCCGGTCAGGTGGCCATGGCCATGAACTGGTTTGCGTTCTTCCCCGGCCTTTATGCCGATCCGGCCACGGGTGGCGACAAGATCGACTTTTTCGTGAACCCGCCGCAGAACATCGCGGCTTCAACGCTGGGCGGGCAGGGCATCTCGGTTGTCAGCTATTCCGACAAACAGGACGCAGCGCTGGAATACATCAAGTGGTTCGCTCAGCCTGATGTTCAGGCAAAATGGTGGGCGCTGGGCGGATACTCTGCTCATAACTCGGTTCTGCAAGACCCTGGCTTTGTAGACAGTCAGCCCTTTGCTGGTGACTTCCTCGAAGCAATGGATGGCGTGCAGGATTTCTGGCAGGAGCCAGCCTATGCTGAACTACTGCTGGCCATGCAGAAGCGTGTTCATGACTTTGTGGTGGCTGATCAGGGGACAGCTCAGGAAGCGTTGGACAAGCTGATCGAAGACTGGAACGAAGTCTTCGAGGACGAGGGTAAACTGTAACCTCTCCGCCGAGATTGCGGGCGCTGCCCGCGACATGGCACGACCTTGCGCCGGGGTCATTGATCCCGGCGCACTTTCAAAACTATTGAGCAGAGCCAATGTCTTATCGGACAATCGACCGCGGTGCCGCGGCCACACCCGAGCCAGTAGCCCGGAAAATCAGAGGTCTGTCGGACCGGGCCATCGCCTGGATCTTTGTGGCCCCGACGATTTTCCTGTTGCTGGCGATCAACATCTTCCCTTTGATCTGGACGATCCGGCTTAGCTTTACCAACTATAAAGCCAACCGCATCAACCGGGAACCGGAATGGATCGGTTTGCGCAATTATGAGCGTATCCTGACCGACAGCGATATCTGGCTGAATATGCAGGCCACGGCGCATTTCCTGATTTGGACCATCTTCTTTCAGGTGTTGATCGGGTTTGCGCTGGCTTGGTTGATCAACAAGAAATTCAAGGGCAATGACCTTTGGACAACGATCATAGTCTTGCCGATGATGCTGTCTCCCGCCGTTGTCGGGAATTTCTGGAAATTCCTCTACCAGCCGCAGATCGGGCTTTTTAACTACATCATCGCGTTTTTCACCGGCAAGGAACCGTCAAGTTTTGAAATGCTGGGTCAGGTGAACCTGGCGCCCTGGTCCATAGTCATTGTCGATACGTGGATGTGGACACCTTTTGTTATGCTGATCTGTCTCGCCGGACTGCGCAGCATTCCCGATTACATCTATGAGGCCGCCGAGGTCGATCGTGCCTCGAAACTCAGGCAGTTCTTCACGATTACGGTGCCAATGGTGCTGCCATTCCTGATGCTGGCTGTCCTGTTCCGCGGAATCGAGAACTTCAAGATGTTCGACCTCGTTGTTCAATTGACTGGGGGCGGGCCGGGTTCAACGACCGAACTGACATCCATCAACCTCAAGCGTGAAGCCTTTGAAAAATGGCGCACTGGCTATGCTTCGGCCTATGCGATCATTCTGTTTGTCACGGTGTTCGGGCTTGCCAGCATTTACGTAAAGGCTCTGAACAAGGTGAAAGAGAGATGAGCAGTTTTTCCGTCACCGAGCCGTCCAGCCGTACCAAATGGTTTGCTGGCACTCTCGTCGTTCTTTACGCGGTGATCACGATGATCCCGTTGGTCTGGATCGCGCTGACCGGGTTCAAAAGCCCCGCCGACGCGATCAGTTACCCGCCGAAATACCTGATCGGTGGCGACAGCGACACGAGCTTTACGCCGACGCTGGAAGGGTATGTGAACCTCTTTACCACGCGGACCCGTCAGACCCCTGAATTTCTGGACGCCAACCCGCCGGAAACTTGGGCCGATGAGATTGTGCGCCAATATGACATGGTCATAGTCGGGCCGTCCAAGTTTGGCGAAAGGTTCCTGAATTCGGTGATCATCGGTTTTGGGTCGACTTTTCTGAGCGTCTTTCTGGGAACCCTGGCCGCCTATGCGTTCAGCCGGTTCAAGATCCCGCTGGCGGATGATTTGCTGTTCTTCATCCTGAGCACGCGGATGATGCCGCCAATTGCCGTCGCGATCCCGATCTTCCTGATGTATCGCCAACTAGGTCTCAGCGACACGCATCTGGGCATGATCCTGCTTTATACCGGCGTGAACATTTCGCTCGCGGTCTGGCTTTTGAAAAGCTTCATCGACGGTATTCCTACCGAATACGAGGAAGCGGCGCTGATTGATGGCTACACCCGGTTCCAAGCTTTCTACAAAGTTGTGTTGCCCCAGGCGGCGACAGGTATCGCCTCGACTGCGATTTTCTGTCTGATCTTTGCGTGGAATGAATACGCTTTTGCGGTTCTGTTGACGACGGCGAATGCGCAGACGGCTCCACCCTTCATCCCGACCATTATCGGTGTCGGCGGTCTGGACTGGCCAGCCATCGCGGCAGGTGTCACGATTTTCCTTTTGCCGGTCATGATTTTCACCATCCTGCTGCGCAAACATCTGCTACGCGGGATCACGTTCGGAGCGGTTCGCAAATGACGTCTTTCCTCAATGGCCTCCTTCGCCTGCGCCGCGGCCCGTGGGAGCTTGTCGCCACCATCCTGATTGCGATTGGCGTGTTCATGCTGATGCAGCCCTTCGTGATCTGGGCCTTCACCTATTCCTTCATTGTCACGCTGGTGGGCACGGTAATGTTCATCATCGTCAGCCACTTCCCGGAGTAACCATGGCGCAGATCGTCATCAGGAACCTGAAGAAAGAATTCGGCGCCTTTACCGCCGTCCGCGAAAGCTCGTTCACGATCGAGGACGGCGAATTTTTCATGCTGCTTGGACCCTCGGGCTGCGGCAAAACCACGACGCTTCGGATGATTGCGGGGTTGGAACTGCCGACCTCGGGCGAAATCCTTCTGGACGGGGAAGAGATCAGCCAACTGCCCCCGCGCGAGCGTGATATCGCATTCGTTTTTCAGATGTTTGCGCTGTATCCGCATATGAATGTCCGCAAGAACATCAGCTATCCGCTGGTCAGCCAAGGGATGCCGCGGGCGCAGGTCAAAGCAAAAGTCGCCGAAGTCGCGCAAATCCTTGGGATCGAAGATATTCTGGATCGCCCGGTGGGCGGCCTGTCGGGCGGAGACCGCCAACGCGTGGCTCTGGGCCGTGCCATCGTGCGCGAACCTAAGGCCTTCATGATGGATGAACCGCTTGGTGCGCTGGATGCAGAGTTTCGTGAACATATGGCCGATGAATTGCGCGCCCTGCACGACCGGATGGGCGCGACCACCGTCTATGTAACGCATGATCAGCTTGAGGCGATGCAGATGGGCGACAAGATCGTGGTCATGAATAATGCCGTTGTCGAACAGTTTGGCACGCCGCAAGAGATTTACGACAAGCCTGCCACGATGTTCGTTGCGAGCTTTATCGGGTCGCCCAGCATGAATTTCGTGAATTTTCACGGCCAGCTTGGGCCGAACGCGTCAGAGCTGGATATGCTGGGCGGTCGGTTCTCGGTGCCGCAAAGCCGTGAACCTTTTGAAGGTGACATGGCCTTCGGGGTTCGGCCCGAACATGTGACGCTGTCCGATGCGGCAGGGTTCCGAGGTGAAGTGTTGGCGACCGAATACCTGGGCACGACGCAGATCGTGACGCTGCAAACTGCAGGCGGCGAAGTGAAGGCCAGAATTCCGTCGAGCCAACCCGCCAAACCGGGCGAGAGCGTCGGTCTGAGCTTTGATCCGAAAACCGTCACGCTTTTTGACCGCCAATCCGGGCGTGCACTGAAATCAGAACTGAACGAAAGCGTGTTGCATGGCTGAGGTTATTCTCCAAAACGTGTCCAAGGCCTTTGGTGCCACGCAGGCCGTCGAGGACATCACGATGACCATCGAAGACGGTGCATTCGTGGTGCTTTTGGGACCAACCGGTGCCGGCAAGACCACGACCCTGCGGCTCATTTCCGGGCTAGAGAAACTGGATAGCGGTAGCGTTCATATCGGCGGGCGCGACGTGGCTGCGGACACCCCGGCGCAGCGCGACGTGGCGATGGTATTTCAGCAATACTCGCTTTATCCGCATTTGACGGTGCGAGACAATCTGGCCTTTCCGCTACGCTCTCCGATCCTGAAAACGCCCGAGGATGTGATCGCGAAGAAGGTGCAGCAGATCGCCGAAATTCTGCAGATCCCGCATAAGCTCGACAATAAGGCCACTGCGCTGTCGGGTGGTGAAATGCAGCGCGTGTCGATCGGGCGCGCGCTGGTGCGGGACCCGCAGATTTATCTGATGGACGAGCCCTTGAGTTCACTGGACGCCAAATTGCGAGCTGATCTGAGGGTCGAGCTCAAGCGCATCCAGTCCGATCTGGGATCAACACTGCTTTATGTGACCCATGATCAGATCGAAGCCATGACCATGGCGACCAAAATCGGGGTTCTGGAAGAGGGCAGGCTGGTGCAATATGGCACGCCAAAAGAGATCTACGAGAACCCCAAAAGCATCTATGTCGCCAGTCGACTTGGCCTGCCGAGGATCAACATCCTGCCGTCAGAGATTTTCCCCGGGGCCCATAAAGGTGCCCAGATCGGGCTGAGACCTGAGAATATTCTGCAATCGGATGCGGGTGGCGATGGCATCGAAGCGACAGTGCTTCGGTCCGAGCATCTAGGCGAC
This sequence comes from Paracoccaceae bacterium, assembly GCA_013214715.1. GTDB lineage: Bacteria > Pseudomonadota > Alphaproteobacteria > Rhodobacterales > Rhodobacteraceae > JABSSB01. Next base: position 15,525 of record JABSSB010000022.1, on the reverse strand, counting down.
CAGACCCGTCTGCATCTGGATGTCCGTGGACATGCGATCACGACGCTAAGTGATCCGCATCAGGACTATGCCGCGCATTCAACGATCAAGATCAGTCCACAAAACCCGTTGTATTTCGACGCTGCGGGATTGCGAGTGGCTTAAGGGAGGACAGTTATGGCTCAGTTTATCAACGCCAAAGAAGACCTGGTCACAGAGGCCATCGATGGCCTGCTGGCTGCATCGGGTGGGATGTTGTCGCGGTTGGATGGGTATCCTCACATCAAGGTCGTGTTCCGGACGGATTGGGATAAATCAAAAGTGGCCCTGATTTCGGGCGGTGGCTCGGGGCATGAGCCTGCCCATGCAGGATTTGTCGGTCAGGGAATGCTGACCGCTGCTGTGTGCGGAGAGGTTTTCGCCTCACCCTCTGTCGAGGCCGTTCTTGCAGGCATTCTTGCGGTGACCGGGGACGCGGGCTGTCTGCTGATCGTGAAGAATTATACCGGAGACCGGCTGAATTTCGGCTTGGCGGCCGAACGCGCGCGCGCTTTGGGCCGCAAGGTCGAAATGGTGGTGGTGGATGATGATATCGCCTTGCCTCACCTGCCGCAGCCACGCGGGGTTGCCGGGACATTGTTCGTCCACAAGATCGCGGGCGCCATGGCCGAAAGCGGCGCGGATCTGAAGGTGGTTGCAGACGCTGCGCGTGCTGTGATCNGCAAGGTTGCCTCAATAGGTATGAGCCTTGATACATGTACCGTCCCAGGGTCCCTGAAAGAGGCGCGCATTGGCGAAGGGAAAGCCGAACTGGGTCTTGGCATCCACGGTGAACCCGGCATCGAACAGGTCGATTTCTCAACCGCGATGGGGGCAATGAGCACGGTCGTGGAGAAGCTCAAGGGGCGTGCCGGGGGCGAGGTGGTGGCCATCATGAACAATCTCGGCTCGACAACGCCGTTGGAAATGTCAGTGCTGACGCATGCACTTGCACGGTCGGGTTTGGCGCAGCATCTGGTTGGACCGGCCCTTTTGATGACATCTCTGGACATGCATGGCTTTTCCGTCTCGATCATGGAGGTTACCGCCGCTGAAAAGGCGGCCCTGGCAGAACCGGTTCCGCTTGCCGCATGGCCGGGAATAATGACGATGGTCGAGCCGCCCGTCGTCGGCCTCCCTGACGGTCTGAGCCCGATTGAACCGATCCCCTCTGAGAACCCGAAAACCCGTGCCATCATCGAAAATGTGGCCGATCTGCTGATCTCGTCCGAAACGGCGTTGAATACACTGGACGCCAAATCCGGCGACGGCGATACAGGCAGCACATTGGCAACGGCAGCGCGGGCGCTGAAATCGAGCCTTGACCGCATGCCGCTTGCCGATCTCACGCAGCTTTTTCCCGCGCTTGGCAATGAGTTGAGCCAAACGATGGGGGGATCGTCCGGGGTGATCCTTGCGATCTATTTCAATGCGACCGGCGATGCCTGCTCTAATGGCGCAAGTGTTCAGGCTGCTCTGGCGGAAGGTCTGGCCCGCGTCGGTCAGGTTGGCGGCGCACAGGTCGGGGACCGGACAATGATTGATGCTCTTTCGCCTGCGTTGGATGCTTTGCCAAAGGGCATTGGAGCCGCCGCTGCGGCGGCCCGTGTCGGGGCAGATAGCACAGCCGCGATCCACCGCGCCAAAGCTGGCCGCGCGGCCTATGTTCCTGAGGAAAACCTGAAGGGTCATAACGATCCGGGCGCAGAGGCCGTGGCCTTGTTGTTTGAGGCATTGGCCCATGAAATGGAGGTTTCAAGCTGACTGAACCGCGCGTCACACTTGTAGCCAAACCGACGGTCAATGATATTGCCCGCGTGGCCGGTGTGAGTTTGGCGACCGTGGATCGTGTCCTGAACGAGCGTCCGGGTGTGCGCGCCGTGACCATCCAGAAAGTTCAGGCGGCGATCGAGGAACTGGGATATGTTCGCGACACGGCCGCGGCCAACCTTGCGCGGCAAAAGACCTATCGCTTCGTCTTTGTTCTGCCTGATTGGAAGGGGCAGTTTCTGGCCAGTTTGGAAAAGGGCATTTCGGAAATCATCACGAATGCCCCGCAGGACCGGACTGAAGTGCGCACGATCCGGGTGCCGAACCATGATCACACCGAACTTGCCGCAACACTCGCCGGTCTGAAACCCAGAGATGTTGACGGGCTGGCGATCATGGCCAAGGAGACACCGCTTGTCCGCGATGCTATCGCGGATCTGAGCAAACGCGGAATCCCTGTAGTGTCTTTGGTGTCGGACCAGCCCAATTCGGACCGCGATCATTTCGTCGGTATCGATAACGTAGCCGCTGGTCGCACAGCCGGAACATTGCTGGGGCGTTTCACCGGTGGTCGTCACGGAAAGGTCGTGGTGGTTATCACGAACAAGCAGTCGCGAGACATGATTGAACGACGCCATGGCTTCGATCAGGTGGTCAGTGCCGAGTATGCGCATCTCGAACCTTTGCCGAGCGTCGAAGGTCAGGAAGACCCCGCGCATACCGAAGCGGTCACGCTGAGAGCCCTGCAACAGAACAAGGATGTGATTGGCGTCTATTCTGTGGGCGCCAGCGTCCAAGCCATAGCGCGTGCGATCGCCTCTGCTGATCTGCCTCAGCGCCCGGTCCTAATCGATCACGAGCTGACGGAGAATTCGTCTGCGCTTTTGCGCGACGGCGTTATCGACGCCATCATAACCCAGAATACGGGTCATCTGGCCAGAAGCGCTCTGCGTGTGCTGCGCGCCAAATGCGACAAGACACCGGTCATAAAAAGTCAGGAGAACATCCGGATCGATATTGTTCTTCGGGAAAACCTGACTTCGATGAAGTAAGACTATTGGGAGGAAGACATGAAATCGATCAAGGGCCCGGCGCTATTTCTGGCTCAGTTTGCGGGCGATGAAGCCCCTTTCAATTCTTGGGACAGCATTACGAAATGGGCCGCCGATTGCGGCTATGTCGGTGTGCAAGTACCCAGCTGGGATGGCCGCCTCATCGATCTTTCGACCGCCGCTGAGAGCATGGACTATTGTGATGAGTTCAAAGGCGTCGCCCGAGCCAACGGCGTTGAAGTGACAGAGCTTTCGACCCATCTTCAAGGGCAGCTTGTGGCGGTTCACCCAGCCTATGATGCGGCCTTTGACGGCTTCGCCGACGAAAGCGTGCGCGGCAATCCGGCGGCGCGGCAGGCTTGGGCCGTGGATCAGGTGAAAAAGGCGCTTTCAGCATCAAAGAATATGGGGATTACGGCCCATGCGACCTTTTCAGGCGCGTTGGCCTGGCCCTATGTCTACCCTTGGCCTCAGCGTCCAGCCGGGCTTGTTGAAGCCGCCTTCGACGAGCTTGCCGCGCGATGGACGCCGATCCTTGACCATGCTGAGGAGTGCGGCGTCGATGTCTGCTACGAAATCCATCCCGGTGAGGACCTGCATGATGGTGTAACCTATGAGATGTTTCTCGAACGCACCGGGAACCATGACCGCGCGCGGATGCTGTACGATCCGTCTCATTATGTGCTGCAATGTCTGGATTATCTCGACCATATCGATATCTATGCTGACCGCATCGGGATGTTCCACGTCAAGGATGCGGAGTTCAATCCGACCGGTCGACAGGGCGTCTATGGAGGGTATCAATCCTGGGTCAATCGGGCGGGTCGGTTCCGATCGCTGGGCGACGGACAAGTCGATTTCAATGCGATCTTTTCCAAGCTGACGGCCATCGGGTTCGACGGTTGGGCCGTGGTGGAATGGGAATGCGCGATCAAGCATCCCGAAGATGGTGCCCGCGAAGGCGCAGCTTTTGTGCGCGATCACATTATACGGCCGACTGAGGTCGCTTTTGACGACTTCGCTGATGGTGGAACCGACGAGGCCGCCAACCGCAAAATGCTGGGGATTGGATAAGATGGCGCGTATCAGACTTGGCATGGTCGGTGGCGGAAATGACGCCTTCATTGGTGGGGTTCACCGCATCGCAAGCCGGCTTGATGATCATTTTGAGCTGGTGGCCGGCGCGCTTTCTTCGACCCCTGAAAAATCCCGCGCCAGTGGTGAGGCACTGGCTTTGCCGCGTATCTATGACGACTTTAAATCCATGGCGATCCGTGAGGCGCGATTGAAAGACGGGATCGAAGCGGTCGCGATCGTGACGCCCAACCATGTCCACTACGAGGCGGCGCGAGACTTCCTTAAGCGTGGCATCCATGTGATCTGTGACAAGCCGCTGACCTCGACGCTGGCCGATGCCAAAAAGCTGGTGAAAGCTGCTGAACGCTCCGATGCGTTGTTTGTCCTGACGCATAATTACACGGGTTATCCGATGGTGCGGCAGGCGCGGGAGATGGTCGCGGCGGGGGATATCGGCAAAATCCGGGTTGTGCAGGTTGAATACCCGCAGGATTGGCTAACGGTTGAACAAGATATCAAACAAGCTGAGTGGCGCACAGATCCGGCACGTTCAGGTGCGGGGGGATCGACCGGAGATATTGGTACGCATGCCTATAATCTGGCCTGTTTTGTTACCGGGTTGGAAGCCGAGGAACTTGCGGCCGACTTGCAGGCATTCGTGCCGGGGCGTCAGGTCGATGATAATGCCCATGTGATGCTGCGATTTGCGGGAGGGGCGCGTGGTATGTTGTGGTCGAGCCAGGTCGCGCCGGGAAATGAGAATGCTTTGCGTATCCGCGTTTATGGAGAGACAGGCGGGTTGGAGTGGGCGCAAGAAGATCCCAACTATCTCTGGCACACCCCGTTTGGAGAACCGAAGCGGCTCCTGACGCGTGGGGGCGCAGGGACAGGTACTGCCGCTGAAAGAGTCAGCCGGATACCGCCGGGACACCCTGAGGGGTATCTTGAAGGTTTTGCAAACATCTACAGCGAAGCCGCCGCCGCCATACGTGCACATCAGGCAGGCAAGGCAATAGAGCCGGAAGTGACCTACCCCAGCGTATTGGACGGTCTGCAAGGCGTTGCTTTCGTTGACGCCTGTGTAAGAAGCTCACAGCGCAACGCCGCCTGGGTCAGGCTGAACTAGGGTTGGGACTTATCGCGAGCAAATGACAAGAGCGGCAAGAACGATGGCTGACAGGTTGAACTTTGGGCATTGGTCATAGCGGGGTGCCATTGGCCGCCATTCAACCTGCCGAACATGATCTCGATCCGGTTATAGCGTTTGTCGCGGCGCTTGTCGTACTTCACGACGATGATCTAGAGAAGAAGGGGCTGGGGTGGTAGGCCCTATTAACGCTATCAACGTTTCCAAACCTCTGAAGGTTCTGGGGCGACCCTTGGGGGCTTTCCAGCAGCTGACTGGCCGTCTCCGGTGGTGTCGTCCCGGCCGCCCAACATCCCAGCGCCAACTTTCCAGCCAGGACACTGCTGACGCATGTTAGAGGGAGCCGATTGGTCGGCCGGCCTCCGGAGTGGCCGAGATGCTAGGAAAAAGTTAACCATCGCGCAGTTTGGAGCGGATAGCTCGCGAAAGAGTTGTTCTTGTGATTGGCTTAGGAAGGAAGGTGAAGCCACTGGGAATAGGGGCCGCTCTACTTAGTTGAGCTTGCGGATAGCCGGAAATCAGGATGACTTTGACTTCCGGTGCTAAGCTTTTCAAGCGGTTTGCAAAGTCCAGCCCGCTTTCTCCTCCCGGCAAAACAACGTCGACCAAAAAAAGATCTACTCGGGGCCCGCTACTGGCAAAGCTCATCGCTTCAACGGCGTTACCGGATACGGTGACTTGATAGTTTAGCGCTTCCAGAGTGCTCTGTATGGTTTTTCTGACAGCCGAACTGTCCTCAATAAAGTGGATGTGTTCTTGGTTTCCCGGCACGGATGGGCCGGTATCTTGTTTCATATTCTCATCGGACATCTCAAAAGATCGCGGAAGAAGTATGGTAACAGAAGTTCCTTTTCCGGGCTCACTTTGGATGTAAGCATCTCCACCAGACTGACGAGAGAAACCCAGCACCATGGATAGGCCAAGGCCGCTGCCTTGCCCCACGCCCTTGGTCGTAAAGAAAGGTTCGAATGCTCGATCCAAGTCCCTTTGTGGCATGCCCCTACCGGTATCGCGAATGGTCATTTCAATGTACTGGCCTGGCCGAAGCTCCACATCTAAATTTGAGCAGCTTGAGCTTTGCGTAATCTCCCGGTTTCGACACGCAATTTGAAGCTCTCCTCCTTCAGGCATCGCGTCCCGAGCGTTGATTGCTATGTTGAGCAGGGCGCTTTCAACTTGAGTTGGATCTGCTTGGGCTAACCACAACTCGTCATCCAGCCTTGTACTAATGGCGATTTCTTCCCCCAGAAGCCTAAGCAGTGTGCTGTTCATTTCCGTTACCAGCTGTGGCAGATCAACCGCCTTAGGCGAGAGGGTTTGCTTCCCGGAAAATGCGAGCAAATGCTGTGTGAGCTCAGCCCCCTTAAGAGCGGCTCCTCTAATTTGCTTCGCCAGATCTCTGTCTGGCCCTCCGGAAATCTCGATCAATTCGGCGTTCCCCTGAACAACAGTCAAGAGATTGTTGAAGTCGTGCGCTATTCCTCCGGTCAATTGGCCTACTGCTTCAAGCCGCTGAGCTACAAGCAGGGACGCTTCCAACTGTTTCCTATCTGAAATGTCCGTAAGCAACCCAACTGACCTGGCCGGCGCTCCGTCACTGTCGACGACACAATTTCCCAACGCGTGGAACCATTTGTAATCGCCAGTGCCGGTCAAAAAGCGGTGTTCATGCTTAAAAGGGCTTTCAGGTTCCTGCAGGTGTCTAGCAAGTTCTGCCTGATAAGATGCCACATCATCTGGATGCACGAATTCAATAACGCTTGAAGCTGCCAATATAGACTGAAACTCCTCAGCCTCGAATCCGAGCGCTTCAACGAAGCCTGGTGAAAGATAGAGCGAGTTATTTACTAGGTCCCAGTCCCAAATCGCTGCGCACTGTGTGGCTAGGGCGAACCTTTCTTCGCTCTCCGCAAGGAGCTGTGTCCTTTCTTCTATCTTCTCCTCCAATTTTTCGTTCAACTCCTGCATCTTTCTCTTCAGGATGAACTGTTCTGTTATGTCTTCCTCACTTATCACCGCAACAAAAGCTCCGGTGACTGGGTCTCTACCTCGACGTGTTTTGATGCGATGAACCCGAAACCCCTGAAGAGTTCTCACTTCCTGGTCAGTATCGAAACCTTTAGCACCTTCGGCTACTTGCAATAGGGCGTCGGCAGCTGCGGGGTCTTTCAACCTGCTAGCCAGATCGTTGCTCAACATGCCTTTGGGACGAGACCCGTAACAATTTAATGCAGCCGGGTTTTGCGCCAGCAGCCTGCCGTCAGCAGTAAAGGTGCTGACCAGCAATGCGGAAACACGTGCAGCTTCCAATATACGCAGTGACTCCTGATCATCTCTGCCTTCAATGTACTGTTTTACTTCGATTAAAACTGCATTGGAGTTTTGCCTGATACGGATGGGAAGGAAGGAAAGAATAACAGTTTTAGGGATCCCTTTGGGATAGAGGGTCCAAGTGTCTTGAAGTCTTTCAGCGCCAAGCGGATCGTTGATAATCTTGCTTAGCCGGGTCCGGACGGTGTCGCTATCAGTCGAAAAATCACGCTCCAGCAACTCATTGAGGCTTCCTGCCTCCCAAAAACTGACACCTGCCGAATTGGACCACCACACTTGATGCCTATCAACATCGAAAACCCAAATCGGCGTTGCAAGCTGGGAGAAATGAGCAAGGCTCTCATGATCTGGGAAGTGAGTAAGAGTTCCGGTTGGTTCCATAAGCTCCCTAGCGCTTATCAGCTTGCTCTCTTGAGCGTAGCACCAGAGATTGTGTAGATTAAGTGCCTTTTTGACTGATCTGAGCCCCACGCTTTCTCTACCACGGGGTGAGAATCCTTGGGTCTGATTTGATGGCCAGCGCATACGGTGGCGGATGAAAACGGATGCCGGGTCAAAGCCACTTGGGGACGATCCAAGATGCGGTTCCGAGGGCGGCAGGTAGTGGCGGGGAGGTTCGTCTACTGTGTCGTCAACCGAACGGTCATCGGTGCGATGACAGGGATCGCTGACAAACGATGTGGACTTCAGCTTGCTCTAACCCGCGGCAATGGCCTCCAGCGCTTGTCTGGGGCCTCCCGACCCACCCTGAACACGCCTTCTGAAGCCCCCAGCAGCACGCCAAAACACTAGGAACGAAACCGGGGGGCTTTTCGGGGCTAACGGGAACGCAGGGTGCTTGTTTTCTTGTGTGAGAGGCTGATGGCTGGGGTGGTAGGATTCGAACCTACGGTACACGGTACCAAAAACCGCTGCCTTACCGCTTGGCTACACCCCAACAGTGAGCGGCTGTCTACGCAAAGCCCGAAGGGGGTTCAAGAGCTATTCTGCAAAAAAACCGCTTTCGCTGTGCATTCCCGCGCCGAGTGCGATCACGCCGTCCGACAGTCCAATAGAATGGCGCCCGCGCGACCGCCCGCGGCGACGGCATCATGCGCCAGCGCACTATCCGCCAAGGGCATCACAGAGGCCACCGGCAGGCTGAGCGCACCCGCTGCAAAGGCAGTTTGCAGCGTGGCTTGGGTGACGGCGCGCTGCTGGTCTGTCAGAAGATAGACCAGAACGGTTTCAATCGTGATCGCCTTGAACATGATCGGTCCATAGGGGAGTTCCGGCGTCATGTTCAAAGCCGAACCATAGGCCATGATCCGGCCCATCGGACGCAAGATTTCAGTGTCCACAGCGATATTCGCGCCGAATTCAGGCTCAATAACGCGGTCAATGCCGTCTGCCGCCACCGACAGGATCTGCGCAGCCAGATCCGGGGCGCGATAGTCAAACACATGCTCTGCACCAGCCGCGCTGACCCGGTCGGCGTCGCGCGGGCTGCAGGTGGCCAAAACCCGAGCCCCTGCGTGGCGCGCCATTTGTACGGCCAGATAGCCCACCGTGCCGCCGCCGCCCTGCACCAGAACGGTTTGCCCCTGAACCCCGCCCGATCCTGCGATCAGCCAGGCGGCCGTCATGCCGGGAATGCCCAGCACCGCGCCCTCTTCCAGTGAGCAGCCTTCCGGCAGCGTCACGGCCTGTGCGGCGGGCAGTGCGATCTTCTCGGCCGCAGTGCCAAAGGGGCGCTGCCATTGCCCGTTCCAGATATAGACCTTCTCCCCGATCCGGGCGGGATCGACGCCGGTGCCCACGGTAGAGATCACGCCCGAGCCATCGCTATGTGGGATGATCTGAGGAAAGGGTGGCTTCGTCACGCCAGGGCGCGCCCCGGCGCGGGCTTTGACGTCGGATGGGTTGACCCCGGAAAACGCCAGATCAACCACCACCTCTCCCGGGCCGGGCGTCGGGTCGGGCAGGTCTTGCAGTGACAGAACCTCGGCCGCCGGGCCAAAATGATCATAGATTACGGCTTTCATCGGCTTCCCTTTCGCTACGCCTCGGGTCATCCTGCGGACAATGCCGGGGTAGCCCCGCGGCGGCAAGCGAGATCGGGGAGGATCGCAAAAATGGAGATCATACGCACGCCGGACGACCGTTTTGCCAATCTGCCTGATTTCGATTTCGCGCCGCATTATAACGAGATTACCGACGCATCCGGCACTCAACTGCGCCTTCACCACCTTGATGAAGGCCCAACCAATGCCGCCCCGGTCCTTCTGATGCATGGAGAGCCGACCTGGTCCTACCTCTATCGCCACATGATCCCCTTGTTCACCGCAGCAGGGCATCGTGTGATCGCGCCTGATCTGGTGGGCTTTGGCCGGTCCGACAAGCCTGTAGCGCGCGAGGCCTATACCTATGCCGCCCATGTCGCCTGGATGAGCGATTGGCTCAAGCACATGGATCTGACCGAGATCACGCTGGTCTGTCAGGACTGGGGCGGGTTGATTGGTCTGCGGCTATGGGCGGCGATGCCTCAGCGCTTTGCCCGCATCGTAGTGGCCAATACGACGCTGCCCACAGGCGATCACCCGATGCCGCCCGCGTTCAAGGCGTGGCGCGCGTTTTCGCAAACGGTCGAGCCTTTCAAATCGGGCCGCATTGTCTATGGCGGCACGGTGTCAAAACTGACCGAGGCCGAGCAGAACGCCTATGACGCCCCTTTTCCGGACGATCGCTATTTGGCCGGGGCGCGGCAATTCCCGCTTTTGGTCCCGGACACCCCTGACAACCCCGAAAGTGCCGCCAACCGTGCAGCATGGCAGGTGATCCGGGGGCTGAAGACACCTGTGCTGACCGTCTTCGGGGCAGAGGACAAGATCATGGCCGGGGCAGAAAAAGTGTTTCAGAAGTTGCCCGGTGCGCAGGGGCAGGATCACGCGGTGCTGCCGGGCGCCGGTCATTTCCTGCAGGAAGATGTCGGGCCAGAGCTGGCCCGCCGCACAAACGCCTTTATCGCGGCGACGCCGCAGGCTTAGTCGCGCAGCTCATCCGCCATCACGCCCCACAGCGTTGCCTTGGGCGCCCAGCCGCGATGCCCGCCTGCGCGGATTTCGCACCAATCCACAGTGCAGGCTTCCAGCCGCGCCACAACACCGGTTTCAAAAATCGCTTCGGTCTGCGCAGCGGGTTCGGGGCGGGCCTGCACTTCGAGCATATCCTGCGTCACGATCACCGTGCGTGCGCCCGACAACAATGCGTAATGCACCCAGCCGCCCGCGCCGTCGCGGTCCTGCACCTTGCGCCAATGCCCATGTTCGGCCACGATCATCAAAGGCATCTCGCGCCGGGTGAAGACCCAGTCGATTCGGTGCGTCAGCGATGGCCCGCGCCGCACATTGGCCTCATCAGCTTTCAACGACACGAAACGGGGGATCGGCAGATTGGTCACCGGGCCGCGCAGATCATCGGCCTGCGCCGGGCTACCCAGTCCGGCCATGACAAGACCCATCACCAAAAGAACCTGTAAAACTGCCACTTTCGTAACCTCCTGCCCACCACGATCCAATGGATCATGCGCTGGAATGCGCTTCTTGCCTCAATTCGTGCCAGAGTTCTTGTGCCGCTCCGGCCTTTGGGTCAGTTTGCCATGAGTTCGCTGAGCTTGGAAAGCGCGAGGAGGGAATACGTGTCCAAAGAACGTTTGACTGTGGTCGTCACGCGACGCCTGCCCGACCCTGTTGAAACCCGGTTGAGCGAATTGTTCGATGTCCGCTTGCGCGATGATGACACTCAAATGTCCAAAGCGGAATTGATCGCCGCGATGAAAGAAGCGGATGTTTTGGTCCCCACGATCACCGACATGATCGACGCCGGGATGCTGGGTCAGGCGGGCGAAAACCTGCGCCTGATCGCCAATTACGGGGCCGGGGTGGACAATATCGATGTCGGCACGGCGCGACAGCGGGGCATTCTGGTGTCAAACACGCCCGGTGTGCTGACCGATGACACCGCCGACATGACCATGGCGCTGATCCTCGCGGTGACGCGGCGCATTCCCGAAGGTCTGGCCATGATGCAGCGCGGAGAATGGGACGGTTGGGCCCCCACGGCGTTGTTGGGCGGGCGCGTGGCCGGGCGTCGTCTGGGCATTCTGGGCATGGGCCGGATCGGTCAGGCCGTGGCACGGCGCGCGCAGGCTTTCGGCATGCAGATTCATTACCACAACCGCCGCCGCCTGCGGGTCGAAACCGAACAGGCGTTGGAGGCGACCTATTGGGCCAGCCTCGACCAGATGATTGCGCGGATGGATGTGATTTCGGTCAACTGCCCCTCGACCCCCAACACGTTCCACCTGCTGAACGCGCGACGGCTAAAGCTGCTGAAGCCTGACGCCGTGCTGGTGAACACCTCCCGCGGCGAAGTGATCGACGAAAACGCGCTGACGCGGATGCTGCGCGCCGGCGATATCGCGGGGGCGGGTCTGGACGTTTACGAAAACGGCACGGACGTAAACCCGCGCCTGCGCGAACTGACCAATGTCGTGCTGCTGCCGCATATGGGCTCGGCCACGGTCGAAGGACGTCTGGAGATGGGCGAGAAGGTGATCCTGAACATCAAGACCTTTGATGACGGGCACCGCCCGCCAGATCAGGTTGTGCCGTCGATGCTGTGACCGATCAACTGCGATACGCGCAGCGACTCAGTGACAAGCCCGGCGCCTCCACCTTAAGTGATACCCAGAACTGAAGGGGGCAGCAGGGGGGATCACATGCACAGAATGACAGCCATCATCGCCGGGCTTGCTTTGGCCACGGCGGCCACGGCGCAGGATGTGGCAGATAGCGTCGCGCCCGAAGGCGCGACCGCTACGGGTGGACAGATCACCACCGAAGCCATCGCTGCCGCGCGCGCGGACAAAGAGGCTGGCCGCCCGGTTCAGGCGCAAAACTGGATGGTCGCCGCGGCCAATCCACTGGCGGTTCAAGCGGGTGCAGATATTCTCGCGGCAGGCGGCACAGCTGCCGATGCTTTTGTCGCCGTGCAGGCGGTTCTGGGGCTGGTGGAACCGCAAAGCTCAGGCCTTGGTGGAGGCGGGTTCCTGCTGTGGTATGATGCGGCTGCGGGTCAATTGACCACGCTGGACGGGCGCGAAACCGCGCCTCTGGCCGCCACCCCGCGCCTGTTTCAGACCGACGATGGCGCCCCGATGGGCTTTTTTGACGCCGTGGTCGGTGGCCTGTCCGTGGGCGTGCCCGGAACGCCCATGTTGATGGAGGAAGCACATCGCCGCTGGGGTCGGACCGAATGGCCCCGCCTCTTCGACGCCGCAATCGCCCATGCCGAAGACGGTTTTGCCGTCTCAGCGCGCATGGGCGCGATGGTGGCAGGCGATGCAGAGCGTCTGGGCATCGCCGCGGCGACAGCCGCTTATTTCCTACCCGGCGGTGCCCCATTGGCCGCAGGCGAGGTGCTGACCAACCCAGCTTATGCCGCGAGCCTGCGCGCCTTGGCGGCGGATGGTGCGGATGCGTTCTATACCGGTCCCATCGCGGCCGAGATTGTCGCTGCTGTGCGCAGCTCGGCCAAACCGGGCCTGCTGTCCGAGTTTGATATGGCTCTTTATCAGGTCAAGGAACGCGCGCCCGCCTGTGCGGCCTATCGTGTCTATGTGGTCTGTGGCATGGGGCCGCCGTCGTCCGGTGGTCTTACGGTTGGGCAAATCCTTGGCACGCTGAACAGTTTCGATCTGGCCGGGCTTGGTCCGGACGATCCCGAAACCTGGCGCCTGATTGGTGACGCCTCGCGCCTCGCCTTTGCCGATCGCGGTCGCTACATGGCTGACAGCGATTTCGTGCCCGTGCCTACGCAGGGGCTGGTGGCCCCGGCCTATCTGCAAAGCCGCGCCAGCCTGTTGGAGACCGACAGCGCCCTGGATGCCGTCGCACCCGGAACGCCGGAGTTCGATCACGCGCTGAACTGGGCCGATGATGTCCCGATGGAGCGGCCCTCGACCACGCATGTTTCGATCGTGGACGGCTATGGCAATGCGCTGTCGATGACGTCGAGCGTGGAAAATGCCTTTGGCTCGCGCTTGATGGCGGGCGGGTTCCTTTTGAACAACCAACTGACCGATTTCTCGTTCCGCAGCCATTCGGGCGGCGTGCCCATCGCCAACCGGATGGAGCCGGGCAAACGCCCGCGGTCGTCCATGTCACCCACAATTGTCCTGCAGGATGGCGCGCCGGTTCTGGTGATCGGCTCCCCCGGCGGGTCGCGGATCATCGGCTATGTAGCGCAGGCGATCATCGCATGGGCCGACTGGGACATGGATGTGCAGGCGGCCCTGTCCATGCCGCATGGCGTGAACCGCTTTGGCACCTTTGATCTTGAAGCCGGAACCAGCGCCGAAGCCCTCGCCGAGCCATTGACCACCATGGGGTTTGAGACCAATATCCGCGACCTGAATTCAGGGCTGCACGCGATCGAAATCGGACCATCCCTGAGCGGCGGGGCAGACCCGCGCCGCGAAGGCATTGCGCTGGGCGGATAAGCAGCCCGGCAGGGAGGAATGACCATGACCATGCAAACCAGCGCGCGCAACGCGGCGGGGATCGAAACCGTGCTGGGCATCCTCCGCCAGCAGTTTGGGGACCGGCTGCAAACCGGGCAGGCGATCCGTGAACAGCATGGTCACACCACCACATGGATCGCCACCGAAGCGCCCGATGGGGTGGTCTTTCCGCACAGCACGGAAGAGGTTGCGCAGATCGTCACGGCCTGCGCCACGCACCAGGTGCCGGTGATTGCCTTTGGCATCGGCTCATCGCTCGAAGGGCATGTGAACGCGCCGCTGGGGGGCATTTGCATCGACACCAGCCAGATGGATCAGATCGTGGCTGTCCATGGTGAAGATCTGGATGCCGTGGTGCAACCTGGTGTCACGCGCGAGGCGCTGAACACCCATCTGCGCGACCAGGGCCTGTTCTTCCCCATTGATCCCGGCGCCAATGCCTCGCTCGGTGGCATGGCGGCGACGCGGGCCTCAGGCACAAATGCGGTGCGCTATGGCACGATGAAAGACAATGTTCTCGCGCTCAAGGCCGTAATGGCAGATGGCTCGGTCATCCACACGGCGCAGCGGGTCAAGAAAACCTCGGCCGGATACGATCTGACGCGGCTTCTGGTCGGCTCTGAGGGCACCTTGGGCATCATCACCGAAATCACGCTGCGCCTGCAGGGCATACCTGAGGCGATGCGTGCCGCGCGCTGTTCTTTCCCCTCGGTAGATGCCGCGTGTCAGGCCGCGATGGCCACGGTGCAATATGGCATCCCCGTTGCGCGGATCGAGCTTTTGGACGCGCTGTCGGTGCAAGCCGTGAACGCCTATTCCAAGCTCGACCTGCCGGTCGAGCCGCTCTTGCTGCTGGAGTTTCATGGGTCAGAGGCCAGCGTCGAAGAGCAGGCCGAGATGTTCGGCCAGATCGCACAGGATGTTGGCGGCAGCGGCTTTGCCACCGCCGGATCGCTGGAAGAGCGCAACAAGCTCTGGCAGGCGCGGCATGACCTCTATTGGGCCGAATTACAGCTGCGACCGGGGGCAAAAGGTCTCAGCACGGATGTCTGCGTGCCGGTGTCGCGTCTGGCCGAGATCGTCACCGCGACCACCGCCAAGGCCGATGCGTTGAACCTGCTGGCCCCGGTCGCGGGTCATGTCGGCGATGGCAATTTTCATTGTCTCGTGTTGATGGATATGGACGATTCTGATGAATTGGAGCGTGTGCGCGAGTTTGTGTCCTGGCTCAGTGAAACCGCCATCGAGATGGAAGGCACCTGCACTGGCGAACACGGCATCGGACAGGGCAAGCGCGCCTATTTACGCAAGGAACTGGGCGGCGCGGTCGATGTCATGGCCGCAGTCAAGGTGGCCTTGGATCCGCAAAACATCCTGAACCCCGGCAAGATCCTGCCCTGACCCCGTACACGCTTTGCGTGAGTTGCCCTAGGGATTTTGCCGCAAATTACCCGTTTGACGCGCAAATGACCAATTTGCCCTAAATTTGACACAAATAAGGCTTCTTAGCTGCGGTGAAGGAGGCGTGCCCGGTCCAGCCGTGTTACAACAACGGGGGCCGGGGCAAT
>JABSSB010000219.1 GCA_013214715.1 Paracoccaceae bacterium | reverse complement strand
ATGAACAACCTTGCGGGCCCGAATTTGCCAAAGCGGCTCCTGCCCGTCTTCGCAGATGTGGCAGGACGTGACCGAGGTTTTGAACAGCTGCGTATAGCGGCCTTCGATTCGATTCATACGCAGCGCGGCCATCTGGATCTGCTGCGAAAAGACCAGCCTCGCGCCTTCGATCAGCCCGGTTTGCAGGTCCGCATCCATCTGCGCACCGTCAGCCAGGATCACGATGCTGCCATCTGCCTGTTCGATCCGGATCGGACCGTCGATCTTCAGCGACCCGGTGGCATCGTCATATTCGATACGCCGCGCCTCCAGCCGGATGCCATCCTGCAGCGCTTCGACCTGCCCTTCGGCCACCAGAGTGCGTTGCGGTGTCACATAAACCTGATCCGCCACCAGGAGCGCCGGCCCGCTGGTTTCGGACGTGCCGGTCTGCGCGGTAGCGGGCAGGGCCAAGCCAGCAAGCGCCACCCCAAGACCGAAAAGTGCTGCGCGGATCATCCGTCTTCCGCCTGTAGCAAAAGTCCCGCCGTCAACAGGATCGACGCGACAGGCGGCGCCCATGCAGCCATCAGCACCGGGATTTGCCCATGTTCGCCAAGAACCTGCGCGAAATTGCGGATGAAATAAAAGCTGAAGCCCAGCAGCACCGCTGCCAAAGCTGCAACCCCGGTTCCGCCAAATCGGACATGGCGCATGGTAAAGGCCGACCCGACCAGAACCATCGCCATCAGGAACAGGGGCCGCGCCAGCTCCACCTGCAGCCAGACCCGGTAATACCGGCTGTCAAACCCGGCCTGTTCCAGATCGCGAATGACTTGCGGCAAATCGAACACCGACACCGCGCTGGACGTGCCCAGACTGCTGCGCAAACGATCGCGAGTGATCGAACTGGGCAACCGCAAGCGCGGATGAATGACAGCTTCGGCTTCGGGGTTGGAGGCAGTTTGAAGATCCCATTCCTTGGCCTGTGTCATCACCCATTCATCCGCATCAAGCTGCGCCGTCGCGGCCCGGAACCGGCGAATAGGCGTGCTGTCGCGGTCAAACTCCATCAGCGTGACATTGATCAGCGTTTCCGTCTGAGGGTCGAATTGACGGGCCTGGATCACGGTTTGGATATTGCCATCGCCCTGACGCAGCCAAAGCCCTTCGCCGCTGATCGATACGGCTGCTGTTTCGCCGGTGCGATAGAACTCGGATAGTTGCTGCGACCGGTTCGAGGTCGCTGCAACCAGCGGATTCAACACCGTGACCGCCAGCCCCCCGATGATCAAGGATAGGAGCACAGGGGCAAAAAGCGCCCGGATGCCCGACCGACCACTGGCCCGTGTGACGACCAGCTCGCTTGACCTCGCCAGCCCGATAAACAGCGCAACGGTCCCCAGGATCATCACCAAAGGCAGGATTTCGTTCAGCGCGGCCGGCATGTTCAAGGCCGTCAGCCCGAAGAGCTGCCACAGGCTCAGATCATAGCGGTCGAATTTGCGCAGCTGTTCGATCAGATCGACCAGCGCGACCAGCGCAATGAAGACCAGCAGGATCATCAGGAAGCTCTGCAGGAAGCGGCGCGCAAAATAGAGGTCGAGAATCATGCCAGATCACCCAAATCGGGGCGGCCAGAGGACGCGTCTGGGAGAGTGGTGATCGTCAAAGGCCCTGTCCGGCATGTTTTGTGCTCTTTGCGCGCGACATTACGGCACCGGCTTGACCAAAAGCAACCGTTTGACCGCAATGCCGCGAGAACTGGTCAATCCCCGCTCAACGCATTAGGTCTGAGGACAGGATTTGAACTGGCGGAGCGCAGAATGACCCATTTGACCCCGATGAGCTTTGTGGAAACCGATCTGGACGCAATGGCCGCAGCCACAGGGCGCATCGCTGTGATCGTGTCGCCCGACGGCACGCTGGATCAGCCCGCACGCCGGGCCAATCGGCTTGCCAAAGGCGCGGTCGCCCGGCTGGTGGAGAGCGACAAATTCAGCAAGGCAAAATCAGGACAGGTGATCACACTGGCATGGCCTGCGGGCATGGCGGCCGAGGCGCTGGATATTCTGGTTCTGGACAAGAAAGCCGACGCGGTTGCGCTGCGCAAGGCGGGCGTGGCCCTGGCCAAGGTGCGGGGCACATCCGCGCTGACGCTCTGGACCGGGTCGCGCAAGGGGGCTGAGGTCATCGCCCAAGGCATGGCGTTGCGCGATTACCGTTTTGACGATCACAAATCCGCCGAGGCTGACGCGCCCGAGGCCATCACGATCCAATGCAAGGACGCCACCGCCATTGAGGCCGCCGCCGCCCCGCTGCTGGCCGTGGCCGAAGGTGCGCATTTCACGCGCGATCTGGTGAATGAGCCTGCTAACGTGCTGACCACCACCGAATTCGCCGCCCGCCTGAAAGAGATGGAAAGCCTCGGGCTGGACGTTGAAATTCTGGAGGAAGACGTGCTGGCTGAGCTTGGGATGCGCACGCTGCTCTCGGTCGGGCAGGGCAGTGACAGCCCATCCAAAGTTGTCGTGATGCAATGGCGCGGCGGTGCGGCTGAGGATGCGCCCTTGGCGCTGATCGGCAAGGGCGTGGTCTTTGACACTGGCGGTATCTCGCTGAAACCGGCGGGCGGCATGGAAGACATGACCATGGATATGGGCGGCGCAGGCGTTGTGGCAGGTGCGATGCGCGCTTTGGCGCTGCGCAAGGCGCCCGCCAATGTGGTAGGCCTTGTCGGGCTGGTCGAAAACATGCCCTCCGGCAATGCCACGCGCCCCGGCGATGTCGTGACCTCCATGAAAGGTGACACGGTGGAGATCATCAATACCGATGCCGAAGGCCGTCTGGTTCTGGCTGATGTGCTTTGGTATGCGCAGGAACGGTTCGAACCTGCCGCCATGATTGATCTGGCCACGTTGACCGGCGCGATCATTATCGGGCTGGGCCATGAAAACGCAGGTGTGTTCTCCAACAATGACACATTCTGCGGCGATTTCCTGGCGGCCGCTGCCGCCGAAGGCGAAGGCGCCTGGCGGATGCCACTGGGTCAGGCCTATGACGATCAGCTGAAATCGCGTATCGCAGATATGAAAAATGTTGGTGGGCGACCGGGCGGGTCGATCACTGCGGCGCAGTTCCTGCAGCGGTTTGTCAAAGACGATACGCCATGGATTCATCTGGATATCGCGGGCGTCGCCTCGGTCAAATCCGACACGGCCTATGCCCCCAAAGGCGCCACAGGCTGGGGCGTTCTGGCCCTCAATCGGCTTGTCGCCGACCAGTTCGAAAGCGACTGATCCCGGCCATGGGCGCGGCCTATTTCTACCACCTCACGCGCCAACCGGTGGAAGAGGCGCTGCCGCTTCTGCTGGACCGCGCGCTGGCCCAGGGCTGGCGCGTGGCGGTGCGGGGACAGGCCGCACGGCTCGACCGGCTTGACCGTCTGCTCTGGACAGTGCCGCCCAATGGCTTTCTGCCACATGGGCTGGCGGGCGGACAACACGACGCGCGCCAACCCATCCTTCTGGGCGGCCCGGTGCCGGAAGCCAACGATCCGGCCTGTTTGATGAGCCTTGATGGCGCCGAGATCACGCCGGACGAAGTCCGCAGGTCAGACCGCGCCTGCATTCTCTTCGACGGTCATGACCCCGCCGCGCTGGACCGCGCCCGCAGCCAATGGGTCGCGCTGACCGGAGCAGGCTGCGCCGCGCAATATTGGTCTCAGGACAGCGGCCGCTGGGAAAAGAAGCAAGAGCGCCCTGAGCGCACCTGACACGCGCCCGTCTTTCTTCTCTTGAAAAATACCCCGGGGGGCGGCGGCATGGCCGGCGCGGGGGCAGAGCCCCCTCCGCCTTGACTGTTACCCGGCGATCGACGCGCGATAGATGCTGTCGATGGTCTCGCCCAGAACGGCGTTGAAATCCTCATCGCTTTGCTGCGCGGTCAGCCCTTCGGTCAAGGCCCGCGAAAACGATGCGATCATGCCCGTATTCTTGGACAGACGGGCATTGGCCTCCTCGCGCGAATAGCCGCCCGAGAGGGCCACAACCATCATCACCTTGGGATGATCCACCAGCGCTTTGTAATGGTTCGCCACCTCGGGCAGGGTCAGTTTCAGCATCACCTGCTGGCCGTCGGGCACGCTGTCCAGTTGGGCCAGAATGGCGTCGCGCAACATCACCTCTGCCTCGGCCTTGTCGGCGATGGAAATCGTCACCTCCGGTTCGATGATCGGCACCAGCCCCTTGGCCAGAATCTGATGCCCGATCTCGAATTGCTGCGCGACATTGGCGGCAATCCCATCAGCATTTGCCGCATCAATGACAGACCGCATCTTGGTCCCGAAGATCCCCGCCGCCACGGCCCGGTCCAGAAGCGCATCCAGATCCGGCATCGGCTTCATCAGCTTCACGCCATCGGTTGTGTCAGCCAGACCCTTGTCCACCTTCAGGAAAGGCACCACACCGCAGACCTCCCACAAATATTGCGCGGTCGGCATGTCGTCGATCTGGCGATCCATCGTCATTTCAAACAGGATCGCGCCGACAACCTTGTCGCCATTGAAGGCCGGGCTGGTAACGATGCGGGCGCGCATGGCGTGGATCAGGTCGAACATATCCGCCTCGGAGCCATAGCCATCTTCTTGGATGCCATAGAGTTTCAGCGCCTTGGGCGTGGACCCTCCGGACTGATCCAACGCGGCGACAAAGCCTTGGCCTGCGCGGATTTTCTCTGCCTGAACGTCACGGCTCGACATGGGCCTCTCCTCATAAATCTGGTCTTGATCAGCTTTCGCCGCGCATCGGCGGCCTGCGCTTTGGGCATAGTCCCGACATATGGCGCATGTCCAATGCTTTAGCGCGAACACAGGGACAGAAAATCTGGCAGCGCCTCAACCATCTGCATCACGCAGGTTCCAGGCGCGCAGCAACTCGGGCTGCAATTGCGCCCAGGGCTTGATCCCGGAGGTATCGGCCCAGCGATCATACATCCCCGACAGGGACGCCACCCGCGCCGTGTCGCCCGCGGCCAAATCATGCAGCTCTGTCCGGTCGGCCGTAATATCATAAAGCTCCCAATCCTGCCCATGCAGGCGCACCAGCTTGAACGGACCAAGGCGCAAGGCGGCGTTGCCTTCATGTTCGAAAAAAATCGGCTGCTCGCGCACCCAACCCCGGCCTTGCAGCAATGGCATCAGGTCTTCGCCATGTGGGGTTTGCGCGGCATGCTCGCCACGTTCGCTCAGCGGGGGCAGACCGGCGGCAGACAAAAGCGTGGGCACGATATCGACCACATGGCAGGGCGTATCGCGCGGGGAGGCGGGGGAGATGCCGTTGGGCCAATGCGCGATCATCGGGGTCGAGATGCCGCCTTCATGCACGTAATGTTTGAACAGGCGAAAGGGCGCGTTTGACACATTGGCCCAGGGCCGGTCATAGCTTTGGAAGGTCTGCGCATCGCCGGGGCGTAAACCGGGCCGGTTGCCCATCGCAATCTGCCGCCCATCGGGCAGCCGGTCGGGATAAAACTGCGCCCAGCCATCTTCGGCCATGAATTCGGCACAGCCGCCATTGTCGGACAAAAAGAGGATCAGCGTGTCGTCGAATTGCCCCAGCCGCTTGAGCGCTTCCACCAGCCGTCCGATCGACTGATCCATCCGGTCCACCATCGCGGCATAGACTGCCATTTTTGACGCTTCCCAATCGGGCTTCTGCACAGCCTCCCACGGAATAACCTGCAGATCGCGGGGAGAGATGTCCCAATTGGTCTGAAACAGGCCAAGGCTGTTCATTTCCTCATGCCGGGCTGTCCGCATTGCGTCCCAGCC
>JABSSB010000218.1 GCA_013214715.1 Paracoccaceae bacterium | reverse complement strand
CCTCCTGAAACTGCTCGCGCGCGCCTGTCGGGCCTGCTTATTGGGGCCGAACTGGCCGCTGCAAAACCCTATTGGCTGGGGCAAAACGTCATGGTTCTGGGTGAAGACGCCTTGGCCCAGGCCTATGTGACTGCACTGGCCGCGCAAGGCGTTCCAGCAGAATTGATCAATGCCGAATCTATGACCCTGCGCGGGCTTACCGCTGCCCGCGCCAGTGAGGAGAGCCGTCATGACGCGTGAGATTATTGCCATCCTGCGCGGGTTGACCCCGGCAGAGGCTCAGCCCGCTGCGGAGATCCTTGTGCAGGCGGGGATCAGCAAGATCGAAGTGCCGCTGAATTCGCCCAATCCATTTACCTCCATCAAAGCCATGCTGGATCTGGGTCTGGACGCACACATCGGTGCAGGCACGGTTTTGGACACGGACGCCGTCGCCACACTGGCTGATTTGGGCGCACATCTGGTTGTGTCGCCCGATTGTCAGCCCGCCGTGATCACCGCCACCAAAGCGGCCGGTATGCTGTCTTATCCGGGTGTGATGACGCCAACCGAAGCTTTTGCGGCTCTTCGCGCTGGTGCGGATGGGTTGAAATTCTTCCCCGCCTCCCTGATCGGGCCGGACGGTTTGAAAGCGATCAAAGCGGTTCTCCCGTCAGATGTGGCCACTTTTGCGGTCGGGGGCGCAGGCCCTGAAAACTTCTCTGATTGGTTTGCCGCGGGCGTCACCGGCTTTGGCATCGGCTCGGCGCTTTACAAACCGGGGATGAGCCTGGATGACATCGCCACACGCGCAACGCAGATCGTTGCGGCCTATGACGCGAGCCTTTGAAAGACCTGACATGCAGCGCACCCTTGGCACTTGTTATTATCCCGAACACTGGCCGGAAGATGTTTGGGCTGAGGACGCCGCCCGCATGGTGGAAGCCGGTCTGACATGGGTGCGGATCGGGGAGTTCGCCTGGTCCCGGCTGGAGCCGCAGCCTGATGAGCTGAATTTTGACTGGCTCGACCATGCGATCGATGTACTTGGGCAGGCAGGGCTGAAGGTGGTTCTGGGCACGCCCACGGCGACCCCGCCGCGCTGGATGTTGGACATCTACCCCGACATGCTGGCGGTGGATGCCGAAGGCCGCCCACGTGGGTTTGGCTCGCGGCGGCATTACTGCTTTTCCCATGCCGGCTATCGCGACGAGTCCTGCCGGATCACGCGCCTTCTGGCGGAACGCTATGGCGACAATCCTCATGTCGCGGCCTGGCAGACCGATAATGAATACGGCTGTCACGATACGGTTCTGTCCTATTCACTGGTGGCCAAGGTAGCGTTCCGCCGCTGGCTCCGCGCGCGCTATGGTGAGATTGAGGCGCTGAACACCGCCTGGGGCAATGTGTTCTGGTCGATGGAATACCGAGAATTTGCCGAAATTGAGCTGCCAAATTTGACGGTGACTGAGGCCAACCCGGCCCATTGTCAGGATTTCAGGCGCTTTTCATCGGATCAGGTGGCGCTGTTCAACCGGATGCAGGTCCAAATCCTGCGAGAGCATAGCGCCGCACCGATTGCGCATAATTACATGGGGCGCGTGACCGAGTTTGATCATTTCAAAACCGGCGACGATCTGGATATCGCTAGCTGGGACAGCTATCCGCTGGGGTTTCTGGAAGACCGCGTCGGCGCTGATTCAGCGCATCAACGCGCCTTTGCCCGGCAGGGGGATCCGGATTTTCAGGCCTTTCACCACGATCTCTATCGCAGTGTCGGCAAAGGGCGTTGGTGGATCATGGAACAGCAGCCGGGCCCGGTAAATTGGGCACCTTCGAACCCTGCGCCCTTGCCGGGTATGGTGCGGCTTTGGTCCTGGGAGGCTTTTGCGCACGGGGCCGAGGCTGTGTGTTACTTCCGCTGGCGGCAGGCGCCTTTCGCGCAGGAACAGATGCATGCCGGGTTGCTGCGCCCTGACAGTGTGGACGCACCGGCCTTGGCGGAGGTGCGGCAAGTGCGCGATGAGCTTGCCGAGGCAGGGACAGTTACCCAAGCTCAAGCGCCGGTGGCACTGATCTTTGACTATGAGGCCGATTGGGCATGGTCCGTGCAGCCGCATCGCGTGGGGCTTAGCTATTTCCAGCTTGTGTTTGATACATATCGCGCATTGCGGCGCGCGGGTCTTTCGGTAGATATTCTGCCACCCACAGCGCGTGATTTTCGCGGCTATCGCGCCGTTCTGGCACCGGGCCTGATGCATATGGCGGACGCGCTGAAAGAGGCGTTGGCCGGAGCCGAGGCTCAGACCATACTTGGCCCCCGCAGCGGGGCGCGTAGGGAAAACTTTGCCATTCCCGTGCCGCTGCCGCCCGATTGGCCGGGTTGGGATCTGACGGTGACGCGGGTGGAGAGCCTGCGAGCCGACTGCCCAATGTCGCTGAACGGGGGCGGGGCGATCACCGGTTATCGCGAAGAGATTGAGGGCGCGGGAGAGATGATTCTTGCGCTCGACAATGGCGCGCCCGTGGCCATGGCGCAGGGCAATGTCACTTATCTGGCAGGCTGGTGTGACGACGCGGCGCTGGACCGGCTTGTGCATCGGCTGTGCGATCAGATCGGTCTACCACATCTTGATCTGCCGCAAGGGCTGCGCTGCCGCGACACCGCACAGGAACGGTTCTGGATCAATTACGCCGATCAGCCGCAGATCAGCCCGGATGGAGAGGTGCCAGCGGCAGGCGTGCTGCGTGTGGTGACCGCCTAAGGCTGGCGGGCGCGCCATTGCGCCCATGCGTCTGGCGTGTCCAAATCCGTACGGGCAGCTTGTCCGGGCAAGGGGATCAGGGCCAGCCGCGACCCAAGCCCTTTCAACAAGGGCGCGAAGCCTTCATCGCCGGTCAGGTCTTGCACCTGCTGCAAAAGCCTTTTTCCCAACACAACCGGATGTCCGGCTTTGCCATCCTCAGTTGCGCCACGCCAGGCATCGCGGTCCGGGTCTTGCATCGGCGCAGCGAGAGATCGGGCCAAATCGGCGGTGGTCAGATCGGGCAAATCCGCCAACAGAACCATGACGGCAGTTGACCCGGGCGGCAGGGCTACCAAGCCTCGGCGCAGGCTGGCACTGATCCCCAAAGCGGCATCCGGCACGCTGACCTTCGCCGCATTCAAACCGGCAAGGGCAGCCCATCGGGGATGCGGCTCGGGCGGCAGGGTGACGATCACCGGGGCCCCAGTGTCGCAGGCTTGGGTGACCGTGCGCCGTAGTAGGGGCTGGCCGTCAATCTCTTCCATCAGCTTGTCGCGGCCTTGCATCCGCGAAGATGCGCCTGCCGCCGGGATCAGGATGGGGATCATCCGCGCAACCTTTTGCTGTCGGGGTCAAATCTGGACTGCGTGACCAATCGTGCCGTGCGCATCTGGCCGAGTATTTCGATCTTAACCTCCAGCCCGTCCTGCGCCTTGTCTCGAGGAATAAAACCTTGCGCGATGGAGGCGTCGAGCCAATGCGAATACCCGCCCGAAGTGCAGAACCCCACAACCGTACCGTCCAGCCAGATCGGCTCATAGCCCCAAACATCGGCATCTTCAGCGTCGACTTCGAAAGCGCACAGGACGCGGCCCGGCGGGGTGGCCCGCTCGGCCTCTGCCGCGCTGCGCCCGATGAAGTTTGTGGTTTTCGACCATTGAACGAAACGGTCCATGCCGGTCTCCGCGGCGGTGTAATCGGGCGAAAACTCAGACAGCCAACTGCCAAAGAACCGATCGAGCCGCAGCGACATCATTGCCCGCATACCAAACGGCACCATTCCATGCGGCTGCCCGGCGTCCCACAAGACCTCCCATAGATGTCGCTGGTCCATTGGATCGCAATAGATCTCATATCCCAGATCGCCGGTATAGCTGACGCGCTGCACGATGCAGGGGGCCATGCCGATATTTATCTGTGCCACGTCCAAGAACTTGATCTGATCCATCGGGGTTCGCGTGCAAGCTTGCAGAACCGCCCGCGCGTTGGGGCCGGCGATTTGAAAGCCAGTGCGTTTGTCCGAGATGTTTTCGACCTGCACCCCGTCGGCGCCATGCTGATCAAACCAGCGCATGTGGATGGCCTGCGCCCCGTAAGAGGCGGTGAGTTGAAACCGTTCTTCCGCCAGACAGGATATCGTGAAATCCCCAAAAAGCCGTCCTGTCGGCGACAGCATTGGCGAGAGCGACAGCCGCCCTGGCTGTGGCACACGACCCGCCATGATGTGATCCAGCCATGCCCGCGCGCCGGGGCCGGTGACCTCGTATTTGCCGAAATTATGTGTCTCGTTGATACCCACGCTTTCGCGCACGGCTCGGACCTCGCGCCGTGTGGCGTCCCAAGCGTTTGAACGGCGGAAGCTCGGCGTTTCAAAATGCGGCTCATCGTCTTGGGCAAAGTAATTGGGCACTTCCAGACCATATTGTGCGCCCCAAACCGCGCCCATCTGGTCAAAGACATCATACATCGGCGTGCGGCGGAACCCGCGCGCGGCGGGCAATTCTTCGTTTGGATACGCGACCGAGAAGCGTTTTTGGTAATTCTCGATGACTTTGGGCAGGGTATACTCGGCGCTGATCCATGAGCCAAAGCGGCCGACATCCATTGCGGTCACGTCTCGGTCGGGCTCTCCCTCGATCATCCATTGCGCCAGCACCAGTCCAACGCCGCCGCCTTGGCTAAAGCCCGCCATGACGCCGCAGGCCGACCAGTAATTGCGCAGACCCGGCACCGGCCCGACCAGCGGGTTGCCGTCCGGCGCAAAGGTAAAGGGTCCGTGAATCACCGATTTCACGCCAGCCGTTGCCAGAACCGGAAAGCGGCGGTAGGCGAAATCGATGCTGGCTTCGATCTTGTCGAAATCATCTGGCAGCAGTTCATGCCCGAACTCCCAAGGCGTGCTACCCACGGCCCAGGGTTTGCAGGGCTGTTCATAGAACCCGATGCACAGCCCGCGGCCTTCCTGCCTCAGATAGCTTTCGCCCGCCGGGTCCATGACATGTGGATGCTCTGCGCCACGCTCATAGATCTCGGGGATATCATCGGTGACGATGTATTGATGCTCCATTGGGTGCAGGGGCACGTAATGGCCGGCCATTGCGGCCACTTCGCGTGCCCAAAGCCCGCCAGCATTCACGATATGCTCGGCGATGATCGTGGCTTTGTCTGTCACGATTTCCCAAGATCCATCAGAGCGTTGCGTGGTGGCGTTAACCATTTCATGCGTGCGGATCGTGGCCCCGCCCATGCGCGCGGCTTTGGCATAGGCATGGGTTGTTCCGGATGGGTCGAGATGCCCATCCAGCGGATCATAAAGCGCGCCAATGATGCCGTCTGTATTGGTGATTGGCGCGATTTTGCGGATCTCCTCAGGGCCGACAATCTCTGTCTCCAACCCCATGAACCGATGCTTGGCACGTTCGGCTAACAGCATGTCGAACCGGTCCTGATTATCGGCCAGCGTGATGCCACCCACATGGTGCAACCCGCAAGACAGACCTGTAATCTCCTCCAACTCGCGATAAAGCCGGATTGTGTATCCCTGCAACGCAGCCATGTTCGTGTCGCCATTGAGCGTGTGAAAACCGCCTGCCGCGTGCCATGTCGATCCCGACGTAAGGTCCGAACGTTCTAGCAACATCACATCGGACCAGCCCAGCTTGGTCAGGTGATAGAGAACACTGCAGCCCACCACCCCGCCGCCGATCACCGCCACGCGCACATGTTCCATCCCGGTCCTCCAGTCATCCACCGCTGCACCGTGGCCATCAGGCCTATGGCCTGCAAGTCCGAAAACGACATCCGCCGCCGGTCCCG
>JABSSB010000217.1 GCA_013214715.1 Paracoccaceae bacterium | reverse complement strand
TTTGGAGGCTTAACCAGTATTGTTTGATCCCGGCCCACAGCGTTCATTCAAGCAGATCGCGGCTAATGTCCGTTAAGAGCCCGAAGTGACCGATGCTGCATGGCGCGTGAATGTCAGCTTCAGAAAGTACAGAACTCATTGACGTATGCATCATAGGTGGAGGTGAATGTGATGGCCTTCTCTTCGACGCCCGGCCCCTTCATGCTGATCAACATGGTATTTCGCCACTCGTAGTAGTGACTTGTTCCGTCGTTCCGAGGGGATGGAACAACCTCTTTTGATGGCTCTCTCAGGACCGAGCGCTCTTGTCTGGTAAGTGTACCCTCCCTCATCGAAAAGCCGTAGGCAGCGAAGCCAATTTCAGGTGGACCGTCTTCTAGCTTTGCATAAGCATACTTCTTTCCAGGAAATCGATTATCTTCATCAAGTTGAGCGTCCACCATGTCGAATTGGAACGATGTCCAAAGCACCCAGCCCTGATCCGGAACGTCACGCCAACGAAATGTAGTCATCTGGCATCCATCCACCTGCACTTCACGCCTTTCATCTCCAAAAACGTGCTTTCCGGAGTCTTCCAGCGCTTGGATAAGTTCCGTTTTATCAGCCGCAACAGCTTGGGTTGCCAGCAATACTAATAGCGGTTGGAGCAGCTTCATAATTCGACCATCAAAGACCCATTGGATGCTTTGGTACTGAAACAGATTGTGTTTTGAAAGCAGTCATTGGGGCAGGCGCAGCGAAATCCCGCTTCGTCCGCATTCCCGACTTTGGCGAAGACCGCAGCGAAGGTCTGGTTTCCGCCCTATGTACTCCAATAGCGCGAAACAATTGCTTCGGTTTAAGCATGGTTGGACGTAAATTTGTTAACCAGTGGTAGCGATGAACGATTTTTAGTGCATGCTCAGAAGCGTTTGCAGTGAATCGATCGCTGAAACACCTCTCCGTGACATAAACCAATCCACATACCCATTCAGGTATTTCGATGCGGGACCACGGAACGGTCGAATGAACTCTTTGTATTGAGCATGCAACGCATTAATATTTTGGATGTGAAAGGTCTGTTTAATACTTCGTGTGCCTGGTTTCGAACCGAGTACAAAGTGAGAAATGCCTTTGATGTTTGCATACGTCTGATAACCCTTCAGCCCATCACTACACAGAGCTGCGTCGCGTGAGATGATGGGCATTAGGCTTTTGACGATTGTTTTTACACGGCGATTAGGAATGCGCTTTGCAAAACGCTGACCTGACCTATCCATTGCGGTGAAAATTGGCAGTTGCCACTCGCTAAGGCCCCGCTCTTTCTTAATTCCAGTCTTAGTATATTCGTGCCAGCGAAGGCGCGGCGGTTTAGGATACAGCGTCGGGTTCCGCTCGTTGTTCACCCACTCTCTGCTCCCCTTACGAGACTCCCTTTGAAAAGTCTCATCAACCTCGACAATGCCGCTCAGTTTCTGGTCAGGCTGCGACAGAGATTGGAAAATAAGCAGACGCCATCGCCAGATGGTATCCTTGTTGACATCCAGTTGGCCCGCCAGGCGACGGACAGAGCGAGGAGGGCCATCAGAAAACATGTCTTTCAAGACTTGGTAAAACTGATCCAGCTTCTGAAGTTGCGCGATTGAACTTCCAGTTCGCCCATTGAAGGTTTTTAAGCAACCTTGGCAGCGGTATCGCTGAGAGCCCGTCCGTGTCCTTCCCCACCGTTGTTTATCTATTGCTCCACAGTGTGGGCAAGTTGCTTCCCGTGCGTTGCGGTCAATTGCCCCCACTGCCGCTTTCTGAGACGCGATATCACATGCGGTTGCGATTAGGGATTCTACCTGATCAGGGGTCAGGCCTATGAGCCGGTTGAGCATCGTTTCGAAAGATGTCTGTTTCATGTGTTCTCCGCATGAAAGTTGCAGAGAGTACATTGGCTTAATTGGTCAAAACAGAAATCAACCAACACGCATTACAGAAATTTCCAAAGAAAAAGACGTGACAGCCATGCGACCGACACGCCTTTCGTCTATAGATCAAGGCGCAAACAGCGCGGTTTTCGTTCCTAGCTATCAGGATTGGTCGACAGCAGGGCCGAAACCGGGACCATCTGCACATCCGCTTCGCGATCGGCAAGCGCCCAGCCCAGCAAGGCACTGATCGTCTCGGGCTGAACCCGCCCCATCAGAATGGCGCTCTCGGATTGGCGCGCCCGGAACGCGGCTTGGTTGAGGAAGCGTTTCATCACCACATCGCCCTGCCCCAAACCGTCGAAATCCCGGAACACGACACCTGATGAGACGCCCTCTTCGGCGGCCAGCTTCTGCACCGTGTTCAGCCCCCGCGCCTGGGTGATCAACCCAAGCCCACGCAGCTTCGCCTCGGTCGCGAGCGCATCTTGCAAGGCGCGGCTGGCCTGCGCCCCCATGGCCGGGCTTTCCATCAAGGCAAAGGCTTCGGGCAAGGTCAGGCTCATCTCGTCCAGCAGGACCGCAAGATCCTGCGGCGCGGTGTCGGGCATATCGACAAGCAGCACGACCTCAAAACCAGCCCGGCGATAGGCGCCCATGCGTTCATTGGCGCCGGGATTGGCCGGATTGACCGCGATGGTCAGAGGATAAGGCAGTTCTGTTAGGGCCGAGATATCTTCCGATCCCCCCTGATCGATCAACACGATGCCCACAGCCGGTGCGCCCGGATCAAGCTGGTATGGCGTTGCAAACGCTTCAACCGGGTCAGACGTCGTTGCAGGGGCCATCGCGGCCGTCTGAGTCTGAGCCGGAGCAGGCTCTGGTTCCGGTTCCGGCGCGGGTTCGGGTTCGGGCGCGGGTTCGAAGTCTGGGGCAGCCTCAGTCTCGGGCGTCGGGTCCGGAAGCGGTGCAGGCTCCGGTGCAGCTTCGGGTGCCGGAGCCGGTTGCGGCGCTGCCACAGCAACCTCTTCGGTTCCAGCGGACCCGGCATCGCTGCCAGTACCACTCAAGGCGGTTTCAACCGTGGGCGCAGTGGCCACAGACTCGACTGACGCCGTTGCGGCGGGCGCCTCTTGCCCGGGTGGCGGAGACAGCAGCGATACCAGCGCTGCGATCCCAACAAATACGACCGACCCGATGATCAGACCGCTCAGAAACCGTGCCATGCACATTACCCCCATATGTGGCCGGGCTTTCTCTGAGCCCCGGTTCCCCGAGACAACAGTCGCCCCTGTTCTCAATGGTTTTCCCCATGGCCCGCCTGCAAGCCACAGAGCGCCCTGTTCCAAGCTTGGCGCCCTTGACGCCCCTGCCCAAGCCAGAGCATGTATACGCTCACATTCTAACGCGCCGATGCGCGGGGCCACCAGCCCTAATGCGCAAAACCCGGTGCCCGAGCATAACCTGAGGCGCATCATGTTGCTGCTTATCGACAACTATGACAGCTTCACCTACAATCTGGTGCATTATTTTGGCGATTTGGGGGCAGAACCCGAAGTGCGCCGCAATGACGCCATTTCTGTGCAAGACGCAATGGCACTGCGCCCGTCGGGAATCATCCTGTCGCCTGGTCCCTGCGACCCGGATCGTGCGGGCATCTGCCTTGCCCTGACGCTGGCAGCAGCTGAAACACGGACGCCGTTGATGGGCGTCTGTCTGGGCCATCAGACCATCGGTCAGGCCTTTGGCGGGAAGGTCCAGCGCCATTCCGAAATCATGCATGGCAAAATGGGGGTGATGCACCACACGGGCAAAGGTTTGTTTGCCGGCCTCCCCTCGCCATTCGAGGCAACGCGCTATCATTCTCTGGTCGTCGATCGCGCCACCCTGCCCGAACGTCTTGAGATCACGGCAGAACTGGAGGATGGCACCATCATGGGACTGCAACATCGCGACTTGCCCATTCATGGCGTCCAGTTCCATCCCGAATCCATCGCCTCGGAACATGGGCATGCCCTGCTCCAGAATTTTCTGAATGACGTGAAAGAACCTGCATGAGCGACGCTCTCAAACCGCTGATCGGCGCTGCCGCCGACCGCCCCCTGACCCGTGCCGAGGCGGAGGCCGCTTTTGAAGTGCTGTTTGATGGCGAAGCCACGCCCAGCCAGATCGGCGGGTTACTGATGGCGCTGCGCACGCGTGGGGAAACGGTGGACGAATACGCCGCCGCAGCGGCCGTGATGCGCGCCAAATGCAAATCGGTCAAAGCCCCCGCCGGCGCGATGGATATCGTGGGCACAGGCGGCGACGGCAAAGGGACGCTGAACATCTCCACCGCGACTGCCTTTGTCGTGGCCGGCGCGGGTGTTGTGGTGGCCAAGCATGGCAACCGCAATCTCAGCTCCAAATCCGGGGCCTCGGATGCCTTGGGACAGCTTGGCGTGAATGTCATGGTCGGTCCCGACGTGGTGGAACGTGCCCTCTCTGAGATCGGTGTCGCGTTCATGATGGCGCCAATGCACCACCCGGCCATTGCCCATGTGATGCCCACACGGGCCGAGCTTGGCACCCGAACGATTTTCAACATCCTCGGACCGCTCACCAACCCGGCAGGCGTCAAACATCAGCTGACCGGCGCTTACAGCCGCCATTTGATCCGGCCTATGGCGGACACATTGGGCCAATTGGGCACGGAACGGGCATGGCTTGTGCATGGCTCGGACGGCACGGATGAACTGACGATTACTGGCATCAGCTGGGTCGCGCAGACTGAAAATGGCACCACCAGCGAATTCGAACTCCACCCCGAAGAGGCCGGCCTGCCCGTGCATCCCTTTGAAGCCATTCTGGGCGGCGCGCCTGAGGAAAACGCAAAGGCCTTCAAGGCGCTTCTGGACGGGGCGCCTTCGGCGTATCGCGATGCCGTGCTGCTGAACGCGGCCGCCGCGTTGGTTGTGACCGGGGTAGCAGATCATCTGAAAACCGGCGTCGAAATGGCCCGGAACAGCATCGACAGCGGCGCCGCCCGCGACAAAATCACCGCGCTGGCGCGCATCACGCAGGAGGCCAGCGTATGAGCGCGACGGTTCTGGACAAAATCAAAAGCTATAAACTGGACGAAGTGGCCGCCGACAAGGAGGCCCGCCCTCTGGCCGATCTGGAAGACATGGCGCGCTCTGCCAGCCCGGTGCGCCCTTTTGCCAAGGCGCTGTTTCACGCCGGGATGCAGGGCTATGGGCTGATTGCCGAAATAAAGAAAGCCAGCCCGTCCAAAGGCCTGATCCGCCCTGATTTCGACCCGCCTGCTTTGGCGCAGGCCTATGCTGAAGGCGGCGCAACCTGCCTGTCGGTGCTGACGGATACGCCGTCTTTTCAGGGTGCCAAGGAGTTCCTGACCGAAGCGCGGGACGCCTGCTCTCTGCCCGCCCTGCGCAAGGATTTCATGTATGACCCCTATCAGGTGGTCGAAGCGCGCGCGCTGGGTGCGGATTGTATCCTGATCATCATGGCCTCGGTCTCAGATGCGCAGGCGGCCGAGCTTGAGGCCACGGCAACAGACTGGGGCATGGACGTCCTGATCGAAGTGCATAACGAGGCAGAGCTTGCGCGCGCCACATTGCTCAAATCGCCGTTGATGGGGATCAACAATCGCGATTTGCACACGTTTGAAACGACGCTCGACACCACCCGCAGGTTATCCAAACTGGTACCCGCGGGCCGTACAATCGTGTCGGAAAGCGGGTTGAACACGCCCCAAGAACTTGCAGAAATCGCGCTTTACGGCGTGCGCAGCTTCCTGATCGGCGAAAGCCTGATGCGGCAGGAGGATGTGGCCCTGGCCACGCGTCAGCTTCTGGCCAATCCGCTGCGGCGTGGGGGCTTCTGATGTCGAATACGCTTACACATTTCAACGAAGCCGGTGAGGCGCATATGGTAGATGTGTCGGCCAAGCCGGTGACCGACCGCATCGCCACGGCAGCGGGCTGGGTGAAGATGGCGCCAGAAACCTATGATATTGTTTCAGA
>JABSSB010000216.1 GCA_013214715.1 Paracoccaceae bacterium | reverse complement strand
CATCGCGATCATGTGTGGAGCTATGACTTTGTGCATTGCCGAACGGATGACGGAAGAGCGTTCCGCACACTGAACATCATTGATGAGTACAGTCGAGAATGCCTGGCGATCCGTGTCGACAGGAAACTTAATTCAGGCAATGTCATCGACGTCCTGAGTGATCTGTTCATCCTGCGCGGCGTGCCGTCGTTCATACGCTCCGATAACGGCCCGGAGTTCGTAGCGCAGGCTGTACAGGACTGGATAAAGGCGGTCGGGGCCAAAACGGCTTACATCGAACCAGGCAGCCCCTGGGAGAACGGGTACTGCGAAAGCTTCAATGCCAGGTTCCGCGACGAGTTCCTGAATGGCGAAATCTTCTACAGCTTGCGTGAAGCACAAATCCTCATTGAACAATGGAGAAAACACTACAACACCAAACGACCGCACAGTGCTCTGGGCTACCGCCCACCGGCCCCCGAGACCATCGTCCAGATGGACCAAAGGCCTGTCATGCACTAACAATCAAATTGGACCACTCAAGTGGGGCTGATCACCGTCAGATGGCACCTCCACATGATGAGCTATCATAGCCTGCGTGGGCGAGCTTTCGTCCCACACCAGGACAAGAGGCGGGATGGGCGTCGGAGGTAAGCCCGTTCAAAGACCGAGCGATGCAGCGCTTGAGTTGCATCAACAAAGTGGCTTGCTCTCTCAACCCGCCAACATCTTTGAATGACATCTTTCAAATGCCGGGACCGCCGACTAAACACAGTCGGAGAACAAACTGGTTCAGGAATTTCAGTATGGCAAAACTGATCGATGTATCGCTGGATGACAGCAACCTGCCTCCGCCCACGCCCGAGATCGAGCAGGAGCGGAAGGTCGCGATCTTTGATTTGCTGGAAAAGAACAGCTTTGCCTTGCCCGCCCGCGATGATCGCGCGGCACCCGAAGGGCCGTTCAAGCTGGCCTTGTCGATCCGCGACCGGCGGCTGGTATTTGCCATCGCCACCGAAACGGACGATCCGGTGGTCGAATTCCAACTGTCCCTGGGGCCGTTTCGGCAGGTGGTCAAAGATTATTTCCAGATCTGCGAAAGCTATTTCGAGGCGGTCAAAACCCTGCCGCCCAGTCAGATCGAAACCATCGACATGGCCCGTCGCGGTATCCACAATGAAGGCAGCCGCGTGTTGCAGGAACGGCTTGAGGGCAAGGTCGAGGTCGATACTGACACCGCCCGTCGCCTGTTCACGCTGATCTGCGTGCTGCATTTTGGGGGCTGACGGGATGGAGGGGTTGCCGCAATCGGTCCTGTTTTGTTGTGACCATAATTCGGTACGCTCTCCTATGGCCGAAGGCATCATGAAAAAATTCTATGGCACGGAAACCTATGTGCAGTCCGTGGGCGTAAAGAATGACATGGAAATCGACGGCTTTGCCGTGGCTGTGTGCAGCGAGTTGGGCGTGGAACTGTCGCGCCACAGGTCGCGCAGCTTTGATGAGATGGAAGAGTGGGGCGATGACCTCAGCTCCTTCGATCTGGTTGTCGCGCTGTCCCCAGCCAGCCAACGCCGCGCGCTGGATCTGACACGGGTTTTTCACCTTGAGGTCGACTACTGGCCCATCCTCGACCCCACCGGGTTGGCCGAACAGCGCGAGGCCAAGCTGGCAAGGTATCGCGAAAGCCGCGATCAGATCATCGCACGCCTGATCGATCGCTGGGGCCCACCCAAGGAGGCATAATGCAGATCATCCACGCCTATTTCGACGCGTTCAACGCCGGTGACATTGATGCTATGCTGGACTGCCTGTCCGAAGATGTGGCCCATCATGTGAATGAAGGCCAGATCCGGCGCGGCAAACCCCTGTTTCGCAGCTTTTGCGAACACATGTCCCGCAGCTATGACGAAACGCTGACCGATATGGTGATCCTCGAAGCAAAGGGCGGCACCCGCGCGGCGGCGGAATACATCGTGAACGGCACCTATCTGGTCACTGATCCCGGCCTGCCAGAGGCGCGCGGCCAGACCTATCGCCTGCCCGCAGGGTCGTTCTTTGAAGTTGAAAACGGCCTGATCACACGCGTGACGACCTATTACAACCTTGCCGATTGGGTCAAACAGGTCTCTACATGATCCGGCTTGAGCCTCTGACCGGCGCGACGCTGGCGGATGCGATCGACGATGTCGCGCGACTTCGGATCGCGGTCTTTCGGGACTGGCCCTATCTGTATGATGGCGATCTCGGGTATGAGCGTGACTATCTGGCAGATTTCAGCCGTTCGGACCGCGCGATCATCGTGGCTGCTTTTGACGGCGACCAGATCATCGGCGCAGCAACAGGCGCCCCGATGCAAGACCACGCAACGGAATTTGCCACGCCTTTTGCTTCAACCGGGCTGGATTTGGCGCGTATCTTCTACTGCGCCGAATCTGTGCTTCTGCCCAAATATCGCGGGCAAGGCGTCGGGCATGGGTTCTTCGACCATCGCGAAGCCCATGCGCGGGCGATGGGTTTTGATTGTTCGGCCTTCTGCGGCGTGATCCGTCCGGCAGACCACCCGCTGCGCCCTACCGACTATCAACCGCTGGACGCGTTCTGGCGCAAGCGCGGCTATGCCCCACTGGACGGGGTCGTGGCAGAGTTCCGCTGGAAGGATATTGACCAGCTTGATGAAACCAGCAAACCGCTGCAATTCTGGATGCGGTCTCTCAGCTCGGAGGACAGGCCATGAAAATAGCAACCGCGGCCTACCCGCTGGATTGGCTGGACAGTTGGTCCCAATATGAAGACAAATTGTCAAACTGGGTCGGCACCGCCGCGGCAGCCGGGGCTGATCTGCTGACCTTCCCCGAATATGGCGCGATGGAACTGGCGAGCCTTGCCGGCACCAATGTGGCGGGCGATGTCGAACAATCCATATGCGCCGTATCCGAACGCATTGCCGAAGCTGATCAGCTTCACCAAAAGCTCGCCGCAGAGCATCAGGTGTATATTCTCGCAGCCTCAGCCCCGATCTATGACCCATCCCTTGGGCCGCGCCCGATCAACCGAGCTCGGCTTATCACGCCTGGTGGCCATGTGGCGGCGCAGGACAAACAGATCATGACCCGGTATGAGCGGAACGAGATGGATGTGGTGCCTGGCAACGGCTTGCAGATTTTCGACACGACGCTTGGCCGCATCGGCGTGTTGATTTGTTATGACAGCGAATTCCCCCTGCTCGGGCGCGCGTTGTCCGAAGCTGATGTGATCCTTGCCCCCTCCTGCACCGAGGCTCTGTCAGGCTATTGGCGGGTGCGGATCGGGTCGATGGCGCGGGCGCTGGAAAACCAATGTGTGACGGCGATGGCGTCGCTGGTCGGGGCAGCAGACTGGTGCCCGGCAGTGGATATGAACACCGGCATGGGCGGTGTCTTTGGTCCGCCGGACAAGGGCTTCCCTGCAACGGGCGTTCTGGCCGAAGGCAGCTTGAACCAACCCGGTTGGACCTATGCCGAAGTCGATCTGTCCGCCATTGCCGAAGTCCGCGCCGATGGGCATGTCCTCAACCGTGCCCATTGGGATGAACAGATGCCACGCCTGAAGGTCACAAGACAGGCATTGACCTGATTTCCCCTTGAAAACCGATGCGAATGAGCGCATTTACCCCCTGCCCGCACTTCAGCCGGGCTTTTTGTGATGGAGACAACATGGCCAAGGAAGATACGCTCGAATTTCCCGGTGTCGTGAAGGAACTCCTGCCCAATGCGACGTTTCGGGTCGAGCTTGAAAATGGCCATGAGATCATCGCACATACGGCAGGCAAGATGCGCAAGAACCGCATCCGCGTTCTGGCTGGCGACAAGGTTCAGGTCGAAATGACCCCTTATGATCTGACCAAAGGTCGGATCAATTATCGCTTCAAGTAATCATGGCGTTCATTCTGGGCTCGGGCAGTCCGCGCAGGCGTGATCT
This sequence comes from Paracoccaceae bacterium, assembly GCA_013214715.1. Classification (GTDB taxonomy): domain Bacteria; phylum Pseudomonadota; class Alphaproteobacteria; order Rhodobacterales; family Rhodobacteraceae; genus JABSSB01. The sequence goes on along the minus strand of JABSSB010000216.1, from coordinate 1,998 downwards.
GCTGGCCCAGCTTGGGGTCGTGCCCGATGCGATCCGTCCCCCCGATATCGACGAGACTCCCGAAAAGGGCGAGTTGCCGCGCCCCTATTGCACCCGCATCACGCGCGCCAAGGTCGCCGCAATCGCGGCAGGCCCGGATGATGTTGTCCTCTGCGCCGATACGACCGTAGCTCTTGGCCGGCGTATTTTGGGCAAACCGGCCAATGCCGGGGAAGCGGCCGAGTTTTTGCATGCTCTCAGCGGTCGCCGTCACCGTGTCATCACCGCCGTGGCAGTGCGGCGCGGCGATCGGATCTGGGCCCGCGATGTGGTCAGTCAAGTGAAAATGAAATCGCTGTCTGATGCTGAGGTAAACGGCTATCTCGCCACCAGCGATTGGGACGGCAAGGCAGGCGGCTACGCCATCCAAGGTCCAGCGGGTGCATTCATCCCCTGGATTTCGGGGTCGTTCACAGGGATCGTCGGTTTGCCGCTAGCCGAAACAGCGAGCTTGCTGCGGGCAGCAGGCTTGGACCCGCTGGGCGTGGCCGCATGAAAGGTCAGACGATCATCCTCGATCATCTAGCCGGGCGCGAAGCCGCCGCGCGCATGGTGGATGGGCAGTTGGACGACTTTTTCCTTGGCAGCGATGCTGTGGTGCCGGGCGCAATCTATCGCGCCAAGGCCGATCGCCCTGTCAAAGGGCAAGGCGGTATGTTTCTGACAGGACCTGACGGAAAGTTCTTTCTGCGGCAAGTCAAAGGGCTGGCCCCCGGTGATGCTTTGCTGGTGCAGGTCACCGGTTTCCCGGAAGAGGGCAAGGCCACCCCCGTCACGACAAAGCTTTTGTTCAAAAGCCGCTACGCGATCATTACGCCCGAAGCGCCGGGGCGCAATGTGTCCCGCAGTATCCGCGATGAGGACCGCCGCGATGCACTGCTGGGTTTGGCGGATGGCGTCTTGGGCGACAGCCCCTATGGGTTGATCTTGCGCTCCAGCTGTGCCGACGCGCGCGATGAGGACATCGCAGAAGATATTGACGCGATGCAGTCCCTGGCCGCGCGCGTTCTGGAGGATGACGGGCGCGACCCGGCCCTGTTGGCCGATGGAGACACACCGCATCTTCTGGCCTGGCGGGAATGGACCGATCCGGCTGAGATCGTGACCAAACCTGGCGGGTTTGTCGATCACGGTGTTCTTGACGCGCTGGACCAGCTGCAAGGCGGTGCCGTGCCGCTGACAAGCGGGGCGTTTCTGTATGTGGAACCAACCCGCGCTTTGGTCGCCGTGGATGTCAACACCGGCAAAGACACCTCTCCTGCCGCCGGGCTGAAGGCCAATATCGACGCAGCGCGCGCCTTGCCCCGCATTCTGCGTGTGCGCGGGCTGGGTGGTCAGATCACGCTGGACCTCGCACCGATGGCGAAAAAGGACCGCAAGACGTTCGAACAGGTTCTGCGCACGGCCTTGCGTACCGACAGCGAAGAAACGGTCATGGCCGGCTGGACGCCGTTGGGCCATTTTGAATTGCAACGCAAACGCGGCCGCGTGCCTTTGTCGGAGGTTTTGTGATGAATTGCCCGATTTGCGGTGAATACAGCCTGCCGCGCTACCGACCTTTTTGTTCAAGAAAATGCGCAGATATTGATCTGGGGCGCTGGATGACCGGCGCGTATGTTGTACCGGGACCGGCAACAGAAGAGTCCGATGACGCGTTAGAAAGCGGGCCCGAAGACGCCCCGGGCGATGATGTAGCCCGTCACTGATATAGCTGCGAAAAAGGGTATGATTTTTTGCCTTGTCCCTCTGGACACCCGGCAATGCAGGGCATAGAAGGCCTCCACCCAAGGCAACACGCCTTCCCGTGCCCGGGTAGCTCAGGGGTAGAGCAGTGGATTGAAAATCCTCGTGTCGGTGGTTCGATTCCGCCCCCGGGCACCACATTACTTCTTTATTTTCATATAAAACAGTAGCTTGGCAATCCGTGCTGATCAGCTCTCCCCCAATATGTCCCCCAAA
>JABSSB010000215.1 GCA_013214715.1 Paracoccaceae bacterium | reverse complement strand
GATGCTGGCTCCGCCATCGACCAGATCAAAGAGCTTTTCCCAGAAATTACGACGCGATTCCGGATCGACAGCCGAAGTCGGTTCATCGAGAAAGAGAAGCTTCGGGTGATGAAGCACTGTTGCCGCAAGCGCCAGCCTCTGTTTTTGCCCACCACTCATCGAACCGGCCATCTGTCCCGCCTGGTCGGTTAGGTCGTATTCATTCAACAACTCGTCAATCCGGGCTTTCCCAGCCTTGCGCGAAAACCCATAGATCGACGCGGCAAAGGCCAGGTTTTCCCGTACAGTCATATCTTTGTAATGCGAGAAGATCTGGGTCATGTAACCGATCTCTCGCTTCAAACCTTCGGCATTGCCCGGCAGCTTGGTGCCCAGGACTTCGACTTCACCTTCAGTTGGGGTCAAAAGACCCGTCAGCATGCGCATTGCTGTCGTCTTGCCACAGCCATTGGGGCCCAGAAACCCATAGATCACACCCGGTGAGATCGTCAGGTCCAGCTGGTCTACCGCCGTTTTGGCCTTGAAGCGTTTGGTCAATCCGCGCGCTTTGACAACCGGCTCGGTCACGGGAGTATCGCCTGAGCCGGGACACCGACCGCCAAGCCGTTGGCCTCCGGCGGCAAGGCAATTTCCGCTAGATACATCAGCCGAGCGCGGTCGGTTTGGTTCAAAGCGTAATAAGGGGTGAATGCGGGCTCGGAACTGATCCAGCGAACGCGGCCGTCAAATAGGCCATCGATCCCGTCTATGCGGACCTGAATCGCGTCGCCTTCTTGCAAATGCACGCGGGATGGCTCAGGCACATAGACACGTGCCAAAAGTTGATCATCAGCCAGAAGGATTGCAACAGGGCTTCCTTGCGTCACACGCTCTCCAAGGTTCCAGGGCAGGCTATCAAGCACCCCGTCCCGTGATGCCCGGATCTGCAAATCTTTCAGTTTTTGTTGTTCAGCGGAGAGTTGCGCCTTTGCAGCCGCCACTTCGGCCTCTCCGATTGCGATATCTTCTGATCGAGTGCCGTTTTCCAACTCCCGCAGCGTTGCTTCAGCTCGTCGCAAAGCTGCCTGTGCACTGTCACGTTGCGCCAGATCGACATCCAGACGCGCTTGGGAAACCGTATCGGATGTGATCAAGGCAACGCTACGCTCATAAGTCGCTCTAGCACTCAACAAGGCTGCGCGGGCGCCATCCACGTCTGCCCTTGCTGCGGCAATCTCTTCATCGCGCGCGCCGGTTTGCAATTTTTGCAGATTGGCCGTGCTACGTGCGAGATCTGCCTGTGCCAATGCAACATTGGCCAGTTGAAGACTGTTATCCAATTGCACAAGCAACGCGCCTTGTTTGACTTCCGTTCCTTCTTCGACGGGCAAAGACACTACGATTTCAGAGGATGTGGCCGTTAAAGCCACGCGTTCTCGGCTGGTGACACCCAACGCCAAATTTTCGTTGCGCGCCGCACAGCTGTCCAGAATGAACATCGGCAGCATCATGACAATTGTCAGGATTTTGGGAACAGCAAGGGGCAAGGAAGTGTCTCTCTGCTTGGCGGCAATACTTCATACTGGTCAGACACTGTGAGCGGAAAGCCTGCACAGTTCAAGTTGGGCTTGAAGAAGCTTGCGTTCACAATTTTGCAGAACCTTGTTGTATGAAATAGTTTGCTCGGAAGCATATCGACGTTTCGGCCATGCAGAACCCAACCGACCCAAAAAAATCGCCGACGTCGAAACGCCGGCCAGTCCATCAGGGAGGATGCAGGCTCTAGGCCTGCTGGTGGTAGTTTACCACAAGGTAGCAATTCTGGGCTGTGATGTTCCGAACATCGTTACATCGCTGTTGCATATGCGACACTTGGGAGGCTCAGAAAACACCCTTGGCTTCACTTTTGGCGTCCTAAAACTGCCGTCGAGCTTTGAGCCGGTGTCTTACCAAAGGAGGCACCTTAAGAAAGAAGCACAGCACAGCCCGCCGATGTTGTTCGCCCAATTTGGCCGCAACATCAGGTGTCCATGCAAGCTTAAGGGCAAATCGCGCAGAGTTATGGGCAAATGCCATGCAGCCTTATGGGTGAATACCCCAGATTTCCTTCAACGAAATCAATGGTTGGAGTGCAGCGTTTTGCGCACACCTACAACCATTGAAGGACTTAATGGAAGCTGGCAAGCGGCGTTGAGCTGGCGATACAGCCCGCGCTGCCACAACAGATGAGGTCAAAGATTTGCACCGCGAGGCACGTGATCTGAAAGGGATCGTGGGGGAGCAAACGCTGGAGGTGACCAAGAATGAGGTGCGCCGCATCTTAGAAACTGGACATCATCCAGCGAGTTTAGGGCGCGCATCTTAATGCCAAACATTGCCCAAACTTGGCGTACCGCGCACCAAATTCTACCGTTGGTATGATCGTTATCAGCAGCTTGTCGAAGCTGGTCTGCAAGACCGATCCCCCAAGCCAAAGCATGTCTGAAGCCGCATCCCTGACGAGGTGCGACGCAAGTTTATGATGAAGGAGCCTGAACAACGTCACACATGCTGACGTCTGCTTTGGTCGCGACAAAGCCAGTCTACAGTAAAGAGAAAGGATCAAACAAAAGACATTTCAAGCGCCGCGGAAAACCGCAACAAACAGATGCGCCGACCACTCTTCTAGTCTACACCGCACTTGTTTCCCAAAACACTGACGACGGGCAGAGATCGCTCTACGGGCGATCTGTGAAACCAGCCGCTAGCATGATGCAATCGTCGACATTCAGCGTAAAATTGTGTTGAAAACCGTTTCAAACTCTGTCGAGGTGAGTTCAGGTATGCTGCCCGAGCAGTATTTGGATGTCTGAATGTGAGTTTTTTGATGGCAACGCTGATAGATAGCCTAAATGGCATCCTCTGGAATTATATCTTGATTTATGGCCTCTTAGGGGCGGGAGTTTATTTTACTGTGCGACTTGGGGCGCCACAGTTTTTGCATTTTAGTGAGATGCTGCGCGTTGTTAGGTCCGCGCCTGACACCGATAAACGTGGGATTACTCCCTTTCAAGCTCTGACAGTTAGTCTTGCGTCGCGCGTGGGAACGGGCAACCTCGCAGGGGTTGCTGTAGCTCTGACTCTGGGTGGTCCAGGTGCAATTTTTTGGATGTGGATCGTAGCTCTTGTTGGCATGGCAACTGCTTACGCTGAGAGCACGCTTGCGCAGCTGTACAAAGTCGAGACGAAAACAGGCGAATTTCGTGGCGGGCCAGCTTTTTACATCTCCAAAGGGTTAAATGCACCTTGGGCGGGAGCTCTTTTTTCTGTCTGTCTAATCTTGAGCTTTGGGCTGATATTTGTGGCAGTTCAATCCAACTCGATTGCAGAAGCGCTTTCCGGTGCTTTCGGAGTTGAAAAACTATGGGTAGGTGTTGCTATAGCAGTGTTTGCAGCGACTGTTATCTTCGGTGGCATAAAAGCTATTGCAAAAGTGGCCGAGATACTGGTCCCATTCATGGCTGGTACCTATCTGCTGATCACCGTTCTTGTGATGGTACTTAATATCTCTGAGGTGCCCGGAATGCTTTGGCTAATTGTGTCGAGCGCTTTGGGACTTCAAGAGGCGGCTGGTGGAGTTGCTGGGGGCGTCATGGCCGCAATGCTGAATGGTATCAAAAGAGGGCTATTTTCAAACGAAGCTGGCATGGGGTCTGCACCCAATATTGCAGCGATTGCAACCCCATCTCCTCATCACCCTTCCAGCCAAGGGTTGGTTCAGGCTTTTGGTTGTTTTATTGATACCATACTCGTTTGTACGGCGACTGCGCTTATGATCCTTTTGTCTGGTGTGCTCGGAACAGATGAAGCTACGGGGATGCAACTAACCCAAAACGCGCTGGACAGTCACCTAGGTGTGTTGGGCAGCTATTTCATAGCTATAGCAATTGTATTCTTTGGCTTCACATCCATCTTAGGAAACTATTCGTATTCTGAAAATGCTATGACCTTTCTCGGGCTTCAGGGTAAACTCCCAATGACGATACTGCGTTTTGCATGTCTTGGGATGGTGATCTGGGGGGCTGTTCAGACTGTTACAACTGTGTTTAATTTTGCGGATGCCGCCATGGGCATGATGGCGGTAATAAATTTGACAGCAATCCTTCTGTTATCCGGGATCGTTTATCGACTGACACGGGATTATTTTGGACAGCGCAATGCGGGAATAGAGCCAATATTTGAGTTGGATAACTTTGAAGGTCCAAAGGAAGGCATCTCAAGCGAAATTTGGGTGGAAAAAGAAGTTGCAAAAAGAGTTTGACCGGCCGTTTGTACAATCTGTCTTAGACGATATTTCGCATCGTATGGCAGGTGAAGCAGATCGTGGAGATGTGGCTGACTATATTCCGGAATTGGCAAGTGTTTCTCTGAACCAGTTTGGGATCGCTGTTGCTCCCTTGGATGGTCTTCCGATCTCAGCTGGCGATGCAAATGTGGCTTTCTCAATACAAAGTATATCGAAGGTATTCAGTCTTGTAGTTGCTCTTGATCGAGTAGGCGCAACATTGTGGCGACGTGTCGGTCGAGAGCCTTCAGGTGATCCATTTAATTCAATCGTGCAGCTTGAATTTGAGCGTGGGAAACCAAGAAACCCGTTCATAAATGCTGGTGCATTGGTCGTCTCGGATGTCATCCTTCAAGAAGAGGAGGCAAAATCCGAAGAACACCCCGTTCTTGAGCTGTGTCGAACATTGGCGAACGATCCGACGATTGAAATAGACGAAGCTGTCTTCGCTTCAGAGATGTCCACCGGTGATAGAAACAGAGCCCTAGCTTACTTTATGCTTGCCGAGGGTAACATTGAGAGCGGCGTAAAAGCGACCATAGAGAGCTACTTTAGGCAGTGCAGTATTGAAATGAGTTGCGTTCAGCTTGCCACGGCAACTCGGTTTTTGGCTTTCGCAGGAAATCAAGAGCTCAAAGAGGATTGGAAGCTCACCCCAGAGCGTGCGCGGCGGATAAATGCACTTATGATGACATGTGGATGCTACGATGCCTCTGGAGAGGTCGCTTTCCGAGTTGGCCTACCCTGCAAAAGTGGCGTCGGAGGGGGTGTCGTTGCAAGTGTTCCTGGGATTGGATCCATCGCGGCTTGGTGTCCAGGTTTGGACAAAAAGGGCAACTCGGTCTTGGCGATGCGAGCGCTTGAGGAAGTTGCACGTGAACTGAAATGGTCGGTCTTTTAATCGATTTCGATTATACTTCGCTTATGTCTTACGTCAGCGCCTATGGGGACTTTGTTGCGCAAATCGCCTCCCGGGATTCACTGCGCAAATCCAGCATGATAGCTGGAAGACATAAGCAGTTGGACCCCTACGAAATACAAGACCACGAACTGGTCGGCTTACAATGAAGCGCTGAAGCGCCGCGGGTCTCTATCGATTTGGTTCGATCCTTATATGAAGTGCGGCCGCCACCTTGGTGTGCCCCCATTGGGTGGTCCAGTTTTATTGTTAGTGCATCGTGGGCCTTTGGTCCATCGGAACGATGCTTTCCGGTGCAGGCGGATGATAGCCCAATGAGCTGTGCGGCCTGACACTGTTGTAGTGAATGCGCCATTGCTCGATCAGGATTTTGGCCTCCCGCAGACTGTAGAAGATTTCGCCGTTCAGCAGTTCATCGCAGAACCTGGCGTTGAAGCTTTCACAATACCCGTTTTCCCAAGGATGAGGAGGATCAGAAATTGATCTGGGGGGTCAATTTCCCGACGAATGGTTCGATATAGGCAGTCTTGGCTCCGACCGCGACGATCCAGTCCCGCACCTTGTGAGCGATGAACTCCGGACCGTTGTCGGATCTGATGTACTCTGGTGGCCTGAGCAGAATGAACAGGTCCGTCAAAGCGTCCAGCACATCGTGATCAGCCCCACTTGAGTGGTCCAATTTGATTGTTAGTGCATGACAGGCCTTTGGTCCATCTGGACGATGGTCTC
>JABSSB010000214.1 GCA_013214715.1 Paracoccaceae bacterium | reverse complement strand
ATGCTGCGTCTGCGCAGCAGTCCATGTGGGCTCAAACCTGCAATTCGCTGCCCAGAGGACAAAGGTCAGTTTACACATGGTCATCGGAGGTCGGGCGGCTTGAGGCGCGGCCCATAGCGCAAAATGATCCGATCAGCGTCGGCGGAAGGTCAGGTAATGCGGTGTGCGGCCCTCGCGCAGTGCTTTTTGCTCGTATCGGGTGGAGAGCCAGTCGTCCCACGGCTCCCGCCAGTCACCGGGCCGTTCGGCCAGCCACTCAAACCCCGCGCCCGGCACCTCTTCGAGGGTTTGGCGCACGTAATCGGGGATATCGGTGGCCACGCGGAAGATCGATCCGGGTTTGAGCACGCGGGCCAAAGGCTCAAGATGCTCGGGCGTGACAAAGCGGCGGCGGTGGTGGCGCGCTTTCGGCCATGGGTCTGGATAGAGCAGGAAGGCGCGCGAGATGGATTGATCGGGCAGCACGTCAAAGAGATCGCGCACATCGCCCGGATAGACCGCCAGATTGTCGACCCCGGCGCGCCGGATCTTGCCCAGCAGCATGGCGACGCCGTTGATATACGGCTCCGCCCCGATGATGCCGATATCGGGATTGCTGGCCGCCTGATGCACCAGATGCTCCCCTCCGCCAAAGCCGATCTCAAGCCAGACGGGTCTGCCGCCGAACCGCGCGTCCAGATCGAGCGGTGTGCGGTCCGGGTTGACGTCCCAGTCCACCGCACCGGGGGAGAGCGCGGCGAGGTCTTCGTCGAGATAGGTCTTCTGGCTTTGCTTGAGGGCCTTGCCCTTGATGCGGCCATAGAAGTTGCGATGGGGGCGTGTCGGTTGGGTCATGGCGGGGCGTTTAACGGGCTCTGCCCGTTATCGCAACGGTTGACAGTCTGGGCGCCGAATATGGCATCCGCCTGCGGCCTAGGCATCTGAAACTGATGCCGATTGGCGGGTCTTCCTATCTGAACGCGCGCGCCGATGCGATCACCAGTTCGGCCTGGTTCAGGGCGCGGTATCCTATTCGGGGCTCCCGTGGTTTTGGCTGACTGCTCAAAAGCATGTGGGAAGCCAGCATTTCCGCCTTTCCCGGCGATCGGACCAAGCTTTTGGGGATCAACTGGCTGGCGCGGTTGGGGGCGGGGCTGGAATTTGACGTCAGCCAAACCGGGATTCCGGTTGTCAAAAAGGGACGTCTTGCCGCGCGATATGTGTTCGGCGACGATTATCAGGGTGTGTCTATCGGCATCGGGACCGGGCTGGACGGTTGGGCCAACCCGCCGCGCGGGTCAGTTTGTGACCCACTGCCCTTCGAAATCCGCAGGGATTAGCAGGTTGTGCCGCCCCAGATCACCAACCTTCGTCTCGCCACACAGGGCCATGGTCATATCCAGTTCCTTATGGATGACCTCAAGCGCCTTGGTCACACCGGCCTGACCCATTGCGCCCAGCCCATAGACAAAAGCGCGCCCGATCATCGTGCCTTTTGCTCCCAAAGCCAGCGCTTTGAGCACATCCTGGCCCGAGCGGATGCCGCTGTCGAGATGCACCTCGACCTGATCCCCCACCGCGTCGAGGATCGACGGCAGAACGCGGATCGAAGACAGCGCGCCATCCAATTGCCGCCCGCCATGGTTCGAAACAACGATGGCATCCGCGCCCAGCTTGGCAGCCATTCGGGCGTCTTCGGCGTCCAGAATGCCTTTGAGGATCACCTTGCCCCCCCATTGCTCCATCAGCTTGGCAACCTTGTCCCAATCCAGCGTCAGGTCGAACTGATCCGCCGTCCAGGAACTGAGCTGTGAGGTGTCGCTTACGCCTTTGACATGGCCGACGATATTGCCAAAATTGCGCCGCTTGGCGCCCAGCATCTCTATCCCCCAGGACCATTTGGTCATCAGGTTGGCAATGGTCTTGGCAGTAAGCTTTGGCGGGGCCGAGAGGCCATTCTTAAGATCCTTGTGCCGCTGCCCCAGCAATTGCAGATCCAGCGTAATGACAAGGGCTGAACAATTGGCCGCTTTCGCGCGTTCGATGAGGTTGGCGGTGAAATCCGTGTCGCGCATCGTGTAAAGCTGGAACCAGAAGGGAGCTTTGGTCGCCTCGGCCACCTCTTCGATGGAGTTGATCGACATGGTCGACAACGTAAAGGGCACGCCAAAATCGCGCGCGGCTTTGGCGGCCTTGATCTCTCCATCCGCGTTTTGCATGCCGGTCAACCCAACCGGAGCCAGCGCCACCGGCATGGCCACATCCTGACCGATCATCTGAGCGGTGGTGGAGCGGCCGCTCATATCCACGGCGACACGCTGGCGCAGGCGCAGCTTTTCGAAATCGGAGGAGTTGTCGCGAAAGGTCTGTTCCGTCCAAGAGCCGCTTTCGCAGTAATCATAGAACATGCGCGGCGCACGCTTTTCATGAAGACGCTTGAGATCATCGATGCAGGTGATGACGGGCATGGGCGAAGCCTTCCTAATTGGTAAACCTATTTGACCAAATCAACTTAGAAAAGCAAGGCCTCAGCTGAGGCCGCACTCAGGGAACATTAACCGCGTTCCGGCATGTCTGGGGGACAGAAACATGTCGGAGGGTTGGCGATGAAGGGGATGGTCTTTGTCGAATTACTGCACATGGACGAAGATGCATTGGGCGAAGATGCGGTGGAGGATATCCTCGACCGTTTCGATATCGCTTCGGGCGGGGCCTATGGCGCTTTTGGCAATAACTTGGTTCGGAATTGATGCAAATCTTGCAGGCGGTCAGCGATCAAAGCGGTCTGCCGACCGATCAGCTGCAGCGGGTGCTTGGCAACTGGATTCACGGGCGGTTCGTGAAGACCTATCCGGATTTCTTCAAGGACAAATCCAATGTGCTGGAAATGCTCGATCTCATCGAGAGCGAGGTGCATGTGGAGCTGCGCAAGCTCTATCCCGATGCGGAATTGTCGACATTCGCCACGACATGAGGTGGGCCGACGCGTGTGAAGATGGATTACAGTTCGGAAAAGGCCATGTGTGGAGTTCTGACATGGTATGATCCGGGCCTGTGCTTAGCATTTTGACATTCTGACTGAAATCTCGGTCACGCCGCGGGATGAGCCGAGGCGCCACGCTGTGGATTTGGATATCCGGATCGTCGGATAAGCGGGTGACCGCCGGGCAGACATCCGGGGATCGGGTCTTGCGCCACCGCTGTGAACGGTAGTGGCGCGCCCGCGAAGAAGCGGAGCATTTGCTGGACGCCAAGACCCGGGAATTGTGGGAGGCCAATCCGGCACCGACCTTAACGGCGTGCTCGCTGGAAGATGCGGTGCGGGATCGTACGGCGGATCTGGGGGATGCCAAGAAACAGGCGGAGCGCGCGAACCAGGCCAAGACGGAGTTTCTGGCCACCATCAGCCATGTAATCCGCGCGCCGCTGGAGCTGGCGCGCGCCTTTCAGGTCGCCAAGACGACCATGACGCACAGGCTGTCCGGCTAGGAAAAACACGGGCTGGTCGAGATGAAGCCAAACCCCGACGACGCAAGGTCTAAACGGGTCTGGCTGACACCCAAAGGGCGCGATTTGCGCGCCGGCACCATCATGGCATTATTGCGGGAATTCGACCGGTTGACAGGCCAACTGGACCGTGAGCAATCGATGGCGATTGTGCCAATCCTGAAAGCCTTGCGCGAAACGCTGGATGCCAACCGGCTGGAAAGCTGAAGATCAGGCGCGATGCGCTCCGTCCGACAGGCTTTTGACGAAAGACAGCACCTCGGCCACTGGCTCCCCGGATGCGATTTTGCTGACAATGGCGGAGCCGACCACGGCGCCATCCGAAATCGCCGCGATGCCTTCCGCCTTTTCTGGCGAATTGATGCCAAAGCCCACAATCACGGGCAGGTCTGTGGCGGATTTGATCCGCGTCACTTCCGGCGCCACATTGTCGGCCTGCGCCTCGGCCGCGCCGGTGATGCCTGTGATCGACACGTAATAGACAAAGCCCGACGTGTTCTGAAGCACACGCGGCAAGCGCGCATCATCGGTTGTTGGCGTCGCCAGACGAATGAAATTCAGCCCGGCGGCCTGGGCGGGCAGGCAAAGTTCTTCATCTTCTTCGGGCGGCAGGTCCACCACGATCAGCCCATCGATCCCGGCGGCTTTGGCCTTGTCCAGGAACGCGTCCACGCCGCAAGAGTAGATCGGATTGTAATAGCCCATCAGCACAATCGGGGTGGTGTCATCGGTTTTGCGAAACTCGGTCGCCAACGCCAGCGTGCGGTCCAGCGTCATGCCGGCATCCAGCGCGCGTTGTCCCGCGGCTTGGATCGTCGGCCCATCGGCCATCGGATCGGTAAAGGGCAGGCCCAGTTCGATGATATCCACGCCGGCGCCCGGCAGGCCTTTGACCACCTCAAGCGAGCGGTCATAATCGGGATCCCCGGCCATGACATAGGCAACAAAAGCCTTTTTGCCTTGGGCCGTCAGGTCGGCAAATTTGGCGTCAATGCGGGTCATCGGGGCCTCCGGCGTTCGTGATCCGGCCCCTTGTGGCGCAAATTGCGGGGCGGTTCAACGGGGAGCAGCCCTTGCGCATGCGGCATCGGCGGGGTAACCCGCGCGAAACGGCAACCGGAGGCCGATATGGGTTTCAAAATGGGTATCGTGGGCCTGCCCAATGTGGGCAAGTCGACGCTCTTCAATGCACTGACCAAAACTGCCGCTGCGCAGGCGGCGAATTTTCCCTTTTGCACGATCGAGCCCAATGTGGGTGAGGTCAATGTGCCCGATGCGCGGCTGGACAAGTTGGCGGGGATCGCGCAGTCGAAACAGATCATCCCGACGCGGATGACCTTTGTGGACATCGCCGGTCTGGTCAAAGGCGCATCCAAGGGGGAAGGGCTGGGCAACCAGTTTCTCGCCAATATCCGCGAGGTGGACGCAATCGCCCACGTGCTGCGTTGCTTTGAAGATGGCGACGTGACCCATGTCGAAGGTCGGGTTGACCCGGTGGCCGATGCCGAAGTGATCGAGACCGAGCTGATGCTGGCCGATCTGGAAAGCATCGAAAAGCGCCGCGCCAATCTGGTGCGCAAGCTGAAAGGCAATGACAAAGAGGCCAAGGATCAGGACCGCCTGCTGGCCGCCGCGCAGGAGATGCTGGAAGAGGGCAAGCCCGCCCGACTGGTTGAGGTCGATGCCGAAGACCTCAAAGCGTGGAAGCTGCTGCAATTGCTGACCACCAAGCCGGTGCTTTACGTCTGCAATGTGGGCGAAGACGAGTCGGCCGACGGCAACGCGCATTCGGCCAAAGTGGCCGAAATGGCCGCCGCGCAGGGCAATGCCCATGTCATCATCTCAGCCCGGATCGAAGAAGAGATCAGCCAGCTTGAGGATGATGAAGCCGAGATGTTCCTGTCCGAGATGGGGCTGGAGGAGCCGGGGCTCGATCGGTTGATCCGCGCGGGCTATGAACTGCTGCATCTGGAAACCTATTTCACCGTCGGCCCGAAAGAGGCGCGCGCCTGGACGATCCGCACTGGCACTCTGGCGCCGCAGGCGGCGGGCGTGATCCATGGCGATTTCGAAAAAGGCTTCATCCGCGCCGAAACCATTGCCTATGACGATTACGTCAGGCTGGGCGGTGAAGGCCCGGCGAAAGAGGCCGGCAAGATGCGCGCGGAAGGCAAGGGATACATGGTGCAGGATGGCGACGTGCTGCATTTCCTGTTCAACACCTGACGGCCACAAATCATAGGGCTGCGTGTGGGCCCAAGCCATGCTGGGATCTGAGTCATATTTGGAGGCGGATCTGGCTCAGATCACGCTGGCTGGGTTCGAAGAGTTCCTGGACAGTATCTCTGTGGCATTCATCGAGGCAGATTTTGCGTTGTGGCGCGACGCAAGCCGTTTGCCCTTTTGCATGGTCACAAAAGACGGCCCTGTCACCCTGCGCAGGGTCGATGAACTGGAAGACAATATTGCCCAGTATCTGCAGGTCCGCG
>JABSSB010000213.1 GCA_013214715.1 Paracoccaceae bacterium | reverse complement strand
TGCGGGCTTCGCGATCATAACCTTGTGCGACATAAAACGCGCGGGTCGCGGTGAAGGCATCGGTGCCGGATGTGTCCAGGATCTGCAGTCTTGCGCCAAGGCTGCGCAGCCGGTCTTCGCTGGCTGTGACCAATGTCGCGCCCAGACCCTGCCCCTGAACCTCGGGCCGCACGGGCAGCGCGCGCATAGTCCACGTGCCGTCGGTCATGGAGTCGGGCGCGGTCAGGCCCAAGCCAAAGGCCGCGCCATTGACATGGCAACTCAGCCAGATATCCGCCCCGCCCTGCGCCAGCAGATCGGGCAGCAGGTTGGGCGGGAACAGATCTGTCTCATGCAGCACTTGCTGCAAGCCGGGGATGTCGTCGGGGTGGGTGGGATGAATGTCAGCTTTGGTCATTGTCGGTTATCCTGTTGGGCATTCACGGCCCGAAGGCCGCGTTTGGTGACGCGATAGGGGTGTCCGTTCACGGATTTGATCAACCGTCGCGCCTTCAGCCTTGTGAAGACGGGCAGGGTGTAATCGCTCAGCACATGGCCGTCGCGGATCACGCAATGAACAGAGGTGATTTTGCCATTGCTGTGGCGGTCAAAATGGATGGCGCCGCCACGCGCCAGAACGTGCAGAACACGTTGGTCCTGTTTTGAGAATTTCACTTGGATGTCTGTGATGTTTGGGACAGGCGCCAAAGGCGCCCGGCCTCGCGCGCGGACGTCTTTTGGGTCAATGCGGTCCCGTATCGGGGCCTTAGCGACGGGCCGCAAGCTCAGTCACACACACTCCATCACCCGACAGGTGTCGGGTGTGGGCCGTAGAAAGGCCGAAGGCGCGCGGCGATCAAGCCCGCGTTGAACGCAGGTCGATCACCCGTGTCTCGGTCACCATCATGTCCAGCGGCGCATCGGTGGGTTCCTGCGGCAACGCATCGGTTTCTTGCGCGTCATAGGCAAAGCCTATGGCCAGCGCCGCGCCAGTGCCGCGCAACTGTTCGAGCGTGCGGTCATAAAACCCGCCGCCATAGCCCAGCCGATGGCCCGCCGCATCAAAGGCCACCAGCGGCACGATCAGAATTTCGGGCGTGATCCAGTCCAGTGTTGCGGGCACCTGCGCGCCAAAGGGGCCAGGCACCATCTGGACCTCTGGCTCCCAGCGGGCAAAGCGCAGCGGCAGGCCATTATCTTCGATCACCGGCACGCAGACCGGCCCGTGGGCGGCGGCCTCAGACATGGCAGGCAGGGGGTCGATCTCGGTCCGGATGGGCATGTATCCCGCCAGCGTCACGCCGCGATAGCCGGCCAGAACTTCGGACAGGCGTCCGGCCGTGTCGGCGCGCGCGGCGGCGTTTGCCTCTTTCCGGCGGGCGAAGGCAGCCTTGCGGGCCTTGGATTTCAGCTCGGTCATATCGGTCATAGCAGCACCAGAGAGGCCAGCCCGAGAAAGGCGAAAAAGCCCATCATATCGGTGGTGGTCGCCACGAATGTGCCCGAGGCCAGCGCCGGGTCCGCCCCCAGCTTGTCCAGCACATAGGGCACCATCGTGCCGACCAGCCCGGCGATCAGCATGTTGATGATCAGCGCGGCGGCCATGATCAGCCCAAGTTCGGGCATGTCGAACCACACGGCCGCGAGCCCGCCCATCACGGTGGCAAAGACCGTGCCGTTCAAAAGCCCCACCAGAAATTCGCGGCGGATCACCCGCATAATATTGGCCCTGGTCAAATCGCGTGTGGCCAGCGCGCGCACTGTCACCGTGAGGGTCTGCGTGCCTGCATTGCCCCCCATCGCCGCCACGATGGGCATCAGGATCGCCAAAGCGACAAAGGCGCTGATCGCTTCATCAAACTGCGAGATAACCGCCGCCCCGGCGATCCCCGCCGCCAGCGCCGCAAAAAGCCAAGGCAGGCGCGCCCTGACCGTATCGGCCACCGAGTCCGACAGGGAGCTTTCGCTCACGCCTGCCATCAGCAGCATGTCTTCTTCATGTTCGGCATCCAGCACGGCCATCGCGTCATCGATGGTGATCACGCCGACCAGACGGCCATCTTCATCCACCACCGGAGCCGAGATCAGGTGATACTGGTTGAACGCATAGGCCACATCGCCTTCGTCCTGCGTGACCGAGATGACTTCAAACACCTCTTCGGCGATATCGCGCAGCAACTTGGCGCGCGGCGCGCCCATGATCCGCCCCAGCGTGACGTTCGCGATCGGATGCAGGCGCGGATCGACCAGCACCATGTGATAGAACTGATCGGGCAGGTGATCGGCATTGCGCATATGGTCGATGGCGTCTCCTACGGTCCAATGCTCTGGCGCCATCACGACCTCTCGCTGCATCAGGCGCCCGGCGGAGCCTTCGGGATAGGCCAGCGCGCTTTCCACCGCGGCGCGGTCGCGGTCATCCAGCGCGTCCAGAATGGCTTCGGGCGCGTCAAGATCTTCGACCAGATCGACCAGGTCATCGCTGTCGAGCTCGCGCACGGCGTCTTCGAGCACCGTCTTGGGCAAAAGCGGGATGATCCGGTCGCGCAGCGCATCGTCGAGTTCAGAGAGAATCTCACCGCTGAACTCGTCCCCCATCAGCCGCACCAGCCGCCCGCGATCAAAGGCGTTGATCTGTTCCAGCAGGTCGGCAATGTCGGCGGGGTGCATCGGCTCCAAGAGCTCGGCCAGCGCCTCGGCATCGCCGCGTTCCACCGCATAGGTGATCGCCATGACCTGCCGCGGGGAGAGTTCGTAATCCTCTTCGCGGGCCTGAGTGTCGAGCGGTTCTGTGCTGCTGTCGCTCATGATGTCCCCGATCGGTTCCGCGTTACTGATTATTGCGCGCCACTTAAGAGAAGCAGCTACCAGAAAACAATGACAATGGCATAATTTACCGGCACGCCGCGACAGCCTAATCTGTGCGCATCGATCCATGAGGCAAAGCAGAGGTGCAGATGGCGGATGTCACGATCCTGACAGGGCGGGTTCTGGTCACGCGCGACAGCCCCTTTGACGTCACCCCTGATGCGGCGATGGTCGTTGAAGAGGCTGTCGCCATCGCCGAGGGGCGGATCATGGCGGTCGGCGCGCAGCATGATCTTTTGGCCGCGCATCCGGCGGCTCAGGTTGAGGCCTATGGCGACAAGCTGATCCTGCCCGGTTTTGTCGATGCGCATGTGCATTACCCGCAGACTGCGATCATCGCCAGTTGGGGCAAGCGGCTGATCGACTGGCTCAACAGCTATACCTTTCCCGAAGAAATGCGCTTTGGCGATCCGGCTTACGCGGCCGAGATTGCCGCGCGCTATTTCGATCTGACCGCCGCGCAGGGCACGACCACCATGTGCAGCTTTTGCACCATCCACCCCGAGAGCGTGGAGGCCTTTTTTGCCGAGGCGCAGCGGCGCAGGCAGCGCGTGGTGGCAGGCAAGACCTGCATGGATCGCAACGCGCCCGACGGGCTGCGCGACAGCGTGCAATCGGCCTATGATGACAGCAAAACCCTGCTGGAGCGCTGGCACGGTGTCGGGCGCGGCAGCTACGCGATCACGCCGCGGTTTTCACCGACCTCAACGCGTGAGCAATTGACCGCGCTGGGCGCGCTCTGGGCCGAGCATCCCGAGGCGCTGATGCAGACGCATCTGAGCGAACAGACCGATGAGATCGCCTGGGTGCGGGAGCTGTTCCCCGAGGCGCGCGATTACCTTGATACCTATGAAGCGGCTGGGCTTTTGGGCCCAGGTGGTCTTTACGGGCACGCGATCCATCTGGACCCCCGCGAACGCGCCCGTCTGCGTGAGGTGGAGGCCAGTCTTGTGCATTGCCCGACCTCCAATACCTTCATCGGCTCGGGTCTCTTTGACATGGCCGGGCTGATGGCGGAAGGCCACCGGATCGGGCTGGCCACGGATACCGGCGGCGGGTCGAGCTTTTCGATGCTGCGGACAATGGCGGCGGCTTATGAGATCGGGCAGCTGCGTCACACGCCTCTGCACCCGGCGCAACTGCTCTGGCTGGCCACAGCCGGATCGGCGCGGGCTTTGCGACTGGAGGAGCAGATCGGCTGTATCGCGCCGGGGATGGAGGCGGATCTTGTTGTGCTTGACCTTGCCTCGACCCCTGCCATCGCACAACGCGCCGCCCATGCGGAAAACATCTGGGAGGCTGTCTTCCCCACGATCATGATGGGCGATGACCGCGCGGTCGCGGATGTCTGGATCGGCGGTCGGCCTTGGTCGGGCAGGGCCTAGCATTATCGCGTGGGGCGGGGTTTACTCCCAGCCTTTTACTAAATTTTAGCCGCTGCGAGAACGTCGTGGCTACATCTGTGGCTTGGAACGCATTTCACCCATATTGGAGTGGGCTTACGCCTGTAAATCGTTTGCCAAGCAGCTCAACAGTCCTGGATCGCAAATCTTTTTCGAACTCGGCCTGAAGTTTCCCGTGCCTGAACCTCGAAGGCAAGGTGCAGAGGCGTAAGGAATAGGTTTCGGTTCAAAGCTGCCGTTCGTGCGCAACGCAGAGAATGGCTGGAAAGAGCCCAAGATGACCGATGCTGCAGACTGAACCGATGTCGGCTATCGATTTGCCGTCAAGTTTGCCCAATACTCGGGGACCAACTCAATCGTTTCGATCAACACAGAATCGCCTGAAGCTATTTGTTCACGACGTGCACCAAAGGCGACGCTCACGCCATCAGCGATGATGAACGAAAGGCTGCAGCTAGCGCCTTGCCGATCAGTTTCGTCGGGATTGGGACTGTAGAAGCATGTAACGCGGCCGGGACCGAGTGCGGTGTCAGTGTAGCGTGCGGCCAGCTCTGGTTCCTCGCGATCAGATGGGCCAGGCGTTGCATCTGTTTTGAATCCAAATCGCTTCGCCGGTTTATCAAGGCACCAGATGCTATCCGCTTGGTCAGGACGGATCTCTCTGCACCATTGGTCGACCATCTCTTGCGTGAGGCAATAGTCATTCCCAGAGCGGCAGTCCTGTTCAACAGCTGAAACAATTATAGTGCGGAAATTGATGGTGTCGCGACGTTCATGCAGGAGCACGTCACTCAGTTTTGTGAAAACGGAAACGGGGTTGGTTAGGTCTGTTGAGCATCCGAATAGCCCAGCTTGAACACCTGGCGCACAGTCGTCGAATACGTGGAGGCGAGGGCTTGCCGGAAAATTCACTTCATGCCCAGCCAAGGTGCCAGTGAAATCCGCGCGGATGATCTCTGCTGCGCGGGTCTCGCGGTCTTCAGCAAGTTTTTGCTTTGTTATCTCACGCTGCGCGACGGGCCAAAGTGTTACCGATGCGGTCAGCCCCACGATTGCCAATCCAGATGTCCATCGGACCCACCTTGGTCGACCCTGTCCGATCCATAACACAATCGAAGCGCCAACCATGCCGAGCGCAGCGCCGCTTACCACAAATGGAGCCAGCATGATGGGTCCAAGCGCGAAGAAAGCAAAATTCAGAACCGAACCAATGCCCTGCACAGGAGCATTGGCTGGTCCCAGTAACAAAACCAAAGGGACGACACCCAAAATCACTCCCCAGATGAGAGCTTTGCGTGGGTTTCGAACAAATCGCAGAGAAAGTACGAACCCGATGAGAAATCCAACAAAAGAAAATAAAAGCATTTCGCCAATAACCCTCTCGTCGAACCGTTATGCAAGACCTAATCGTTCTTTGATCAGCCCTTGCGCTTAGGAAGACTGCAAAGCTGACATTCGCGCAAGTGCAGCGAATTAGAGCTTCGTCCGCTTATCGGACACTCATACTGCTTGCAGCGAAGGTCAGGTTTTGGCAAACGAAGGTTTCCACCGGCGTCACTATATCTTGATCTTGTCGATCATGACGCCATCCTGGCCTACCCAAAAAATCTTGTGCGCGAGCAGAATGCACTGCAGCATGCTTACATGCTGCCGGAAAACGTATTTTATCTCAAGTTCCTGTAAAGTTCATAAAAAGGCTACGATTTAGTAAACGGCTGC
>JABSSB010000212.1 GCA_013214715.1 Paracoccaceae bacterium | reverse complement strand
TTTTGATCCGCGCAATCGCGGCCTCGTCAGCCGCCGCGACAACCTTCTTGCGCTCCGCCTCATCAGGCGGGAGGGTCGCGACCGTCTTGGCTGGCTTCGCCAGACCGATCGAACGCAAAAAACCTGTCAAAAAAAGGGTGGTTTCTCGGTGGGAGGCGCCAAAATATATCCTAATTATCCACCAAAAGAAGCTCATTGTTCATCGTGCCCAATAGTCGGTTGCTACCCTACATCCCCAAGACTCGCTTGCGAATAGAGGTGAGTTGCTGCGTCAGGCCATCTAAGCGCGAGATTTCAGAAATCTCAGAAAATACCAGACATGGATAATTAAAACGAAAATGATCCAAGTGCCTATCACGAGTCCCCAGGCCCAAGGGCCTGATACATCTTGCATTTCAAAGATGGACATTGCCCAAAAATATCCAGAAACAAGCCCCAGTATCTGGAAAATATTGAATATTATCATGCACCTGTTTCGATACCCTAAATAGGTATCTAAGGCTATGAAACCAGCAAAAAGCAATAGGACCCAACCCTCAAGGATATCTGAAATAGGTACCCCAAGCACCATCACTGATTTAATAATGACTTCCAAATCATCCTCCTAAAAACGCGTAAATCCCTTGATACAAACCATCCAAGCGCATGTCATGTGAACGCAGATTGGGTCAATCTATGGCCATTGCAAGCCCCAACTTGGCGTGCGCCTGATTTGACGACCAACAGCACAACAGAGCAATCCCCGCATCTGCTCAACGACACGGATCGGCTTCCAGACTGTTGTTGCAATCGTCTTTGTGCCAGATGCTGTTTTCCGGTTCCTGATCTTCACTTCCTGCTGGCGATGGTTCCAGCGCCACAGAATTTCGTCCAGATATCTTTGAAGATGTTGCCGACCGAGGCGGTGATAAACACCAATCAGGGCGCGCTGCACTTGGGAGTTCACGGCCTCCACGGTGTTGATGTGCGCCCCCTTGGAAGGCCGCGAATACTGCCGTTTGCCATGGTTGACAGTGTGGTGAGATGCGAAACTCTGACCGATCTTCCTGTAAGCCGAATTGCTGTCGGTCATGAGTGTCGATGAGGGGGCAATCCACTTTTTCATGATTGGCGCGAGTGTCGCACTCCGCGCATTCGGGATCAATGTCGCCTTCGCCTGCCCATTGCGATCCGCTGCAACCAGCACCATAGGTTTACCTGTGCCCCGGCCACGCTTGTTCTTCACGCCTTTCTTGAACTTAGGGGCGCCACCGACATATGCCTCATCCACCTCGACAACACCGTTCAACCTGGCGGAAACAGCCTCGCGGTCATCCATCAATTCCCGGATCGCATGGCCTAGCTTCCAAGCCGTTTTCTGATTCACCCCCAAGATCCTCGCCATGACGACGGAGGAGATTCCCTTGCTGGACGTCAGCACCAGAAAGATTGCCGCAATCCAGACTCGAAGATCCAGTTTCGTGGCATGCATCGGGGTCTTTGTGGTGACCGTGAATTGAAGGCGGCACCCGCGTTCGGCGCATTGGTAGAGGCCAGGGCGAGCAGTGCGTCCGCGGATTGGGGTTGAGCTAAGGCTGCCACAATGCGGGCAATGGCGACCAGACGGCCAGATCATCGCTTCGAGGAAGATGCGAGCATGGCGCTCGCTGGGCATCTTCTTCCAAATGTCTCGAACCGATTTCAACTCTGTGATCATGCTTGCCTCCGAAAAGTCTAGGGACAAGCAATATTGGCCTATTCCGCGATTTCCTAAGTGGTGCGGTTTGAATAGCGTAGCTCAATAGGTCAGCGTGTTTTCCGTTTGGTTTTCAACTGCATCGCTCAACACGTGCTTTGTTTGGTGGATAATTGGGAAATATATTGCTCCGCTTGACCAGACCATGCCAGCGGATGCACACAGATTGTTGAATAACAGGCGCCACCTCTGACAGGGGCCACAGTACAAAAATCACGTTAAAAGTGATAATCCCGCCAACAATCCGCCTGAGCGTGTGGGTGCTTTGGTATGGTCTGCGGCGTTCCGGGCAAGGTTGAGAGGCACCGGGCCAGGGCTCACCCGGCCCAGCATCCGCGCTGGGGTAGCGTTCCTGCTCACTCCTGCCAGCACTGCACCATGACCGCCATCTCTCCGGCCAGCCGGTCCAGGGCGCCAGGGCTCAGCGCGGTGCTGTCGGCCGAGGTCCGGCGTGTCAGCCCGGCCTGCAGAAGCAATGCTGTCACTGCATTGGCGTCGGCCGCCACAGACAGGCCGTCGGGCAGAGCGCGGGTGTCTTCGGCGCTGGCCAGCAGCAGGCCAATCACGCGGCCCGCGCGGTCCAGTACCGGCCCGCCGACATCGCCGGGCTGATGCGCCAGATCCATCCGGATCACACCGCCCCCTGCGGCACCGCCGGTGTCTGTCAACTGGCCAAAACTCAGCGCCGGAAGACCCGCCGCGCCGCCCACCGGGAAGCCCGCCACCAGAACCGGTGTGCCAAGCGCCAGAGATTGCGGTGCAAAAACAGGTGAGGCCGTGTTTGCGGGTGCCGGGCCTTTGAGCAGGCTCAGACCCAGACGCGTATCCGAGGCCACGGGCGTCAGCTCCGTCCCATCGCCCAGCGTGACCCGGCCGCAGCCCGCCACGGCCTGAGAACTGGTCAGTACATGGCCCGCCGCGTCCACGCGCATCCCGCTCCGGCTCATCTTTGGCTCGGCCAGCGTCAGTGCTGCCAGAAGATCTGGCCCATCGGCCAGCGGCGCGGCCCGGAGGGTTCCGGGCCGGCGGGTAAAGCTGTCCTGCATGGCGCCCAGCACGCGGGCGCGGCGCGCCTCATCCCCGATGGGCCAGGCCAGCACAAACCCCTTGATCTCGCCCTCGTCCAACCGGGCTTCGGCATGGCTGACCAGCCCCGGCCCGCGCCCTTCGATGACAAAGCCGGACCGCGCCAGGCTGCGGTCGCCCAGCGGCGGCAGGATCTCGAGCGTTTGGATCACCTCAAAAAGCGCCTGTAGGGTGCCGCGATCGCCGGGCTGGCTGATCAGCAGCACCTGCGCGCCGGGCAGGGTTGATGTGGCATCAAACCGGGCAAAAGGCGCCTCGTGCCCGACAAAGCGCACAGCACCCAGCGGCAGGTCCAACGCGATGCCCGCCGCCGGATCGTCATAAGGCGCCATGCCAACCGATGTCAGCGGTGCAAGATAGGCCTGCATCAAGACGGCGCGCTGATCCGTGGTCAGAATACCAGTGGCCTCAAGCCCCTGTGCCTCTTGCCACAGCGCCATGGCGCGGCGCGTGCCGCGCCCGAAATCGCCATCAATGGCGGCGCTGTAAAACCCCTCTTCACGTAGGGCGCGCTGCAATTGGCGCCGACCTTCCGGCGACAGGGTGGCCTCGGACGTGCGGGCCTCTTGCGGAGTTTCATCCACCGGCGGCGGCGCCACGGGGGCTGTGGTCTCGGCAATGGCCGTCTCGGGTTCGAGCGTGGGCACCGCTTCGGGCGCTGTCACGCTCTCTGGCGCGTCGATGATGGGCAGCGGCACAGGATCGTTGGGCGCGAGGGGCCAGAACGGTGCCCCAAACCCGTTGGGCGCGGTGATATAGGCATCGAGCGGTATGCGCCCCTCCTGGATCAGGACATCGCGCAAATCTTCGGCCGTGCCGCGCAGATAGGGGCCAAGCATGATACCATACCATGAGCCGCCAAGGGCAAAGCCCGCAACATCCGACAACTGCCCGGCAAAAAAGGCGGCGCGCCCGGTGGCCTCTTCCAGCGATGGCCGCGCCTCAATCTGGATCCAGACAACATCGTCCTCCTGTGCCGCGACAGGCGTGACGCCAATCAGCACCACCATCACCCAAGCCCAGATTGCGCGCATGACCCTGCCCCTTGCTACTTTATCTGCCTTCGCCCCAGATAAACCGCATCCCGCGCCGCAATCCAAGCGCCTTTCTCTGTCCGCGTTGACCTTGCCTGCCCACAAGCCTAGACAGGCGCCGAGATTCAGACCCAGCCCCCGACCCCGAGGATGTCATGACGGACCAGCCGCGCTCTTTTCAGGAAATCATCCTGCGTTTGCAGGCCTATTGGGCGACCAAGGGCTGTGCGGTGCTGCAACCTTATGACATGGAAGTGGGCGCAGGCACGTTCCACCCCGCCACCACGCTGCGCGCGCTTGGGTCGACGCCATGGGCGGCGGCTTATGTGCAGCCGTCGCGCCGCCCGACCGATGGGCGCTATGGCGAAAACCCGAACCGGTTACAGCATTACTATCAGTTTCAGGTGCTGATCAAACCCAGCCCGCCCGATTTGCAGGATCTCTATCTGGGCTCGCTCGAGGCGATCGGGATCGACATGGCCCTGCATGACATCCGCTTTGTCGAAGATGACTGGGAAAGCCCCACGCTGGGCGCCTGGGGCTTGGGCTGGGAGGTCTGGTGCGACGGCATGGAAGTCAGCCAGTTCACCTATTTCCAGCAAGTTGGCGGCCATGATTGCACGCCTGTCTCGGGGGAGCTGACCTATGGTCTGGAACGTCTGGCGATGTATGTTCTGGGCATCGATCACGTGATGGACATGCCCTTTAATGACCCGCAGTCGCCCATCGCGCTAAGCTATGGCGATGTCTTCAAGCAGACCGAAGAAGAATACGCGCGGTGGAATTTCGACGTCGCCAACACCGATGTGCTGCTGCGCCATTTCGAAGAGGCCGAGGCCGAATGCGCCGCCATCCTCGACCAGCCTGCCGAAGACCCCAAGACCGGTAAACGCATCGTCATGGCGCATCCCGCCTATGATCAGTGCATCAAGGCCTCGCATATCTTCAACCTGCTGGATGCGCGCGGGGTGATTTCGGTCACCGAACGGCAAGCCTATATCGGGCGCGTTCGTGCGCTGGCCAAGCGCTGCGCCGATGCATTCGTGCAGACCCGCGCGGGCGGCTGGAAGGCCGACGCCTAACCGGCCCCGTCTGGGCGATAGACCAGCAGATCGCCGGGCTGACAGTTCAGATAGTCGCAAATCGCCGCCAGCGTTTCAAAGCGCACGCCTTTGACCTTGCCTTGCCGCAGGAGCGATAAATTGGCCTCGGTAATGCCGACATGCGCGGCCAGGGCACGACCGCTTACGCCCCGCTCGGCCATGATGACGGCCAGCCGCACTTCGATCCCCATCAGATGAATTCCGCGTTTTCTGACGCCAGCGCGCGCCCTTCGGCGAAAATCCAGGCCAAAAGCCACATGCCAAGCCCCAGGGCAAAGCTTTGCACCACGTCCGACCCGATGGAGATCACAAGCGTCCGTTCGTCCCGCCCCACGGTCAGCAACAGGCTCTGCATCGGGGTAATCAGCAGCCTCAGCAGCGCAGAAAGCTGCAGCGCGACCGCAAAAAGCCGCAAGCCGCGAAACGCGGTTGCGGGAAAAAGCTGCCCTGCCCGCATATCCGACAGGCCGGGCAACAGCGCCAGAACCCCGGCAGAGGCCACCAATACCGGGATCACCGACAGGGCAATCGCCAGCACACGCGTCGTGATGGGAATGTCCAGCCCGGTCAAAGCCCGCCCGACGAAGACCTGAAACAGCTGCGCATCCGGCATGGTTGCCAGCGTCCCGGCCACGGCCACGGGCCAGACCACAGCAACCAGCAGGCAAAGCGCCATCAACCCTGTGCACGCAAGGCGGATGCGACGCAAACGATTTGGTGATGTGGTTAGCATTGCGGCCTCGTAGATATGAATCATTATTTTTTTATAATAAAAAATATATGCAAAACAGAAAATTCTTTTTCTGCCCGCGCGCCGTTTGCCCGCTCTCTGCATAATTGAGCCGCACCCGACATTCCTCGCCAGTTATCCTGCCGGTCAACAGAGCCGTTCGTGCGATCTCTAAGCTCTTGCAGATGATAGACATTGCCGTTCAACCCGGCACCTGGCGGGACCTGCCCGGTGATCCAGTCATTGTGCTGAACGCCGTTTGTGGTAGCGAAACCGGGAAGCCCGATCGCTATGGC
>JABSSB010000211.1 GCA_013214715.1 Paracoccaceae bacterium | reverse complement strand
AGCGCCGGTATGTCAATCGCCAGCTTGATGTAATCTGGCTGTTGAGCAGTGGCGGCGTCGACCACATGGCCCGGCAAGAGGTTCATCTCACCATCAAGCCAGCAGGCCCCTGTTTCGGTCTCTGTCCCATAATCCAGAAGGATCGGCAGCGCGCCGCGCCCCTCCTCTCCGACGGGCAGGATCGACTGCCCGGCCAGCAAGTTGACAAGGCTGCTTTTGCCCGCGCCGTCCAAGCCTGCAATTGCAAGGGTGAGCGGCGCGTTTTGACGCGCCCAGATCGTTTCAAAGCTGTGCACGGCGTCTTTCAGACTGGCATCGCCCGCAAGGTCAAGGTCAGACAGGCGCGTTGCAACAGCCGACAAAGCGCTGTCGATCACTCGGGTATCGATCTGAGACGTCATGATTGCGCTCCACCCAAACTGCCTTTGACCCAGCCCAACCACATCGGGGCGATATCACGTGGTGCCACCAGCCCAGCCTCACATTCGTGGTCCGACGGCGCGGCGCGCAGCAGGGTCGCACCATCCGATATCGGGCCTACCAGCATTCCGCGCAACGCGCCGATATGTCGGTCAGCGGCACCGGACAATTCAGTAAGCTGTTGGTGCAAGAGGGTCAAATCTGTTTCTGTTCCCACGGCGCGTGTCATGGCGGCGCCCGCTTGCAGCGACTCATTGTCCGCGTGTTTCATCCGGCTTGCTGCCACGGTGAGGTTTGCCGCGCGCCCGTCAAATCCTGCAAGATCCCTGAGACGTGCCACATCCTGACCCAGCGCATCTGATGGCGCGGTTTGCGTGTCTATTCGCAAACATATTTCCAACCGCGGCGCCCGAAGGACAAGCCGTTCCAACGCCCGGGTCCATGCGGCGGCCTGATCCAGACCATCCTCTGCCGCGGCATCACGGTCCGCAGGCGCATGCCAGGTAAAGTCATGCAGGCGCCCAGATGCGGCCAATAGCATTGCCAAAGGTTGTTCGGCACTGGACGCCATCAGGCTGCGCGGCAGCATGCTCCCTTCAATCAAATCCAGCAGGCGTTGCAGCCGGGCCTGCGGTGCAGCGTCGTCGATCACGACATCCAGCGCATTGGCACGCGCCGCGCCACGACCGCGGTCATCAAGTATCGCAA
This sequence comes from Paracoccaceae bacterium, assembly GCA_013214715.1. Taxonomy (GTDB): domain Bacteria; phylum Pseudomonadota; class Alphaproteobacteria; order Rhodobacterales; family Rhodobacteraceae; genus JABSSB01. The sequence continues at coordinate 4,829 of JABSSB010000211.1, read as the reverse complement.
GAAGGCCGGAATCAAGCGGCATGTCGCCCCCCTGTTTCGGATGACACCGGATCACATTGCATTGGCCACCGCCTCCCGCATGGCGCGGGTTTGATCTCTCAAGTTATCGACATCCTCGGTCGGGTCACACAGAAGGCAAAGAGCATGGCCCTCATGACCGTGGGCGCGCGTAAAGACCAGCGTTCCACGCTCCCCCGCAAGAACAGCAATATCGGCTGATCCTGTGGCGTCCTTGGCCAAGCGCTGCGCTGGGCCCTGCTGCAAGACATCGCGTGCCAATGCACAAAGCGAGTTGAATACTTCCTGAGGGCGTCTGCGCCGTGCCTCAGTCGCCAAAACCAGATCTGCAGACATATCGACATAGCAGAGCGCCGTGCATTCCGGCACTGCGTTCAATCCTACGGAAAGAGCCGCCTTCAGCCCCATTCTGTTGTCCTCCGCATTCTGCCAGGAACTGTGTGCGTCACTCGCGTTGCTCAGCCAGAGTCAGGGTTTCCATCTGCGCGTCATCAAGTTCTTCAAGGAAGTCTTCCATCGCCAGAACCATGTCTGTCACCGTCTCGATCCGGCGTGTGCGAATGACCTGACGCCACACCCCGGCCATGCCTTTGCGACGGCGTGGGGCCAGCCCTTGTGTCATCTTGGGGGCCGGGTCCGGCTCACGGCTCTTGGTTTCTGAGGCGGCGTCTTTCGTCATAGGCTGATCATGCAAGGCCTGAGAATCCGTTGCCTCGTCCTCGGCATCCTCAACTGGCGGGTCATCCTCCACAACATCCTGGTTTTCCGACGCGTCGTCATCATCGGCAGCGGAAAGCTCCGCAGCGTCAGCATCCTCGGGCCCGTTCCCGGGCCGCATCCCAGTCAATCGCTCGAAGGGCGAAACAGGGGCCGGTGTGTCGGCCATCTCTGTGTCCGGCTCGTTGGACTGAGCGTCGTCTGAAACCTCTTCCTCTCGTTTGGATTGGCTCAGCAACCGCAAGTGAAGGGTAGACAACGCGCCCTCTGAAACCTCATCCTCCGGCGTCTCATCTGTCTGTGGGAAGGGCTCAGCAAGAGATTCGACACTTTCCGTCAAGACCAGCGCGGACTCAGTCGCCTCTTCCGGCTCGCGCGGCTCTTCGACCTCAGGCAAATCCGGGTCTTCGGCGTCAGTAATGCGGCTGAACTGTCCCAAATCCAACGGCGCGGGTGATGGCTCGTCTTTGGCCGTGACCTCTGGCGCCGTGTCTTCGGCAGCGACGGCGGGCTCGGCATCATCATCGGTTTTGATCCCGGCCACCAGCGACGAAAACACGTCAACTTCCTCGCTTTGCTCGTGTTCAGCAGGCTGGTCTTCGGCAGCGGCTGTTGGCTCTATCGCGTCGCTCTCGTCTTTTTCGACCGCATCAAGACGTTTGCTCAGACGCAGGAAGAATTCATCATCGCTGTCTGTTGGCACAGGATCCTGCAAGGTCAGTGGCACTGGAGATGGGTCGTCGGCTTCCGCCCCGTTTTGAGCCGGTGCCGGCTCTGCCATGACGGGCGCTGCAACCGCGGCCGATGGCTGGCCGATCCGGGCCATGCTGGCAAGCAGGCTCGCCATGTCCGGATCGGGGCTCGGACCGTCGGCCTGTGGCGTGGGCACAGTCGCCAAGTCCTGCGCGTCATCGGTTTCTTCAACCGGGATCTCAATGGCTTCCATCCGGTCCTGAGCCACAGCATCACTGCGACGCTGTACGCGGCGCGGCATGACGGGGGCTGCGGATTCGGGCTCGGGCGGCTCGGCTGCCGCAATATCCGTTGCAAGACTGTCCGCCAGAGACCCAAGTCGATCGCGTAGGCCGGTCATGCCGCTGGCATCTATCCCGGCCTGGTCTGCGGCCTGAATGGACTCGGCCGCTAGCAAGGAGGACATGGGAAGAATGGACGAAAAATGCTCTCCAGCCTCGCGTTGCATCCGGTGCAGAACACGCTCCAGATCTGCCGGGGACAGCGCGTCGGATCGTGTCACAAGCAAAGTGCTGCTTGCACGCAAGCGTTCGGGCATGGCCAGCCATGCGCTCCGCTCGCTCTCGCGCCAGGCCTGAGTGGCATGGGTGCACCACAGCACGCCGTCAAGGTGATCGACAATCGCCAGACGTACCTCGTCCGAGATATTGGGGTCCGAGATGCCCGGCGTGTCGAACAGGTCAACATCCTGCAGGATCGGCGCCTCGGTCATGATCTTGATGAAGGTCACCCCATCCAACGGCACATTTTCAAGCTCGGTCAGGGTGATGGAATGATGCGTCCCGTCCGTATCCACGTAATGAGCCTGCTCGGGACCGTAAGACAGCCAGATGGGCGGCACGCGGGTTGCCGTGACGCGGGTGGGCAGCATCTCGCGCCCGACCAGAACGTTCAACAGCGTCGTTTTGCCAGCAGAGAATTCGCCCATCAACCCGATCACGGGGCGGCGATGCGTCACTTGGGTGTCAAAGTGCTGATGCGTCATTATGCGTTGTCCCTGCTGTTGTTATGCCGCTTCGTCTTCGCCAAGAACCTTTAGGATTTCCTGCACCACGGCCTGAGTGCCTGAGGAGGAGGACATCTGCATCGCCTGCGCTGCCTTGGCGCCTTCGCGTGTGATCTGCGTCAATGTGCTGCGATGTTCGTCCACAAACCCGTCAAAGATGCGGCGCGCCTCTGTGATAACCGTCACGGCTTGCGTCTGATCAATGTCGCGCGCGATGGTCTGGGCTTCGGCCCGGATCAGTTGCCCATATTCTTCGGCGAAGGCCTCAAACCCTTTGCGGCGCTTCCACCAGCGGGTCCACCAGGTCGATTGGAAATCCAATGCAATTGTTTTGCCTAGGCCAACTGGCGGTGGCACATGCGGCAGATTGGGCGGTGCAATTTCGAAGTCTTCCAGATCTTTGCCCAAAAGCATCCGGTAAACCTCTTCCAGGTTCCGAGCCGTTTCGGAATAGATTTCGGTCAGCGTTTTGTTCAGGGACCGGGTGAACGACGAATGTGCCGCACGTTGCAGCACACGCAGCCCGGCGGGGTTGTACTGCCAATTGCCCTGCTCGCCATGCTGTTCGAGATGTTCGATCAGCGTATCTGTCGCGCGTTTGACAAAGCTTTCTTCAGCCTTTTCCATCCGCCGGGTGAGATCGGCCCTCAGCTTGGCCGTGGCTTCGTCCAAACGGGCAGAGTTGCGGGCCACGATCTCATCAATGATTTGCATCGGATCATGGCCTGAGGCGATCAGCCTTGCAGCTTCGGCGCCACCGGACTGGCGCGACGCCAAAGCTGCGCGGGTCTCATTGGCCAGGTTGCGCATCGCGGTCGATACCTGTCGATACAGCCGGTCCGAGGCCCCTTCAGCAATACGCTGCCCAAGACTGCCCAGCAATTCTTCAAGCCCGGACGCGGCCCATACAGCTTCAGACATGACAGAACGATGCAGCGCGGGGGTCTTGTTGATGTAACTCTTCAGAGCCTTAATCGACGCTGGCGGAAGGATCGTCAAATCCTCTTCCAACGCCGCCTCCGCCCAAAGCGCAGACCCGCAGACCACAGCAACGTCGCCGTCGAATTTGTGATCCACCAAGGTCTGTGCAATCGATGCTCTAATTTCTGGAATCTGGCTCGCCGGGTCCTGAAGTTCATCAATCCGGTTCACGAAGATCACGGTCTGGCGCTTGTCGAAAGACGAAATCAATCGCATCAACGCCATATCCGTCCGCGCCAGCGCCTGATGCGCACTGAGCACGACAACACAAATCTCTGACCCACGCAGCGAGCGGATCGTAATTTGTTCCCGCATCATGAATGTGTCATTGACGCCGGGCGTATCGCAAATGGCCATCGGCAAGCCATAAGACGGGATGTCGAGAAAGATATCTGCCGATCGGGTCACATCCGCGAACCGGCCCGCGGCGCTGTCGAATTCGCCCAGATCGTCGCCATCACCCAGACAGACATACCGTTCCATCAATTCGTTATCGATATACCCGTAATCGTGGCTTTGCCCGAGGAGGTGTTCGAAATACGACCCCAGCCGCTTTTCAGTCGCTGCGCGCATTTCAGCCACTTGGCGCTGCACCTGCTCCATCTCGTCCGAGGCCCCGGTGCGCTGCGCCAACTCTCCCAAACGTCCGCCCGACACCATCAGCTGGTCCCATTCGTCCGCCCCGAAGAAGGTGAACCGCGCACTGATTTCTCGGTCATCCTCGTCCCGGTCCGCATTGACATGCAGAGTGGTCACAACGGAGGTCCACGGGTTCACATCCGACGGTAGAAGCCCAGGCTGCGCGGCCAGAACATTCGCCAATGCCGATTTTCCAGCTTTAACCTGCCCGACCAGGGTGATTTTCGCCGCAAATCCATCGATCTTGGCGCGCAGGCTGGATGCGCGCGCAGACAATGCCTTGTCCGGCACAACCGCCAACTGATCGAGCATCCCTGTAAGCTCGCCGAAGTCCCGCACCCGGCCTTCAAGGGCCGGATTGAGTGCCGACAAAAGATGCGCGTTGCGGATGCTCATTCTATGCCCCCAATTTCAAATCCCCCGTGGGTGTCGGTCGCCACCACCAATCCGCCAGCATCCGGATAGCAAAGCAACCCTGACTGGACGAATGTCCTTCGCCGATCATACGCCTCGCGGCATCCCACCAAACCGCACCTCAAAAGACTGGCAGTTCACCTCAAACAGGTAGGCGGGCAATGTGGCGAAAACGGGGCTGCGCAATGTCGTCACAAGGAAGTCATTGCGACCATAGGCACCGCCCCCAAATAGCGGGGAGGCCGGACCGGGCGACACTAAATCATGGGGAAGTCCATAGGCCTAAACAGCATAGGCTCCG
>JABSSB010000210.1 GCA_013214715.1 Paracoccaceae bacterium | reverse complement strand
TCACCTGCGTCCTGGTGGTACGTTATCTGGGCCATCCATGTTCGGGCTGGCGGATGTGGCGGTTTATGCGTTGGTGCTGTCCCGATTGGGACGCGCGGCGCTGGCGGTGACGACCAATGCCTCTTTCGATTTTATGCGCAAACCGTCCGGTCAGGCCGATCTGATTGCCAAAGGCCGCTTGCTGAAACTTGGGCGCGTGCTGGCCGTGGGGGATGTTCTGATTTACTCCGAAGGCGATGAGAGGCCAGTGGCCCGCTCAACCATGACATATTCGATCCCGCCAAGGGGTTAGAGTTGGATTAGATTTTGGGGTATAATGATACCTAATTTGTAAGTGTTTGTTTTGGAACAGTAAATACTGATATTGACCTGTTGACCTTTCATTTGGGCGGGCGTAAACCCCGCCCATCGAATTCGCGGCGGGTGCGTTTTGCGCCCGCCATTCACGTCAAACAGGACAAGTCCGATGAAAACCTATTCTGCAACCCCTGCAGACATCGACAAGAAATGGATCCTGATCGATGCCGAAGGCGTCGTTCTGGGCCGTCTTGCCTCGATCGTGGCCATGCGTCTGCGTGGCAAGCACAAGGCGTCGTTCACCCCGCACATGGACATGGGCGACAATGTCATTGTCATCAATGCCGACAAGGTGCAGATGACCGGCAAGAAGCGCGAAGAAAACTTCTATTGGCACACCGGTCACCCCGGTGGCATCAAATCGCGCACCAAGCAGCAGATCCTCGAAGGCGCGCATCCCGAACGTGTGGTGATGCAAGCTGTCAAGCGCATGCTGCCGGGCAACCGCCTGAGCCGCCAACAGATGACCAACCTGCGCATCTATGCCGGTGCCGAGCATCCGCATGACGCCCAGGCGCCCGAAGTTCTGGATGTCAAATCCATGAACAAGAAAAACACCCGGAGCTAAGTGACCGATGGCTGACGAAATCAACACACTCGAAGACCTGGCTGCGGCCACCGGCGTCGAGACCGTGGTCGAAGAGATCACCCCGCGCGAGCCCGTTCGTGATGAGCTGGGCCGCTCCTATGCCACCGGCAAGCGGAAGGATGCGGTTGCCCGTGTCTGGATCAAGCCCGGTTCCGGCAAAGTCACCGTGAATGGCAAAGAGATGGACAAGTATTTTGCCCGTCCCGTGCTGCAGATGATCCTGCGCCAGCCCTTCCAGGTTGCCGGCGTCGATGGTGAATTTGACGTGATGGCCACCGTCAAGGGCGGCGGTCTGTCCGGTCAGGCCGGCGCGGTCAAGCACGGCATCTCCAAAGCGCTGCAGCTTTATGATCCCGCCCTGCGCGGTGCGCTGAAAGCGGCTGGCTTCCTAACCCGCGACAGCCGCGTGGTGGAACGGAAGAAATACGGTAAGCGCAAAGCGCGTCGGAGCTTCCAGTTCTCCAAGCGTTGATCGCTGCGGAACTTGCAAGATTTGGGGTCGCCTGTCAGGCGGCCCTTTTTCATTCGACCCTGACAGATTAAGACCCACGCATGACACCCGCTGCCCGATATCAAGCTGCCATAGACATCCTCGACCATTGGCTGTCGGGCGATGTGGCTTTGGAACAGGCGTTGACGGGATGGGCGCGACGGTCGCGCTTTGCCGGGTCCAAAGATCGCGCGGCGGTGCGCGACATCGTTTTTGACGCCGCGCGCCGGCGACGCTCGGATGCAGCACTTGGCGGGGCCAAGACGGGCAGGGGGCTGATCCTTGGCGCGCTGCGACGTCAGCAGATTGACCCGCAGACCGTGTTCGGCGCTGGCGGCCATGCTCCGTCCGCGTTGACAGCGCAGGAGCAGCGCGCGCCAAATCCGCCCGCATCCGGTCCCGAAGCGTTGGATGTGCCGGATTGGCTCTGGCCGCGGTGGCAGCGCAGCCTCGCGGACCGGGCCGAAAGCGTGGCCCGCGCCTGGCAGACCCGCGCGCCGGTCCATTTGCGTGTCAACATGACCCGCGGCACGCGGGAAGTGGCGCGTGAGGCTCTTTGTGATGAAGGTATTACGACAGAACCACACCCGGCATGCGATTGGGCCCTGACGGTCACAGACGGCGCGCGCAAGCTGCGCAATAGCCATGCCTATAAATCCGGCGCCGTCGAATTGCAGGATGCCGCCAGTCAGGCTCTGGTCGCTGCGATCCCGGGCGTGGCGGGCGCGCGGGTCTTGGATTATTGTGCCGGGGGCGGGGGCAAAAGCCTCGCATTGGCGATGATGGATCCCTTGCGGATCGTGGCGCATGACGCCGATCCCAGGCGGATGCGTGACCTGCCGGACCGGGCGGCCCGCGCTGGAGCGACCGTCGATCTTGCCGCCACAATCGATCTGCCAAAGCTTGGCCCGTTCGACATCATTCTGTGCGATGTTCCCTGTTCCGGCAGCGGATCCTGGCGCCGCGCGCCGGACGGCAAATGGCGTTTGAACGAAGAACGCCTGGTCCAACTGACGCAACTGCAATCCGATATCTTGCACAAGGCAAGCGCCCTGCTGCGCCCAGAAGGCCTTTTAGTCTATGCGACCTGTTCCGTGCTAAGGGATGAAAACCACGATGTGGTTGATGTTTTGCCCGGTCACACGGTCACGTGGTGCAAGAATTGGGTCGCCGACGATGACACAGATGGCTTTTTCACGGCGCATCTGCATTCCGTAGCGTGAAAGTAAATAGTTCGTTTAGGGTTTGTTAACCATTGAATTGCAGGGTTTTGCTGTATGTGATTGCTTTGAAACAAGGGCAGGCATGATCAACAGACAAGAAAACCAAGACCACAAATCCTTCTTGAGCGATTTGATCGTCAGCCCCAAGGGTTTGGATGACGGTCGGGCTTTGGATCATTCGGCGCGGTCCCAGCTTGTCCTCGCTCTGTCTGCGGTGCTGATCGGGCTGTCCTGGCTGCTGCCGGGATCGTCCGATCTGCGGTTGATCGTGCTCGCCGCCGGGGCAACGATGATCGCGGCTACGACGCTGGCGCTGGCCGGACGTCGGCTGCACGCGCATGACCGGCGCGTCGAAATGCGCCAGGCGCGCACTCTGGTGCAAACGGACCGCGGCGTGGCCCTGCTGACAAATCGAAAGGGGTGGGTCTTGGCCTACAGCCCGTCCGCGCGGAAATCCGATGTCGGAAAAGACCGGGTCACGGAATTGTTGTCGCGGTTCTGCGCTGACCCCGATGGGGTTCTGGGGCTTATTCTGAGAGAGGTTGAGCGTACGTCACTCTATCAACGGCCCGTGACTTGGGACGGTTGTGCGGCGCGTTTGAATGTGCAGAGCGCATCGGAAGACTTGCTGATCTGGCGGCTGGAAAGCCCGCCTGAACAATCGGATCACCCGGTTCTGGAGCGGTTGAAACTGGCTGTGATGGAAACCGATGCCAGCGGCACTTTGGTCTGGCGCAACGAAATCGCCAAACAGATGTTCGACACGCCAACCGAGGTTCTGGAACCGGCATTGGCAGCGGTGAAACGTTCAGGGCGTGTGCATGTCCTGCCCGGCAGCAAGGGGAATATCGAATGCCACGTCACCCGCCAAAGCATCGATGGTGGGCTGCGTCGCTACACGATGGGCGAGGTTTGGCAACCGATGGATGACACGCGTCTTCGGGCGCTCGACATGATCCCCATTCCACTGGCACAAGTGTCTTTGACCGGAGAACTGATTTGGGCCAACCAGAAAACCCATGAATTGCTGGGCATATCCGAAGCTTTGCCGCTGCCGCTGGATGATTTCTTTCAAAACGACACGGAATCGGTGAGCGATTGGATCGGGTCTATCCGGAACGGGTCTCGCAAGATTCAGTCTCAGGTATTCCGCCTGCGCCGCAATGAGGGCGGGCGCTATGTGCAAATCACCTTGAGTCTTGCGCATGGCGATACTGAAACCCTGGCCATCAGCGTGATGAGCGATGCAACCGAATACAAGGCGCTCGAATCGCAGTTTGTTCAGGGACACAAGATGCAGGCCATCGGGCAGCTTGCCGGTGGGATTGCCCATGATTTCAACAACCTGCTGACGGCCATCTCGGGGCATTGCGATCTGTTGCTGCTGCGGCATGATCAGGGAGATGAAGATTACGCCGATCTGGTCCAGATCAATCAAAATTCCAATCGCGCAGCGGCTCTGGTCAATCAGCTTCTGGCCTTTTCGCGCAAACAGGCCATGAATCCTGAAATAGTAGATTTGCGCGACGCTTTGTCGGACCTGACCCATCTGTTGAACCGTCTGGTGGGTGAAAAGGTCAATCTGACGCTCACCCATGCCACGACATTGCCGCCCATCAAAGCCGACAAACGCAAGATGGAACAGGTGATGATGAATCTCGTCGTGAACGCGCGCGACGCCTTGCCCGATGGTGGAGATATCCGGATCGAAACCTCGACCCTGAACCTGTCGGAACGGGTCGAAAGAGAGCGGGCCACCATCCCCCCCGGAGATTATGTGCAACTGATCGTTTCAGACGACGGCGTGGGTATTCCTGCCGACAAGCTGTCCAATATTTTTGATCCCTTTTTCACCACCAAGGGCGTGGGAGAGGGCACCGGGCTTGGCCTGTCGACGGTGTATGGGATCGTCAAACAGACCGAAGGGTTCATCTTTGCCGAAAGCGAAGAGAACCACGGCACCAGATTCACGTTGTTATTTCCCGTCGCAGAAGCTGAGGCCACGCAGCCCGCTTTGCCCTCCGCGACGTCTGCGGACCCGGCCCCGCAACCGGACCCGGCCCCACAACCGGCTCCGGCAACGGCCAAACCCGCCCCGCGGGACGAGCCGGGGACCGTCCTACTTGTCGAGGATGAAGCGCCCGTGCGCGCCTTTGCCACGCGCGCCTTGCGATTGCGCGGTATGAATGTTCTGGAAGCCAGCAGCGGCGAAGACGCTTTGAAGGTTCTTGAAGACACAAACACGCAAGTGGATGTTCTGGTTACCGATGTGGTGATGCCGGGGCTGGATGGTCCGGGATGGGTCCGGATCGCCCTGGAGAGCCGCCCGGACGTCAGGGTGATCTTCATGTCGGGTTATACCGACGCCGCGCTGGACGGTGAAGGGCTCAGCGATATCGACTCCGTTTTTCTGCCCAAGCCTTTCTCCCTCGATCAGCTGACACGCGCGGTTCAAAAGCAGATCGCCGCCGAAAAAACACCGAAAACCGATGCAGCGCGTGCTCCGGTAACCACACATTAACCTTTGCCGGTCATCCTGATTTCGAAAATTTTATTGAAATGTTCTTCTTTTGTGCCATAAGGAACATAAGGCGAACGAAGCAGCGATGGACGCCCGCCCAAGGGTGTGACAATAAGAAAGGGCAACGATAATGGCGGATCTTCTCAGCATGAACAGCAAGACAGGCGGTGACAAGCAAAAGGCGCTCGACAGCGCTTTGGCGCAAATCGAACGACAGTTTGGCAAGGGCTCCATCATGAAGATGGGCGACAATTCGGCCATGCGTGAGATCGAGGCCGTCTCAACGGGCTCTTTGGGGCTCGATATTGCGCTTGGTATTGGTGGCCTGCCCATGGGGCGGATCATTGAAATCTATGGCCCTGAAAGTTCTGGCAAAACCACCCTGACGCTGCATTGTGTGGCCGAACAGCAGAAAAAGGGTGGCGTTTGCGCCTTTGTCGATGCCGAACACGCGCTGGACCCGCAATATGCGCGGAAACTGGGCGTCGATCTGGACGAATTGCTGATCTCGCAGCCCGATACGGGCGAACAGGCATTAGAGATCACCGATACGCTGGTGCGGTCGGGCGCGGTCAATCTGGTGGTGGTCGACTCGGTGGCGGCGCTGACGCCAAAATCCGAGCTTGAGGGCGATATGGGCGACAGCAATGTTGGCGTGCAAGCCCGATTGATGAGCCAAGCCATGCGCAAGCTGACCGGTTCTATTGCGCGATCGAACTGCATGGTGATCTTCATCAACCAGATCCGCATGAAGATCGGCGTAATGTTCGGCTCTCCCGAAACGACGACGGGCGGCAACGCGTTGAAATTCTATTCCTCGGTTCGCCTTGACATCCGCCGCATCGGCGCGGTGAAGGATCGCGATGAGGTTGTGGGTAACCAGACCCGCGTGAAGGTGGTCAAGAACAAGGTTGCACCGCCCTTCAAGCAGGTCGAATTCGACATCATGTATGGCGAAGGCATCTCGAAAATGGGCGAATTGCTCGACCTT
>JABSSB010000021.1 GCA_013214715.1 Paracoccaceae bacterium | reverse complement strand
TGGGTGGCGGGGAGACAGGGATTCGAACCCTGGGAACGCTCTCACGTTCAACGGTTTTCAAGACCGCCGCATTCGACCACTCTGCCACCTCCCCGGTGGTGCGTCGGGCTGGGTTTAAGCCTTGCTTGGGACAAGGTCAACGCGATCGTTGCATCTCGCGTCGCAAGAGATCCACAAGCGGTCCGCACTCTCTTTCCTTGCTCTTCGCCGCGCGCTATCATTGCTCTCAATGACAGTGACGGGCTCGGAACAACCGGGCCGGACCGAGGCAGCAAAATAGGCGAGGACTGGCATGACAGGCCGGCATTCAGGCGCAAAAACCATCAACAACGGCTTTTGGGGCTGGCTGTTTGTTCCAGTGCTTTTGGCCGGTTGCCTGGAAGACACCAACAGCACGCAGTCGCCGGGTTTTGCAACGGGCGGCGTGTCGACCGCGACCAGTTGGAATGCAGACTCGCCGCGCACGAAGGTCGCAAGCGATGAGGAACTGGCGCCCAACGTGTTTTCAGTCCAAGACGATGGTATCTGGGACGGTCGGCCCTCGCTTGGAGGTGTCTGGGTATCCCACGAAGATGCCACAACGCCCGAACGGGTGCTTGTGACTGATCCGGCGACAGGAAAATCGGTGGTCGCGGCGCTGTTCCGACGCCTTCCCGGGCAAGCCGGACCAAGCGTGCGCGTTTCATCAGAGGCCGCTGGCATATTGGGCATGACACCCGGCGCACCGACGACATTGGACGTGGTGGCGTTGAAACGCACAGGCGCGGCAGCCGCGCCCGAGGCCGCTGAAGCGACGGCGGATGGCACCACCCCACCAGCCTCAAGCCCCGCGGACACTGAGAATTCGGTGGCTGAAACAGCCTCCGCTGCGGCCACCGCGATCGCGGCAAGCCCCTCCTCCGAGCCCCAACAGACCCCAGCGCCCGAGACTGCAGCGCCTGCAAACGCATCCGATGCCAATGTACCTTTTGTTCAGATCGGCCTGTTCTCAGTCGAAGAAAACGCCCGCAGCGCTGCAACGCAACTGGCGGATACAGGCCTGCCCGTGCAGGTGGATAAGGTTACCTCTGGCAGTGCGTCCTTCTGGCGGCTGCGGGTCGGACCGCTTGCCACACAGCAAGCCGTCACCAAAGCTCTGGCAGACATCAAGGCAATGGGGTTTAGTGATGCCTACGCAACCCGTTGAATGGGGAGACACCACATGACTTTGCGCATGACAGCCTTCTGGGCCTTGCTCGCCGCCGTGGTTTGGCCGGGTCAGAGCTTGGCGTTCGAAACCACGGCCCGCGCCGCGGTCGTGATTGACCAGAGCACTGGAACGGTTCTTCTGGACAAGGATGGCGATCTGCCGTTGCCGCCTGCATCGATGTCCAAACTCATGACGCTGTATGTCACCTTCGAAGCGCTACGCCGTGGGCAGCTGCGCATGAAGGACAAACTCTCGGTGTCCGAACATGCGATGAGCTATCGTGGCTCGACGATGTTTTTGGATACGACCGATAAGGTCACGGTCGAAGATTTGGTGCGCGGGATCATCGTACTGTCCGGCAATGACGCCTGTGTCGTTCTCGCCGAAGCACTCAGCCCTGATGGCACCGAAGCCGGGTTCGCGCGGCTTATGACGCAGCGAGCGCGCGATCTGGGCATGACGCAGTCAAATTTCGTCAATTCGAATGGCTGGCCCGCCATCGATCAACGGATGTCCATGCGAGATCTGGCCATTCTCGCCCAGCGCCTGATCGAAGATTTCCCGGAATACTACCCGATGTTCGCCGAAACCGAGTTTGAATTTGACGGGCGCGCGCCCTCGAACACTCAAAACCGCAACCCGATTTTGCGTTTGGGCATCGGGGCGGATGGGCTAAAGACCGGGCATACGCGGGAAGCAGGCTACGGGCTTGTCGGATCAGCCATTCAGGGTAACCGGCGCGTGATCTTTGCCTTTACCGGTCTGGACACGGCCCGCGCGCGTGCGCAAGAGGCCGAGGCGATCGTAAATTGGTCCATGCGCCATTTTGAAGCCCGCCTGCTTGCGCCCGCCGGTCAGCCAATCGCACATGCTGATATCTGGATGGGCAAGCAGCCGCAGGTCTCTTTGATGCCAGCCGAGGATTTGACCGTTCTGTTGCCTGTCTTGATGGACAAGACTGTGACAGCCGAAGTCGAATATCGCGGTCCAATCCAAGCGCCTGTGGCTGCCGGAGATCATCTGGCTGATCTGGTTGTGCAACCGGAAAACCTGCCGGAAATCCGCCTGCCTCTGGTGGCGTCTCAGGATGTGCCGGTGGGTGGCTTCATGGTCCGTGTGGGCACCGCGGCACAGGTTCTGATGCGGCAGTTTCTGGCCCCGAGCGCCTCTTGACCGGGCGGTTCATCACGTTTGAAGGTATTGACGGGTCGGGTAAATCCACCCAAGCGCAGCTTTTGGCCAACCGCTTGCGCGCGGCCGGGCGCGACGTTCAACTCACGCGAGAGCCCGGCGGCTCCCCCGGTGCAGAAGAAATTCGCCGTCTTGTCCTCGAAGGCGATCCCGACCGTTGGTCGCCTGAAACGGAAATTCTGCTTTTCACTGCGTCCCGGCGCGATCATCTTGAACGGACCATTTGCCCTGCGCTGGCCGCGGGGAAGACCGTCATCTGTGACCGCTTTGCCGACAGCACGCGGGTGTATCAGGGGGTCACACGGGGCGATCTACGCGAGACCGTCGACGCGCTGCATGATCTGATGATCGGGCAAGAGCCTGATCTGACCTTTCTGGTCGATATCGATCCGGATGTCGGCCTGCGCCGCGCCTTGTCACGCCACGGCACCGAAGAACGGTTCGAGGATTTTGGCGTTGAAATGCAGGTCAGGATGCGCGCGGCGTTTCTGGAACTTGCGATGGCCAACCCGGATCGGTTCCGTGTGATAGACGGTGACGGCTCCGCCGACGAGGTGGCCGCCCGGATCGATGCCGTTCTGGCCGAGATGGCAACATGATTGTCGCTGACAAGCGCCCGGATCTGGTCTTTGCCGACAGCATTCCCGGCGCACCGCACCCGCGCCAGACCCCCCGCCTGTTCGGACAGGCCGCGGCAGAGCAAGCCTTTCTGACCGCGCTGAATTCGGACCGTTTGCATCACGGCTGGCTCATTACCGGGCCACGCGGCGTTGGCAAGGCGACACTGGCCTGGCGCATTGCGCGCCATCTGATCGCCAACCCGCCGGGCCAAGAGGCAGGCCTGTTCGGAGCCCCGCCAGTCGTCGGGTCACTGGATCTGCCTCAGGATCACCCCGTCACCGTCCGCATGGCGGCGCTGTCAGACCCGGGTCTTGCCCTGATCCGTCGTAGCCATAATGACAAAGGGGTCCTACGCAAGGATATTGTGATTGACGATGTGCGCGCGCTGTCGCGGTTTTTTGGCATGTCTGCCGCCGATGGCGGGCATCGCGTCGTAATTGTGGACGCTGCCGATGATATGAACACCAGTGCCGCGAATGGGTTGCTGAAAATGCTGGAAGAGCCACCCTCCAATTGCACCTTGCTGCTGGTCGCGCATCAGCCTTCGCGGCTATTGCCGACGATCCGGTCGCGCTGCCGGATGCTGCGGCTGTCGCCGCTGACTCCGGCAGATATGCAGACCGCACTGGCTCAGACAGGAGCGGATTTACCTGCCGATACGACAGCTCTGTCGGCGCTGGCAGATGGGTCGGTCGGTGCCGCGCTGCGTCTAATCAATCTGGGTGGGCTGGAACTTTACCAACAGATCACCGGCATCCTCACCGCCCTGCCCCGGATCGACCGGCCGCGCGTTCTGGCCTTGGGAGAGGTGGCCGCTGCCCGCGGGGAAACGGATCGGTTTGAATTGATGCTGACGCTGTTTGACAAGGCGATGGCGCGGCTGGCCCGGACCGGGGCAACCGGTCTGCCCCCGCAGCCCGAAGCCGCCCCCGGAGAAGCGCAGGCCATGGCGCGCCTGGCCCCGGATGCCTATTCTGCACGCGCTTGGGCAGACCGTGCCGCCGAAGTGAACGCGCGGGCGCGCCATGGGCTGGCTGTCAATCTTGACCCGGCCGCGCTGGTGCTGGATACGGTGCTGAAGATGCAAGAGGCCGCGCGGGCCTAACGCAAAGGATATTCTGCACTCATGACGGCCCTGCCCCAGATTACCGACAGCCATTGCCATCTTGATTTCCCGCAATTGTCTGACGAATTGCCCTTGGTGATTGACCGCGCGCTGGAGGCCGGGGTCAGCCGAATGGTCACGATCTGCACGCGCCTGCGCAATGAACCTGCCGTACGCGCCATCGCCGAGGCTCATGCCCCGGTTTTCTACGCCGCAGGCACCCATCCGATGAGCGTCGCCGAAGAGCCGATGGCCACAGTGGATGCGCTGGTGGCGCTGGCGCAGCATCCGAAATTCGTGGGCATCGGCGAAAGCGGGCTGGATTATCATTATACCGCCGAAAGCGCGGAGGCGCAGAAAACGTCGCTGCGCCTGCATATCGCAGCGGCACGGCAAACCGGCCTGCCTCTGATCATCCATGCCCGGGACGCGGATGACGACATGGCCCGAATTTTGACCGAGGAATATCGCAACGGCGCGTATAGCTGTGTGATGCATTGCTTTTCTTCAAGTGCAGACTTGGCCAAGGCGGCTTTGGATCTGGGGTTCTACCTGTCGATGTCCGGGATCACCGCCTTTCCCAAAAGCCAGGAGTTGCGCGACATCTTTACCGCCGCCCCAATCGACCGCATTCTGGTTGAAACCGACAGCCCCTATCTGGCCCCGCCGCCGCATCGCGGCAAACGAAATGAGCCTGCTTTCGTCGCCCTGACCGCGCAAAAGGCCGCGCAAACCTTTGGCATGGACTACGCCGCTTTTGCGGCGCAGACGCAGGCCAATTTCGACCGGCTCTTCTCCAAGGCCGCGCGTTTCGAGGCCGCCGCCTGATGGGAGAGACGCGCCTGACCATTCTGGGCTGCGGCTCATCCGGCGGGGTGCCCCGATTGGGCGGGCATTGGGGGGCCTGCGATCCGACCAATCCCAAGAACCGGCGCGGGCGCTGTTCGGTTCTGGTCGAACGCGACGGACCTGATGGAACCACCACGGTGCTGATCGACACCACTCCGGATATGCGCCACCAATTGCTGGCGGCAGAGATCGGGCGGCTCGATGGGGTGGTCTATACCCATTCTCATGCCGATCATGTGCATGGGATCGACGATCTGCGCATGATTGTCTTCAACATGCGCGCACGCATTCCAGTCTGGGCTGATGGCCCGACGACGGATGCCTTGCTGAACCGCTTTGGATATGCCTTCATTCAGCCCGAAGGCTCCCCCTACCCGCCTATTCTGGATCTGCGCAGCATCGCAGGCCCGGTCGAGATCGACGGGCCGGGCGGGCCTATCACCCTGACCCCGTTCAAAGCCAATCATGGCAGCATGGACGCGCTGGGGTTTCGGATCGGCGATGTGGCCTACCTGCCCGATGCCGTCGCGATCCCAGACGAAAGCTGGCCCTATCTGGATGGGCTGGATATCTGGATCGTCGATGCCTTGCGTCGTACGCCACATCCGACACATGCGCATCTGGACATGACGCTGGACTGGATCGCGCGCGCGGCCCCCAAGCGGGCGGTTCTGACAAATATGCATATCGACATGGATTATGAAGAGGTGGACCGCGACACGCCGGATCATGTCTCGCCCGCCTATGACGGGATGGTCCTGCGCGTTTCAGACTAGACCATGCTTTACGCGCTGATCGATGTCATCCTGCCGGTCTTTCTGGTGATCGGCGCAGGCTATGTGACCACGGCGCGCGGCTTTTTCACACCGTCGCATATCGAAGGTCTTATGAAATTCAGCCAGGGTTTTGCTATCCCCTGCCTGTTGTTCATGGCGATCGCGACAATCGATTTGCAGGCCAGCTTTGACCCGGCCCTGCTGGTCAGTTTCTATACCGGCGCGTTCATCTGTTTCTGCCTTGGCATGTTTGGGGCGCATTTCCTCTTTCATCGAGATTGGGAAGACAGCGTCGTCATCGGTTTTTGCTGCCTGTTTTCCAACACCGTGCTTTTGGGGCTGTCGATCACCGAACGCGCCTATGGACCCGACGGCCTGACTGGAAATTTCGCGATTATCGCTTTCCATGCACCCTTTTGCTACGGGCTGGGCGTCACGGTGATGGAGTTTGTGCGCAACCGAGGCAAATCAGGCGTGGTCTTTGCGGGCGCGGTGTTGAAGGCGATGTTCTCCAACACGCTGATCCTTGGCATCGCGCTAGGTTTTGTGGTGAACCTGTCTGGCTTGCCATTACCCTCGATGATTGACAGCGCGTTGGATCTGATAATTGCCGCCGCGCTGCCCGCCGCGCTGTTCGCCCTTGGGGGCGTATTGGTGCAATATAAACCCGAAGGCGATTTGCGCGTGATCGCCTATGTGTGCGTGATCGCTTTGTTGGCTCACCCCGCAATTGTCTGGATGATGGGCACTGCCACCGGGCTGAACCGAGATTTCTTCCGCTCTGCGGTGCTGAACGCATCCATGGCGCCAGGGTTCAATGCCTATCTCTTTGCGAATATGTATGGCCGGGCCAAACGGGTTGCGGCCTCGTCGGTTTTGATCGCAACGGGCCTGTCGATCCTGACGGTTTGGATGTGGCTCAGCCTGCTGTCCTGACCTTGGCACGTCTCTATGCAGACAGATCAATGTTAGCGCAATAATTGTGCATCTGCAGCATGACCATAGGCCACTTACCATATGTTTTAAAAAAACTTTCGGATGGGGCTTGCAGCAATGCTGCGAGTGCAGCATATGCAAGGACAAGGTTGAGGACAGATTGTCCTAAACACTAGCTCACACCTTCGTGGGTGAAGCCGCTTGAGCCATTGGACGCATCCTCCTCCCAGCGTTCCATAGTGCCTGGCGGCTTTTTTTTTGCTTTGATCAGCGAAACGCCAAACGCGGCCTCAGGTAATCCAGAAACTCCCGGGTTTTTCTGGGCAGGTAACTGCGCGGTGGGTACGATGCAATCAAATCGCCGCGCGGCTCTGCCCCAAGCCGGATCGCAAGGTCAATGTTCTCAGAAACCAGATCAAGCTCGGCATCATTGGGCAATAATTCAAAAAACAAGATCCGGGTGCTTGGCCCGAAATCCGGCCAGATTTGGCAAAAGGCAAAGATGGGCGAAGGCAGTCTATGCCGTCATCCTCAGCACACCCTTCAACGCTCCGTCCGCGCCGGATGCTTCATCGCGCACGGCCTCATACTCGGCCAAGCACTCGGATCTGGAATGGACGGCCTGCGACCTGTTCAAGGCCATTGAGAACGGCACACTGGATGCCAATATCAACTATGAATATCCATTGCGTGACGCGGTGAAAGCCCATCAGGCTATTGAATCCGGGACGACCTTGGGCGCTACCGTGCTGATCCCCTGAGCCCGCTCTGAGCATTCTATCAAATGTTTGTTTGCGACCACGGCTGGTGAAGAGCGCTTGCGCGTGACGCCAAGTCGCCGCACCCGGGGCGATTGTTAAAGCAAAAGCGCAATCCAATTTGGACGTGTTTTTAGCTCGAAGAACAGTCCAAGAAGCTTCACGTGCTTTGGGTGTTCTCAGAGAAATCAGAAACAGGGGCAAGGGTGCCGCGCAAACGCAAGCTGGTCTCCAGTTTGCGCGCGGCCATACCGTNATCGCCATTTAAAAGGCCAACCAGCATCTGCGCCGCCTGGCGTCCCATTTCGCGGTGAGGCACATGCACCGTGGTCAGCGGTGGGTCCACCACGGTTGCAAGTTCGATATCGTCAAACCCGGTAATGGATAGGTCATCCGGAACCGACGCCCCCATTCGACGTGCCCCCTGCATCGCACCAACGGCAAGCACATCATTGCCGCACAGGATAACGCTGGGAGGTTCGGACCGTAGCAGCAGGTCTTTGCAGGCCTCGGCACCGTTTTCAATCGCATAGGGTGTGTCGATCACCACAAGGCTCTCAACCGGCAGGCCGCGCGCTCGCAATGCGTCCCGTACCCCTTCGACACGCGCTCGGGCGCGGTCATTGCTGTCACGTTCCGCCGAAATGAACCCCAATCTGCGATGCCCAAAATCAAGCACCTTCTCCGCGAGTGCCCTCATCGCAGCGCGATTATCAAAGCCGATCGCCAGCTCTTCGGCTCCGTCTTCATGCACCCATGCCACAAGGGTCGGCACGGACCGTGCTCTCAAAAACCGATAGATCTCATCGTTGCGGTGATAGCCAATCAAGAGCAAAGCATCAGCGCCTCTGGCCACAAGCGCTCGGATCTGCTCTTCCTCGATATCGGGGCTGTATTGCGAACTCGAGACCAAAAGCGTGATGCCGTTGGAATGGAGCTCTTCCTGAAACGCCTGAAGCCCGCGTGCGAAAATGGCGTTGTCCATCGTGGGGATCACCGCGCCAACGGTATTGGTCCGTTTCGCTGCAAGAGCGCGCGCTCCGAAATTTGGGGCGTAGCCTAAATCCCGAACGGCCTGAAGAACACGCTGGCGGGTTGTCTCGATAACCCGATCCGGAGTGTTCAAACAACGAGAGACGGTAGCAGTGGACACCCCGGCGTGTCGCGCCACGTCGCTTAATGTCGGAACTGTCTTTCTGTCCTGTCCGCCAATCACGCCTGGCTCCGTCGTTTTTGCCCGCCCCATGCCGTTAGATGATCATTGTTTCATGATCCGATGCCATCCCGCAAGACAATGTAAGCGCTTGCACGAAAAAATGTAAGCGCTTACATTCATAGCGAATCGCAGAGGCCTTCCAGGGGAGGGGAGATGTTTCTGGTTCTATCGATCATGCTGTTTTTGGTGTTCGCCACGAATGTTGGCCTCGGCTCTTTTGGGAGCACCCCCTTCTTGGGAGATATCGGAGAAATGCTGCTGCTTTTCAGCGCGGCCATCTCTTTTGTCGTGGCCATTCTGCAACGTGAATCCGCAGCACAAGACATAAAAAAACAAGACTAAACATAAGACTATCTGTCCAAGGGAGGAAATAGGATGGACAAGGACCGCAAGGAGCTCGCCTCAGCCGAGCGCCGGAATTTTCTGAAACTCGCAGGCACCGGCAGCTTTACGGCCGCTTTGGTGGCCGGGGCGGCTGGAACGCTGTGGTCGTCTGAGGCCGCTGCCCAGACCGCGAAGGAGGAAGGTGACCGTGAAAAGGCCGCAGACCATATCATGACGGTGGCCACGGCCTATGTGCTGGGCGCGTCGCGTAGCTACCCGATCATGCAGCTGGACCTGAAAGAAAACATTCAGAACGCGACCAATGGCAAGATTTACGTCAAATTGGCCCCCGGTGGTCAGCTTGGAGCTGGCGGTGGTTTGGTGCAGAAGGTGCAAGGCGGCACCATTCAAGCCGCACAGCACTCGCTGTCAAACTTCGCGCCCTTTGCATCGACCGTTGACCTGATCAACATGCCCTATCTCTGCGGGTCGAACCAGCGTTTCACCAATCTGGTGACCTCGGATTTCTGGAATGCCGAAGTGCATCCCAAGGTCGAAGCGGCGGGTTTCAAGGCGCTGTTCTACGTCAATATCGACCCGCGCGTTGTGGCTGTGCGTCAGGGTGGCGATGCCGTGATGACGCCCGGCGACATGTCCGGCGTTAAGTTCCGCGTGCCGGGCTCCAAGATGCTGCAGCAATATTACCGCATGGTCGGCGCTAACCCGACCCCGGTGGCCTGGGGCGAAACACCGTCAGCGATCAAACAGGGCGTGGCAGATGCGCTCGACCCCTCCGTGGGCGCGCTTTATGTCTTTGGCTTCAAAGATATTCTTAGCCATGTGACCTTTACCCAGGCGGTGCCGGACAGCCAGGTCTATTCCTGTAACCTAGAATGGTTCAACTCCCTGCCTGGCGACGTGCAGGACGGGGTGATGTGGGGCTCGGAAATGACCGGGCATCAGAACCTGTCCAAAGTGCCGTCGGCCCGCGCCCATGCGATGTCTGAACTGGTGAAATCGGGCGTTCAGTTCCACAGCCTCAGCGCCGATCAACTGGGCGAATGGCAGGAAGCTGGTGGCTATCAGCGTCCCGAATGGGACGAGTTCAAGATCGAACTGGCTGGTTCCATGGATAATTTTGCCAAGCTGGAAGAGGCCGCGGGCACGCAGAGCAAATACTACGTGCACGACGCCTGATGCTCTTTCGCGGGCGCCCAGGCGGCGCCCGCTTTTCCTTTACTCAAGACCCTTACCCGCGTCGCCGCGGGGCGGGTAAGCTATGACTGAACCGCGGGAGCGATCCATGGATATTCTCCGACAGATCGACAAAAATGCCGAAAAATGGCTGCTTCTGATCTTTTACGTGATGCTGGTTGTCACGATGGCTGTCGAGGTGCTGCGGCGTGAGATCTTTGCCTATTCCTCGATCTGGGGCGAAGAGATCGTGCGCTATTCCTTTATATATTTGGCGTGGATCGGGGCCGCCGCAGCGGTGAAAGAGCGCGCCCATATCCGAATTGATGTGGTGATGCATTATCTTGGGCCACGGCTGAAGGCGATCTTCTACATCTTTGGCGATGTGGTGATGCTGATCGTGGCCGTGATCGCTCTCTACTGGTCGTACGAGACGGTCCATGTCTCGGCCAAGTTCGGATCGGTCAGCCACGGGCTTCGGATTTCGATGGTCTGGTTCCTCATGGCGGTTCCAGCAGGTTTTACCCTGATGGTCTGGCGTCTTCTGCAATCTCTCGCGCGCGATATGCGCAGTCTTCGCGACGGCACGCCCGTTTTTGAAGGCGACAAGCTTTTTGACTGAGGGGGCGCGCAATGCTTTGGCAACAACTCAATCAAACCGTTGAGCTTGGCTGGGATTTCTACCTGCCGGTGATCATGTTCGTCGGTCTGATCGCTTTGGCCGTGCCGGTTTGGGCCGCTATTGGCGCAGCAGCCATCACCATGCTGGTCATGTCCGGCGACCTGCCGCTGAGCGCTGTCGGCGAAAGCCTATTCACGGGCATCGATGCCTTTGCGCTCACAGCCGTGCCACTCTTCATTCTGACAGGCGATGTGCTGGTGCGCACCGGGCTTAGTCGCAAATTCCTCGACGTGGCCGAAGCGCTCACCTGTTTTGCCAAGGGCGGCTTTGGCTCCGCCACGGTGCTGGTCTGCGGCATGTTTGCGGCGATCTCCGGCTCGGACGCGGCGGGGGCTGCAGCTGTGGGCCGGATGACGATCAGCCGCCTGGTCGAAAGCGGGTACCCCCGTCCCTATGCCTGTGCGCTGGTGGCGGCAGGGGCTTGCACGGGCATCCTGATCCCGCCCTCTATTGCCTATATCATCATTGGTCTGGTGCTGGGTATTTCCGCCTCGACCCTGTTCCTCGCCGCTCTTATCCCCGGTCTGCTGATCCTCGTGTCGATCCTGATCACCAATATCGTGGTCAACCGGATCTATGGTTACGAGGGCGGTGGAAACATGCCCTTTGGCGACTGGGCCGGGAACCTGTGGCGCGCGCTGAAATCGGGCTGGTATGCCTTCATCGTGCCGGGCATCATCTTCTATGGCATCTTCTCGGGCCGTCTGACCCCAACAGAGGCGGGCGCAACGGCTGTGGTTGTCACGATCATCATGGGTTTTATTCTGAAGACCCTGAGACTCTCGGACTTTCCGGCGATGCTATTGAGTTCGGCTAAGGTAAACGGGGTGATCCTGCCCATCATCGCCTTTTCCGCCCCGCTGGCCGAGGCGCTGGCCATCATGGGCGTGCCGCAGGGGTTCGTGAATTCCGTGACCTCGCTGACAGATGATCCGCTGATGCTGATCCTGCTGATGATCGGCATTCTGATCGCGGCCGGGTGTGTGATGGAAACCACGCCCAACATCGTGATCCTTGCGCCGATCCTGAAGCCGCTGGCCGATAATATCGGAATGAACGAAATTCAGTTCTGCATCATGATGATCACGGCCCTTGGTGTGGGCTTCATCACGCCGCCCTTGGGGCTGAACCTGTTCGTGGTGTCCGGGATCACGGGGGAGTCGATCCTCAAGATCGCGTGGCGCGCCATTCCTTTCGTCTTCTTCATGCTGATCGTGGCGCTGATGATTGCCTATATCCCGGCGATTTCGACCACGCTGCTGCCTGATATCTACAAATAAGGAC
This sequence comes from Paracoccaceae bacterium, assembly GCA_013214715.1. Classification (GTDB taxonomy): domain Bacteria; phylum Pseudomonadota; class Alphaproteobacteria; order Rhodobacterales; family Rhodobacteraceae; genus JABSSB01. The sequence goes on along the minus strand of JABSSB010000021.1, from coordinate 15,578 downwards.
ACAAAAGATGCCCAGAGAGTATCTAAAGAAAGCGACGTTGACTTCCCGCTCAGACGCATCGGAAACACGCGAGATCGTGCGCGGCATCCTCGATGATATCGAGGCAGGCGGCGATGCCAAGGCGTTGGAATACGCCGCCAAGTTCGACCAATACGACGGCAATGTGATCCTCACCGAAGAAGAGATCCAGGCCGCCTGCGCATTGGTGCCGGACAAGCTGAAACAGGACATCCGGTTTGCCCATGACAATGTGCGCCGCTTTGCTGAAGCGCAAAAAGGGACGGTGGCAGATTTCGAATATGAAATCGGGCCAGGTATGATTGCCGGACAAAAGGCGATCCCCGTCAATGCAGCGGGCTGCTATGTGCCAGCAGGTCGCTATGTCCACATCGCCAGCGCAGTGATGACAGTCACAACGGCTAAGGTCGCGGGATGCAAGAATATCGCTGTCGCCTCCCCTCCCCGTCCCGGCGTTGGCGTGGCCCCTGCTATTGTCTACGCCGCGAAAATCTGCGGCGCGGATCAGATCATGGCCATTGGTGGCGTGCAGGGGGTGGCCTCAATGGCCTTTGGTCTTTTTGGCCTGCCCAAGGCCAATATCATCGTCGGGCCCGGCAACCAGTTTGTGGCCGAAGCCAAGCGGATGCTCTATGGCCGCGTCGGCATCGACATGATCGCTGGCCCGACCGATAGCCTGATCCTTGCCGATGGCACCGCAGACGCCGAGATTGTCGCCACCGATTTGGTCAGTCAGGCCGAGCATGGCTATAATTCGCCCGTCTGGCTGGTGACGGATGACCGCGCGCTGGCGGAACAGGTGCTGGATCGCGTGCCGCATCTGATTGATGATCTCCCCGAACTGAACCGCGAAAACGCCGCCGCCGCTTGGCGTGACTATGCCGAGGTGATCCTCTGTGCCAATCGCGAAGAAATGGCGGCCACATCCGATGACTACGCACCCGAACATCTGACCGTGCAGGCCGAGGATCTGGACTGGTGGCTGTCGCGCCTGTCTTGCTATGGCTCACTCTTCTTGGGTGAGGAAACCACTGTGTCTTACGGCGACAAGGCCGCAGGCACCAATCATGTGCTGCCGACCTCTGGCGCGGCGTCCTACACCGGTGGGCTCAGCGTGCATAAATATATGAAGATCGTCACATGGCAGCGTGCCACCCGCGAAGGGTCAAAAGCTGTTGCCGAAGCCACCGCCCGCATCGCGCGGCTGGAAGGGATGGAAGGGCATGCCCGGTCTGCTGATATCCGGCTGGCCAAGTATTTCCCGGATGAAGAATTCGACCTGACGGCCAATGGCTGATGGCAGTCGCATATCCGCGCTGCACGATCTGACCGGTCGCGTGGCTTGCGTAACCGGCGCGTCTGGCGGTCTGGGCCGTCGGGCTGCGACCGTGCTGTCAATGGCGGGCGTGGCCGTTGTGGGCGTGGCGCGCCGGGCCGATGCTTTGGCCGATTGGCGGGCAGAGGCGCCGGGCGAGACACAGGCCATCCCCTGCGATCTGGCAGACCGCGATTCCATAGGCGACCTTGCAACCGAGGTCGCAAAGCCGTTTGGCCCACCCGATATCGTGATCCATGCCGCCGGCATCAACACACGAGAACCGGCCGATGACGTAACACAAGACGGGTGGGACATTACGCTGACACTAAACCTGACGGTGCCCTTTTTCCTGTCGCAGCATCTTGTCCCTGCCATGAAGGCCAAAGGCTGGGGCCGGATCGTGAACTTCGCCTCCTTGCAAAGCCACCGCGCCTTTCCCGGCGGCATTGCCTATGGCGCGTCCAAAGGCGGCGTGGCGCAGATGACCCGCGCCATGGCCGAAGCGTGGTCTGGCGATGGCATCACGGCGAATGCCATCGGCCCAGGCTTTTTCCGCACCGAGCTGACCGCGCCCGTCTTTGCGGACCCCAACCGCGCCGCCCGCAACGCCGCGCAGACCTGTATCGGGCGCAATGGTGAGCCCGAAGATATTGACGGCCCGGTGCTTTTCCTGTGCTCTCCAGCGTCAGATTATGTCACGGGTCAGGTCCTTATGGTGGATGGGGGGTTCACGGCGAAATGAAGGCGCTTGTCTATACCGGTCCCGAGCAGCTTGAGATGCAAGAGGTGGATATGCCCGTCGCGGGCGCGGGTGAGGAGTTGATCCGCATCGACAGCGTCGGCATATGCGGATCAGACATGCATGCCTATCTGGGCCATGATGACCGCCGCCCTGCCCCCCTGATCCTGGGCCACGAAGCTGCCGGGACGATCGTGGGTGGCGCGCGAGACGGGGAGAGTGTCACGGTCAACCCGCTGGTCGCATGCGGCGAGTGCCCGGCCTGCCTTGCAGGGCGCGACAACCTGTGCCCGCATCGCCAGATCATCTCCATGCCGCCCCGCGAAGGGGCTTTTGCCGAATTCCTGACCATGCCCGCGGGCAATCTTGTGGCCGTGCCAGACGGTGTTCCCCTTTCCAAAGCAGCGCTGGCCGAACCGATTGGATGCGGCTGGCACGCTGTGCGGCTGGGGCTTCAGACGCTGGGCTACACTCCGGATCGCGTGCTGGTCTATGGCGGCGGCGCGATTGGGGTGGGTGCAGCGCTGTGCGCGCGGGCTCAGGGCATTGGCAAGGTCACACTGGTTGAGCCGAACCCAACCCGCGCCGCGACGCTGCGCGATGCTATGGATCTGCAGGTCATCCGGGCGGATGGCCTGTCGGACCAATCCCAATTTCCGCTGATCATCGACGGCGTCGGAATCGAAGCCACGCGCGCCAGCGCTTCCGCCGTGGCGCAGCCCGGCGGGGTGATCATGCATATCGGCTTGGGGTCGGCCTCTGGCGGGCTCGATATCAGGCGGCTGACGCTGCAAGAGATTACATTCACCGGCACCTACACCTATACGGCGCAGGACTTCCGCGATACGGCGTCGGCGATTTTTGACGGGCGGCTGGGCTCACTGGACTGGATGGAGCACCGTCCATTGTCCGACGGTGCCCGCGCCTTTGAAGACATTCGCAGCGGGCGCTGCCCGGCCCCCAAAATCATTCTGTCACCGTGACGCCCTGCGCAAAGGAGATATGAGATGTATCAGAAAATCCTGATTCCGATGGCCCTGGATCATGGCATCGCAGCGCAAGCGTTGGAGGCCGCGCGCGCCTTGTTGAACGACGGCGGCGCGATCACCGCGCTACATGTCTATCCGCAGCCCGAAGGCGCGGTCAGCGCCTATCTGGATGAAAATGTCGTCCGCGCGGCGTATCAGGATGCCGAAGCCAAACTGACCGAACGCGCCCAAGGTCAATCTGATGTGACGGCCGTGATGCGCGTGGGCCATGCCGCGCGGACCATTCTGGATTATGCCAAGGAAATGGATGCCGATTGCATTGTGATCGGCTCTCACAAACCCGGATTTTCCGACTATCTGCTGGGCACGACCTCTTCTCGGGTTGTGCGCCATGCCAATTGCCATGTGCTTGTGATGCGTCCCAAAAGCTGACCGGCACCGAAACACGACCCGAACCCAAGACGGAGACACAAATGTCCAACATCCCGCATCTTCTGGTGCATGACCATGACGACAATGTCGGCGTGGTTGTCGTCGAAGGGCTCACCGCAGGCACTGAGATGTTCTGCTGCGTGACCCATGACAATTCCACTTTCACCCTCCTGGCCGAAGCTGATGTGCCGATCGGACACAAAATCGCGCTGAAAGACCTCAAGGAAGGCGATACCGCGATCAAATATGGCGAGGACATTGGCAAGATCATCGCTGATATCCCCAAGGGCGCGCATGTCCACACCCATAATTGCAAAACCAAACGCTGGTAAGGAGACAGGCGAATGAGCTCGAAATATTCCAACATCACCTTCCACGGCTACCGGCGCGAAAATGGCCGGGTGGGCGTGCGTAACCATGTGATCATCTTGCCGGTGGACGATATCTCCAACGCCGCCTGCGAGGCTGTTGCCAACAATGTTAAAGGCACAATGGCCCTGCCCCATGCCTATGGCCGTCTGCAATTTGGCGAAGACCTTGAGTTGCATTTCCGCACGATGATTGGCACTGGCGCCAACCCAAACGTGGCCGCGGTGGTGGTCATTGGGATCGAACCCGACTGGACCCAGCGCATCGTGGACGGCATCGCCGCCACCGGCAAACCGGTCGAAGGGTTTTCGATTGAACAAAACGGTGATTTCGAAACTATCCGCCGCGCCAGCTGGAAGGCCAAGGAATTTGTTCATATGGCAACCGAATACCAGCGCGAAGAATGCTCGGTCTCGGAATTGTGGGTGTCGACGAAATGCGGCGAGAGTGACACAACGACCGGCCTCGGCTCCTGCCCGACCGTGGGCAATATGTATGACAAGCTGCTGCCCGAAGGCATCACAGGCTTTTTCGGCGAAACGTCCGAGATTACGGGGGCCGAACATATCTGCCAGAAGCGCGCCATCAATGAAGAGGTGGGCGAGCGCTGGTACGAGATGTGGAAAGCCTATCAGGATGACGTGATCTTTGCGCATCAGACCGATGACCTGTCTGACAGCCAGCCGACCAAAGGCAATATCCTGGGCGGTCTGACCACGATCGAGGAAAAGGCTCTGGGCAATCTCGAAAAGATAGGCCGGACCTCGCGATATATCGACATTCTTGAACCGGCTGAGCAGCCTGCATCCGGCGATGGGCTTTACTTCATGGACAGCTCTTCCGCGGCGGCGGAATGTGTGACGCTGATGGCCGCAGGCGGCGCGGTGATCCACACCTTCCCCACCGGTCAAGGCAACGTGGTCGGCAACCCGATTGTCCCAGTTATCAAGATCACCGCCAACCCGCGCACCGTACGCACGATGGGCGAGCATGTGGATGTGGATGTCTCGGGCATTCTGCGCCGCGACATGACGATCGATGAGGCCGGCGATGAGTTGATCGACATGATCCGCCGCACAGCCAATGGGCGTCACACGGCGGCCGAGGCTTTGGGCCATCGCGAATTCTCGATGACAAAGCTGTATCGCAGCGCCTGATCTGATATTCGGGTCAGCGCATTTTGACGCTGGCCCGGACCCCAAGACGATATGACGACACAGACACTCACATTAGAAGACGCTGAAACGCTGATTGCCGATGCGCTGATCGCGGCGGGAACGCGGGACGATACGGCCCTCTCGGTCGCGCGGGCGCTTGTGGCAGCTGAGGCCGAAGGACAGGTGGGCCACGGCTTTTCGCGGCTGTCCGATTATGCGGCTCAAGTGCGATCAGGCAAGGTTGATGGGCAAGCGCTGCCAAGCCTGACGAATGCAGGCGATGCGGCGCTTGTGATTGATGCGGGCAACGGCTTTGCCTATCCCGCGCTTGATCTGGCGATCCCGGCTTTGGCCGAAGCGGCGCAGAAGATCGGCTGTGCCACCGCCGCCATCCACAACTCACACCATTGCGGGGCGTTGTCGGTGCCGATGGCCAGAGTGGCAGATCAAGGGCTCGTTGGCATGATGATGGCCAACACACCGTCGGCGATGGCCCCCTGGGGTGCCAAACAGCCCTTCTTTGGCACCAATCCCATCGCCTTCGCAGCCCCGCGTCCCGGCGGCGATCCGTTGGTGATTGATCTGTCTCTGTCCCGCGTGGCGCGGGGCAAGGTCATGCACGCCAAGAAAACAGGCCAGACAATCCCGGACGGCTGGGCGCTGGATGCCGATGGTCAGCCAACCACGAACCCAGATGCGGCACTTGCCGGATCGATGCTCCCGATCGGAGAGGCCAAAGGCGCGGCGCTCGCATTGATCGTTGAAATTTTCGCCTCCGCCATGACCGGCGCCAATTCTAGCCCCGAAGTTGGATCCTTCTTCTCTGCAGACGGCCCGCCAAGCGGCGCGGGGCAATTTCTGATGGCGTTCCGCCCCGCGGACCCGGTCGGATTTGCCCATCGGATCGACCGCCTTCTGACAGCCATCGACGCAATGGAGGGCACCCGCCTGCCCGGTGCCCGCCGCGCCGCCAGCCTTGCCCGCGCGTCATCTCATGGTATCGACGTGCCTGTGGAATATGTTACTGAAGCCAGAGCTATCGTAGGAGCGCGCGCATGAAGACGACGACCCGCAGCGCCTCTGTGCATGACACGCGCTTGAAACTGGGCCAACAAGGGGATGGGTCCCACCTCGGGGACGAGGCCTATGACCGGCGCCGGCTGTCTTATGCCACGACCTTCACCAACCCGTTGCAGCAAAAAATCATTCAGGCGATGGAACTGGCGACCGGCAAGCTCAAGCTGCTGCGCCTGATCCGCAAGTTTGAGGCGATGGGCGTCCCGGATGGACAGGCCTTCTGGGCGCAGGCTTTGGACGTGATGGGCATCACCCTGACCACCCCCGAGGACGAGATTGCCCGCATCCCCAAGACCGGCCCGCTGATTATCACGGCCAATCACCCGCATGGGCTGGTGGATGGCATGGTTCTGGGCGAACTGATCGGGCGTGCCCGTACCGACTACAAGATCCTCACCCGGTCCCTTCTGACCGGTGTGGGAGAGATTGATCCCTTCATGATCCCCGTGCCCTTCGCCCATGATCCCGAAGCGCGCCAGAAGAACCTTGAGATGCGACGCCTCGCCATGACGCATCTGGCCGGCGGCGGCGCGGTGGCGCTGTTCCCATCCGGCGTCGTCGCCTCGGCTGATCGGGCCTTTGGTCCGGTGATCGAGAGGGAATGGAACGCCTTTACCGCAAAGATGATCTTCCGTTCGGGCGCGACAGTGCTGCCCTTGCGCTTTCCCGGCCAGAACAGCCGTGCTTATCAGATCGCCGCTAACCTTTCGCCTACCTTGCGTCAGGGTCTTTTGCTGCACGAAGTGCGACATGCGCTCAACAAACCGCAGCGGCCGGTGGTTGGAGAGCCCATCACCAAAGATCAGTGGCAGGAGTGGAAAAACAATCCGCGCGGCTTCATGGCCTGGCTGCGAGAGCATTGCCTGTCCCTGCCTGCCGACTGATTGAGCAGAAGATAGTCTGCAACGCCCGCTCGACGCAGATTGAGCATGGTCCGAACGCATTGCCGCGCTAAGCTGTGGTTGAGGTCACAAAAAGGGGCTGTTCGGCATGCGTGGCAAATCTTCCAATAAATGTTTTTCACGACGGGCAGCGCTTGGTCTCGTCGGCGCTGGGATGGCCGCACCGGTTTTGGCCTCCTCCCCCGATGGCGATGTGGACGCGGTGATTATAGGTGCGGGCATCGCCGGACTGTCAGCAGCGCGGGTTTTGCTGGATGCCGGGCATTCGGTGCGCGTGATTGAAGCCGCGCCAAGGATCGGAGGTCGCGCCTATACCGAAACGGCCAGCTTTGGCGTGCCCTTCGATCATGGCTGTTCCTGGATCAATCATGGAGATGTAAACCCTTGGGTCGGGATTGCCAGCCAGTATGGGTTTGACCTGCTCGACCACACCAATGCCTCAAGCGCCCATTTCGTCGGGGATCGTCGTGCCACCGCATCGGACCGCCGGGCCAATGATCGCGGCTGGGGCGCCGTTCTGTCGGCCTTGTCACAGGCCGGAGAGGCCGGTCTGGACGTTGCTGCAAGCTCTGTGATGCCGGAGGGCATGGATGGGATCGGCCTGCCACAAACCTGGATCGGGCCGATGGATTGGGGCGTGGATTTCACCGATCTGTCGACAGCAGATTATTGGAATTCGGCCGACAGCGTGCAGGATTTCATGGTGCCAGAGGGGCTGGGCGCTCTGGTGGCGCGGTTTGGGGCGGATATTCCGGTCTCGTTGAACACGCCGGCCAGTGCGATCACTTGGGATCGCCATGGCGTGCGTGTAGAGACGCCACATGGCACCGTGACCGCCAAAGCGTGTATCTGCACCGTCTCGACCGGCGTTTTGAACGCCGGGACCATCCGCTTTGCCTCCGGCCTGCCGGACTGGAAAGAACAGGCCATCCATGACGTGCCGATGGGATTGCTGAGCAAGATTGCCTTGCAGTTTCGCGGCGACCGACTGGGCTTCAGCCCCAACGCATGGGCTGACTACTATGTGCCCAACACCATGCCGGCCGAGGCCGCCTATTTCCTGACCTGGCCTTTCGATCACCCCTATCTCGTCGGCTTTGTCGGCGGTGCCTTCGGCTGGGAGCTGTCCCGCGCCGGAGAGGCCGCCGCCATCGACTTCGCCCTTGGCGAGGTGGTCAAGCTGGCAGGGTCGCGCGCCCGCGATCAGTTTGTGTCGGGGCGATTGACGGACTGGGCCACCAACCCGCTGGTTCTGGGCGGCTATGGCGCGGCGCGGCCCGGACGCCACGCCGCCCGCGCCGATCTGGCCCGCTCGGTCGATGACCGGCTGTTCTTTGCCGGAGAAGCTATGGCGACGCCCTTTAACGCCCTATGTTCAGGTGCGTTTTTCAGCGGGCGTGAAACAGCCCAGGATGTGATCACCCAAGTTCTTGCCTAAAGCCTCAGATTTTCAGGATGACAACATGACGACTCCGGTCACCGACTACGATACGATCATCATTGGCGCAGGTGCTGCGGGCATTTCGGCCGCGCGCGCGCTGCGAGAGGCCGGGCAAAAGATACTCTGTCTCGAAGCCAGCCCCCATATCGGCGGGCGGGCGCGGACAGATCGCGATATCTTTGGCGTGCCCTTCGACTTGGGCGCGCATTGGCTGCACAGCGGGCATATCAACAAGCTCAAGACGATTGGCCAAGAGATGGGACTGGACATCTACAAAACGCCGGAAACAGCCATAACCATTGGACTTGAGGATGACGATGACCTTTGGGACCCGGTCGAAGAAGTGTTTGAACGGGGGATCGAAAAGCTGACATCGACGTCCAATGCAAACGTTGATTTCGCCTTGGCGGAGTTTTTTGAGGCCCACGGTCCCTGGGCTCAGACCATCAAGATGATGACAGGCCTGTCAATGGCGCGTGATCTGGACCAGATCTCTCTACGTGATTTGGCCAGTTGGGCCGAAGGCGAAGATTGGTTTTGCCGTGAAGGGTTCGGGACCATCATCTCAAATCTGGCGCGTGATCTGCCGATCCGGTGCAATGTGCCCGTGACCGAAATCATCGCCCATCCAGGCCATGTAAGCGTGACGACGTCCGAGGGCCCGCTGACCGCGCGCAAAGTGATCGTGACGGTCTCGGTCGGTGTTCTGTCTGCCGACGTTATCCGCTTTGATCCGCCTTTGGACACCGAAAGGCGGCGGGCTTTGGATCACATCACTATGGGCGATTATCATCATACCGCTCTGATGTTCGCGCCCGAGGCCATTCCGCTTGAGGCCGATAGCTGGCTGACCTATCGCATCGATGCGGAAAAGAATGGTATCCCGCAAGGCGGCGGATTTCTGTGCAATGCCGGTGGCACGGGGTTGTGCAACCTTGAAACCGGAGGCAGTTTCTCACGCGACCTGCAAGACGCCCCGCCGGAGGAGGCCATCGGCTTTGCCCTGGACACACTCGTGGATCAGTTCGGATCGGACCTGCGCAAGCATTTCATCAAAGGTTATGTGCCACGCTGGCGGCACGAGCCTTTTGTGCGCGGATCTTATTCGGGGGCGATGCCCGGCGGATCAGCTTATCGCGAGGCGCTGTGCCAACCCCATGCCGACCACGTGCTGTTCGCAGGTGAAGCGATGAGCCGGGGCCAACAGGCGTCGGTCAACGGCGCTTACATGGAAGGACAGCGCGCGGCGACAGAGGCGTTGTTGCCCTAAACCGATACCGCCTTCAGCAAGTCATCCCGTTCAATCTTTTCGCGGTCCCCGGTCAGCGTGACGGCTCCGCGTTCCAACACAAAGAACCGATCGCCCAGATCATAGGCGAAATCGAAATACTGCTCGACCAGCACAATTGCCATATTGGCCTCAGACCGCAGCAGGTCGATCACCCGCCCGATCTGCTGGATGATATTGGGCTGGATGCCTTCGGTCGGCTCATCCAGCAACAGCAGCTTGGGTTTGGCGATCAGCGCGCGGGCAATGGCCAATTGCTGCTGCTGTCCGCCCGACAGGTCGCCGCCGCGGCGATGCAGGAATTCTTTGAGAATGGGAAACAGCTCAAAAATCTGATCCGGCACGAAACGGTCACGCTTTGGCAGACAGGCAAAGCCGGTTTCCAGATTTTCCTGCACGGTCATCAGCGGAAAGATATCGCGCCCCTGCGGAACATAGGCCACGCCGCGCTGCGCCAGCGCATGGGCAGGCTCTTGCCCGATCTCGGCCCCGTCCAGTACATAGCGCCCCGCGCTGCGCCCATGCGTGCCCGACAGCGCCTTGAGCAAGCTGGTCTTGCCAACGCCATTGGTGCCCATCAGGCAGGTGACCTCTCCGACCCGGGCGCTGAAATCCACCCCGTTCAGGATCTGGCTGCCGCCATAATGCAGGTCGAGCCCTTCGATTGTCAGCAGATCATCTGCCAAGATACACCTCGATCACTTCTTCATTCTTGGTGACATGATCGATGGAGCCTTCGGCCAGGACCGAGCCTTCATGCAGCACCGTGACCTTGCAATCGAGGCGACGGACAAACTCCATATCATGTTCCACCACGACCACCGCGCGCGTTTTGGCAAGGTTGCGGATCAGGTCTGTCGTGTGTTCGCGTTCCGACGGGGTCATGCCGGCGGCCGGTTCATCGATCAGCAGCAGGCGCGGTTCCTGTGCCAGCAGCATCCCGATTTCGAGCCACTGCTTCTGCCCGTGGCTTAGTTCTCCGGCTTTGCGGTGCTGCGCAGAGGCCAGCCCCACCTCCTCCGCCAACTCTTGCACGCGATCGCGGTCGGTCTTGGAGGCGCGGAAGAACAGCACAGACAGCGGCCCACGCGCCTTTTTGAGAGCCAGCAGCAAATTGTCCTGCACGGTTTGATCTTCGAACACAGTCGGACGTTGAAACTTGCGCCCCACCCCGGCCCGCGCGATGCGGCTTTCGGACATTTTCAGCAGCGACACGCTTTTTTCACCGTAAAGCACCCGCCCCTCATCCGGGCGCGTCTTACCAGTGATAATGTCCATGAAAGTTGTCTTGCCTGCGCCATTGGGGCCGATCACGGCCCGCAATTCGACCTCATCAACCTGAAAGGCCAGATTGTTGATGGCCTTGAACCCATCAAACGAGACCGAGACGCCCGAAACTTCGAGTAATGTGGTCATGTGTCGGCCTCCGTCTCGCGCAGCGATCCGGCATCGGGGCCAAGATCGGCGCCGTGACGGTCGGGGCTGCGGCGGTCCGCGATCAGATCAAACAGACCGCCGATGCCTTTAGGGGCAAAAAGCGTGACCGCCACAAAAGACAGGCCCAGCAGAACGGTCCACCAATCCACCCATTTGATCGTGTAAAATCCAAGGTTCACATCGGGGGCCTGCCCGCCGGTGAACCATGTCGATAAAAGCGAGACAAACGCCGCCCCAACAACCGCGCCATAAAGCCGCCCGCGCCCACCTATGGCCACCCAGACCGCCAGATAGATCGATGCAATCGGCGCAATCTCCGCAGGGTTGATGATCCCCGCTTGCGGGTAGTAGAGCGCCCCGGCTATGCCCGCGATCACAGCCGTCAGGGTAAAGACAAACAGCTTGAACGCTTCCACCGGATAGCCCAGAAACCGCACTCGCGTTTCGTCATCGCGGATCGCACGCAGGACCGAGCCAAATTTCCCCGATACGATCCAGGCACACAAGATATAGCCCGAGCCCAGCGCCAGCGCCGAAGCCCAGAAGAACCATAGCGACACGATATCCTGCGACATGCCATCCAGTCCGGGCAGGTTCTGAAGGCCCGACAAGCCGTTATTGCCGCGCAGGCCGCTGTCGTTCTGGAACAGATACAGCGACAGCGCCAGCGTCATCGCCTGCGTCAGGATCGACAGGTACACGCCTGTCACCCGGCTGCGGAAGGCCAGCCAGCCAAAGACCAACGCCAAAAGCCCCGGCACAAGCACAACGAAAGACAGTTGCAATGGCAGCGAATGCGCAAACATCCAGACGCCCGGCAATTCGGAGGAGCCCACAACTCCGAAAATCTGTGTGGCGATGCCATCCGAGATTTCCTGCGCCGTCGGCGGCAGGTCGGACGCGGCAAGGCTGTCGATCACGATCAACTCGGTACGCGCATACATAAGCCACATGCCAATCGCGTAGCCGCCCAGCCCAAAAAACGCCATGTGGCCCAGCGAAAGGATGCCGCAATAGCCCCAGACCAGGTCCATCGCCAAGGCGACGAGACACAGGCACAGGGTCTTGCCCAACGTTTTGACAAAGCTGGTCGACACGACGCCGGTGCCGAACCCTTCGCTCAGCAAGGTTATCGCCACGGTGAAAAGGCCTAAACAGATCAGGAAGATCAGAACCGACGGGTGCCGCGCAACAAAGGGGCGTCGCGCAGGGCCAAGTGTCAGGGATGCATCGCTCATCTCATGCCTCCGCCGCCCGACCTTTGAGCGCGATGATCCCGCGCGGTCGGAACTGAATGAAGAGGATGATGAAGAGGATCATGTAGGTCTGCGCCGCCAACGTGTTGGACGGGTTGAACCATTCGATCCCCTTTTGCAGCGTTCCAACAAGCGTGGCCCCCAAAAGCGTGCCCCAGATATTGCCCACGCCGCCGACCACGACGGTCATGAAGCTTTGCACGATGTAATCAGCCCCCATCTCGGAGGTGACCTTTGCGTAAAGCCCGATGGCAACCCCGGCGATCCCGGCAATGCCAGAGCCAAAGCCAAAGGTCAGCATGTTGATGCGTTCGGGATTGATGCCCATCGACGCGGCCATGCGCGGGTTCTGTGTCACGGCGCGCACCTCAAGCCCCAGCCGGGTGCGGTTCATCACAAAGAGAAACAGCGCCAGAAACAGAAGCGCCATGACGAAAATTGCGATGCGGATATAGCTGATCGAAATCACGTCATTGAATACCAGCGATCCGTCGAGCCATGCCGGAGATGTCAGAGGCCGTGCCTGCGTGCCAAAGATGTTCTTGGCAATCTGCTGCAGCGCAATCGAAATGCCAAAGGTTGCCAGCAGGGTTTCCAAAGGGCGATGATAAAGCCAGCGGATCACCAACCTTTCCATCGCGACACCGGCCCCAAAGGTCACGACAAACGCCAGAGGCAGGGCCACGATGATCGACAGTGTATAATCCGGGATAATCTGCTGCACTACGAACCCGGTATAGGCGCCCATCATGATGAATTCGCCATGGGCCATATTGATCACCCCCATCACGCCAAAGGTGATGGCAAGACCAATCGCCGCCAGAAAATAAATCGATGCCAGCGACAGAGCGTCGAGCGACAAATCAATCACCTCGCTCACCGCGACGGCCTTATCGATGCCCTTCAGCACCTCGGACGCTGCAAGGGCGACAGCCACAGGCGCACCCGTGAAACGCTCGTAGTAGAAAAATGTCCCGACCAGTTGATCAATCTGATCCTGTGTCGCAACGGTATCGACAACCCCTTGTGCAGCCAAAGCCGCATAGGCCAAATCTCGCGCCTCTTGCGTATCAAGGCTCGCCACCTCGATCCCGGCGACCTGCCCGTCCGCGATATTGGCAATCAGAGCGTTGCGCTGGTCATCCGAGCTGATGTGCGGCGGGGCGAGGTCTTCGGCCACCAGCAGATCGTAGGCTGCAGCCTTTGACAGGGCGTCATCTCCGGGCATGAGCTGCCGCGCAATCGCCGGATCGTCCAAAGCGGTCTCCGACACAATGGTTTGCGTCTGAACCAGCGGGTTAAGGGTTGCGCGCAGATCGACGCCCAGATCGCCTTCAAATTCCCGGATCGCCGCGATCCGCTCCTCATCCGTGTCGCCAAAGCGGATGGTCAATAACCGCTCGGTCCGGGCCTTGCGCTCGCCCAGCAGGGCATCATCGCTTTGCATCGACGCGCGCAGCGCCGCGAGATGCGACGGTTCAGGGTCTCGGTCGATCGCATCCAGCGCTGTGGCGCGGACATTCGGGTCCGGGTCGGTGAGCTGAAACTGCACCAGCGCCGCGCCAATCATTCCGCGAATACCGGAATTGGGTTTGAGTTGCTTAAATGCCTTGTCTTCAACGGTCCCGATCTCGGACCCGTCAGCAAAATCGAAAATCCGCAGCGTGTCGCGATCAACCTCTTCGGCAAAGACGAACAGCCCTGTTTCTTTTTCGAACCACATCTCTTTGGCCTGCCACCGTTCCAGCACCTGCTGCGCTTGGGGCAACCCGCTGGCGGCCAGCGCATCAATGGCCGGGCCGATGGTGCGGCGCGAGCTTTTGGCGATGATCTCCTGATGCTCGGCCAGCAATTGCTGGATTGGCGCGTCACTGTCCTGCGCCATGACCGGCGGAGTCAGCAGGACAGCCAAGCCCAAAAGAAGCGTTCGAATTTGCCTGATCATATCTATTTATGCCTCATGCAGACCGGGGACGCAGCGCGCCCCCGGCCCGGATCTTTCTCACCGATTAGTAGTTCGACTTGATCTGCACGCAGGTCTCGGTCTCGGTGTTGAACATACCGCATTCCAGCTCGGCCCAATCAGACACCAGCACAGCCGATTCAGGCAGGAAGTCGGTCCAGGCATCGCCTGGCACTTCTTCGGTCTGGCTGATGATGTCGAACTGGCCATCTTCCTGGATCTCGCCGATCAGCACCGGCTTGGCCAGGTGGTGGTTCGGCAGCATCACGGCGGTGCCGCCGGTCAGGTTCGGGAATTCCTGACCATACATGGCTGTGCGGACCGCATCGACATCCGTGGTGCCAGCTTCGGTGGCTGCGTTCACCCACATGTTGAAGCCAATGTAATGCGCTTCCATCGGATCATTGGTCACGCGCTCTTCACCCATGCGGGCCTTCCATGCTTCGACCCAGGCCTCATTGGCTTCGGTATCGGCCGACTGGAAATAGTTCCACGCCGCCAGATGGCCGACAAGGTTGGTGGTGTCGAGGCCCGACAGCTCTTCTTCGCCGACGGAGAAGGCCACAACCGGAATGTCATCGGCCGAGACGCCTGCCGCTGCCAATTCCTTGTAGAAGCCCACATTGGCGTCACCATTGATGGTCGAGATCACGCCAACTTTCTTACCGTCTGCACCCAGCGCCACAACGTCAGCCACGATCTTGGACCAATCGGAATGGCCGAAAGGGGTGTAGTTCACGAAGATATCCTCTTCGGCGATACCCTTCTGCTGCAAGTAGCTTTCAAGAATGTTGTTGGTGGTGCGGGGGTAGACATAGTCGGTGCCCAGCAGCGCGAATTTCTCCACTTCCAGCTCTTCAAGGAAGTAATCCGTGGCCGGAATGGCCTGCTGGTTGGGCGCGGCACCCGTGTAGAACACGTTTTTGGAGCTTTCTTCACCCTCATACTGCACCGGATAGAACAGCAGGCCGTTCAGCTCTTCGATCACGGGCAGAACCGATTTGCGGCTGACAGAGGTCCAGTTGCCGAAAATCACGTCAACCTCATGCACGGTCAGCAGCTCGCGTGCTTTTTCTGCAAATAGCGGCCAGTCAGAGGCCGGGTCCACAACAACCGCGAAACGCCGGATATCCTCGACACCGGAGGTGGTTTGCGCGCCGCCTTGCCCAAACTGGGAAGCAGCCCTGTGCTG
>JABSSB010000209.1 GCA_013214715.1 Paracoccaceae bacterium | reverse complement strand
GCATCTTGGCGTGGTGGTGGCCGCCCCAACGCTGATTGCGCAGATTTCATCGAACCGCCATCGCGGCGCGGCGCTGACGCTCTGGAGCACGTTTTTTGCTGTCTCTTTCGCGCTACTGGCCTGGGCGGGGCGGCCTTTTGCGGAAGGCTATGGCATTCAAGCGCTCTTTGCTGCGCATGGGGTGCTGGTGGGGGGCATTGCGCTGTGGTTGGGGGTCGCCTTGCGGTCGGTGTCTGCTGTGCCGCGCAAGGCGCTGCCCGATTTTGGGGGGCTGCTGCGTCAGCATTTGGTGATCTATGGCTCGGCCGCGCGCATCTCGGCCGCGGCGGGATGGCTGTTTTACACCGCCTGCTTCGTGGCGATCCTGACGGTTCTGCCGCCCTTTCTGGAGCCGGGTCAGCGCGCCTTTGTCATTGGGACGATGCCGCTGGCCTCTATCGCGGTGTCGATGACACTCGGCGTGTGGCTGTTGCGGGTCATGCCGGCTGTGGGCGTTGTGATGCTGGGCTTTGGACTGTCAGCGCTGGGCGCGGTCTGGCTGTGGGTAGCGCCGGGCGATCCGGTGGCCTGTCTGGCGCTGGCGGGGGCGATGGGGCTGGTGCAGGGCGCAAGCTTTGCCGCCGTGCCGCAGATCAACGACAGCGCCGAGCATCAGGCACAGGCCAACGGCGTGATGTCGCAGGCCGGAAATCTTGGCAATACCATCGGAACGCCGCTGATGCTGGGCGCGATTGGCATGGCGGGCTATGCCGGTTTGGTGACTTTATCCGCGATTTTGTTCTTAGGTGGGCTGATCGTGCATTTGGTGCTGGCGCGGGCGCGCCGAAGCGCATAATGTTCTTGTTACGTTCCGCGCTCGGGGGGTGGTAACCGGCGCGCGACGGTTTATCTACTACCCTTCATCACCGGGGGTCTCATGCCAGAGCTGAAACAGATCGAAGTGCGCGGCGCGCGCGAGCACAACCTCAAGGATATCGACGTGGATATTCCGCGCGATCAGCTTGTGGTGATCACCGGGCTGTCAGGCTCGGGGAAATCGAGCCTGGCCTTTGATACGATCTATGCCGAAGGGCAGCGCCGCTATGTGGAATCGTTGTCGGCCTATGCGCGGCAGTTTCTGGACATGATGGAAAAGCCGGATGTGGACCATATCAGCGGTCTGAGCCCGGCGATTTCGATTGAACAGAAGACGACCTCGAAAAACCCGCGCTCCACTGTGGGCACGGTGACGGAGATTTATGATTATCTGCGCCTGCTCTTTGCCCGCGCAGGCACGCCCTATAGCCCCGCGACCGGTCTGCCGATCGAGGCGCAGCAAGTGCAGGATATGGTCGACCGCGTCATGACACTTGAGGAGGGCACCCGCGCCTACCTGCTGGCCCCCATCGTGCGCGACCGCAAAGGCGAATACCGCAAGGAATTTCTTGAACTGCGCAAGCAGGGGTTCCAGCGCGTCAAGGTTGACGGCCAGTTCTATGAGCTGGACGAGCCGCCCACGCTCGACAAGAAGTTCCGTCATGATATCGATGTTGTGGTGGACCGGATCGTTGTGCGCGAGGGGTTGGAAACGCGGCTGGCCGACAGTCTGCGCACCGCTTTGGACCTGGCCGACGGGATTGCCATTCTGGAAACCGCCCCCAGCGACGGCGAGCCGGAGCGGATCACATTCTCGGAAAACTTCGCGTGTCCGGTGTCGGGCTTCACCATCCCCGAGATTGAGCCGCGGTTGTTTTCCTTCAACGCGCCCTTCGGCGCCTGCCCGGATTGTGACGGGCTTGGAGTTGAGCTCTTTTTTGATGAACGGCTGGTGGTGCCGGACCAGACCCTGCGTATTGCCGATGGCGCGCTGGCGCCCTGGCGCAAGGGCAAATCACCGTATTTCCTGCAAACAATCGAAGCGATTGCCAAACATTACGAGTTTGACAAGACCGCGCGCTGGAAAGATCTGCCCGCCCATGTGAAGCAGGTGTTTCTGTATGGCTCGGGTGAGGAAGAGATCAAGTTTCGCTATGATGAGGGTGGGCGCGTCTATGAGGTGACGCGTGTGTTTGAAGGCGTGATCCCGAATATGGAGCGCCGCTATCGCGAAACGGATTCGAACTGGATCCGCGAGGAATTCGAACGCTATCAGAACAATCGCTCCTGCGGGACCTGCGACGGGTATCGCCTGCGGGCCGAAGCGCTGGCCGTGAAAATCGGCGGCTTGCATGTCGGGCAGGTGGTCGAAATGTCGATCCGTCAGGCGCTGGCCTGGATCGAAGATGCCCCGAACCATCTGAGCGCGCAGAAGAATGAGATTGCCCATGCGATCCTGAAAGAGATCCGCGAGCGGTTGGGGTTCCTGAACAATGTCGGTCTGGAATATCTGACGCTGTCGCGCAATGCGGGCACGTTATCGGGCGGGGAAAGCCAGCGCATACGTTTGGCGTCGCAGATCGGCTCGGGCCTGACCGGGGTGCTTTACGTGCTCGATGAGCCGTCGATCGGGTTGCATCAGCGCGACAATGACCGCCTTCTGGGCACGCTGAAAAACCTGCGCGATCAGGGCAATACCGTGATTGTCGTCGAACATGATGAAGAAGCGATCCGGGAGGCCGATTACGTCTTTGACATCGGCCCCGGCGCAGGGGTGCATGGCGGGCAGGTTGTATCTCATGGCACGCCCGAGGCCGTCGCGGCAGATACCGGGTCGATCACAGGGCAATATCTCTCTGGCACGCGCGAAATCGCCGTGCCCGCGACGCGGCGCAAGGGGAACAACAAAAAGCTGAAGGTCGTGAAGGCCAGCGGCAACAACCTCAAGGATGTGACGGTCGATTTCCCGCTGGGCAAGTTTGTCTGTGTGACCGGCGTGTCGGGCGGGGGGAAATCCACGCTGACCATCGAAACGCTGTTCAAAACAGCGTCGATGCAATTGAACGGTGCGCGTCAGACACCTGCGCCCTGCGAGACGATCAAAGGGTTGGAGCATCTCGACAAGGTGATCGATATCGACCAGCGCCCCATCGGGCGCACGCCGCGGTCGAACCCGGCCACCTATACCGGGGCTTTCACACCGATCCGCGATTGGTTTTCGGGCCTGCCCGAAGCCAAGGCGCGCGGCTACAAGCCGGGGCGCTTTTCTTTCAACGTCAAGGGCGGGCGCTGTGAGGCCTGTCAGGGCGACGGCGTCATCAAGATCGAGATGCATTTCCTGCCTGATGTCTATGTCACCTGCGAGACCTGCAAAGGCGCGCGCTATAATCGCGAGACATTGGAAATTACCTTTAAAGGCAAAAGCATCGCCGACGTTCTTGATATGACGGTTGAAGACGCGCAGGAGTTTTTCAAGGCCGTGCCGAGCATCCGCGAAAAGATGGATGCGCTGATGCGCGTTGGACTTGGCTATATCAAAGTGGGCCAGCAGGCCACAACGCTGTCGGGCGGTGAGGCGCAGCGGGTCAAACTGTCGAAGGAGCTCTCCAAACGCTCGACGGGGCGGACGCTCTATATTCTGGACGAACCGACGACGGGCCTGCATTTCGAAGATGTGCGCAAGCTTCTCGATGTGCTGCACGAGCTGGTCGAACAGGGCAATTCGGTGATCGTGATCGAACATAATCTCGACGTGATCAAAACTGCCGACTGGATCATTGATATCGGCCCCGAAGGCGGTGATGGTGGCGGTGAAATCGTGGCTCAGGGCACGCCGGAACAGGTGGCCGAGGAACCGCGCTCACATACCGGGCGTTACCTCAAGCCGATGCTGGGCGGTGGCAAGGTCGCGGCGGAATAGGCCAAAGAACTTGAGAAGATCCTGATAGGCTGCTTTGATCCCGGTAAGAACGGGATCATAGTGGATGTGATGCGATATCCCTTGGTGAATTGGCCTTCCGGGACGGGGCGCTGCCAATTTTGGAGTCTGCGCAACCGGACAGGCAGTGCGGCTGGTAAATCGGGCATGGGCCTGCACGCCTGTGCTGCGCAGACCCTGAGCACCAGCAGCCATGTCGCAGATGGCGACAGGATCGGCGCGCTGGGTCGCCGGCGACAAAGGTGCGACCATATCTATCGGAGGATCGCAGCATGACATTGGGCGTGGCTTTGGGATCGGGCGGGGCGCGCGGGTGGTGCCATATTGGCGTGCTGCGCGTGCTGGACGAGATGGGGATCATCCCCGATGTGGTCGCGGGTTGCTCGATGGGGGCCCTCGTGGGTGCGGCCTGGGCCGGAGGGCGGCTGGACGCGCTGGAAGACTGGGCCCGCAACCTCAGCCAGATGGATATGGTCGGTTACATGGATTTGCGGCTGGCCGATGGCGGGGTGCTCAAAGGGGCCGCGATTGGAGAGGTTTTGCGCTCTCTCGATCTTCCCGACCGGATCGAAAACCTACCGAAACCCTTCATTGTGGTCGCCACGGATATGGCCACCGGGCGAGAGGTCTGGCTGCGCGACGGGTCGCTGGATCATGCGGTTCGCGCCTCGGCCAGTATTCCGGGGGTGTTTGCACCGCAGCGGGATGGGGATCGGTTCTTACTGGATGGGGGGCTGACCAATCCGATCCCGATTTCGACCGCGCGGGCGCTTGGGGCGCGACGGATCATCGGGGTGAACCCGAATGCCAAGCTGAACCGCCCGCTCTGGACGCCCAGTCAGGGCGGGGGCCTGCGGGATCTGATCGGCCAAAGCTGGACGGCGAGGCTGCCATCTGCGCTGCGCGGCTGGTTCGACGGGGACGCAAAAGACGGGGACGCAAAAGAGGTGCAGGCCCCGGATATGATCCAGGTCATGAGCACCTCCATCGACACCATGACCGAGGCGATTGGCCGGGCACGGCTGGCTGTGGACCCCGCAGATGTGATGCTGAATGCCGATGCGTCTCATATATCCGTGCTGGAACTGCACCGGGCGGATGAAGCCATCGCGGCAGGCCGCGCGGCAGCGGAAGAGGCGCGCGAGGCTTTGGCGGCTCTCACCCGCTGAGCGGGGCTGGCGCATCAGCGTGTCATCAAACAGCTCTTCGATGAACAAGCTCAGCAATTGCGTGCGATTGGCCACGCCCGCCTTGCGATAGACCGCGCTGGTCTGTGCCTTGATCCTGCCTTGCGAGCTGTTGCGCAGGGCGGCTATCTCGGCAATCGACAGGTCCTTGATGCTGAAACTCGCCACGTCGCGTTCTGCCGGGGTCGGGGACCAGCTTTCCAACCGCTCCTCACTCGATTCGGTGAAGGCGGAGGAGGCAAAGCGCAGCCCTTCTTCGGCGCGGCGCATCCGCTGCAGGCTGCGTCGCAGCAGGCTGGCAGACATGATCACGCCCAGCGCCAGCGCCGCATATCCGACTGAGACTTTCACAGCACTCTGCGCCCATGGCCGGGATCAGTCATCATCGCCACCCTGATCGCGGTCGTCCCGGTCATCCCTGTCACCATCATCGTCCCGATCTTCGGCATCACCCGCATCGCCCGCGCCAAAACCAGAGCTGCCACGGTCGTCGCGGTCGCTGCTATTTGGCCAGCGGCGGGTGTAATTGCGCGGGATCTCTTCGGTGGCGGGGGTGATGATGATGTCGCGCTGGCCGTTCGGCCATCGGCTTCCAGCCGTATGCGGCCCAGTCAGGTGCGGGTCTGACGGATATTGTCATAGCCTTCATTTTTCAGGCGCTGCACGATCTGGTCGCGCAGGGAGTGGGCCAGTGCCGGGTCAGGCGCCAGCAAGCCAATCAGGCTCAGGGCCAGACCGGCCCCGATCCCTTTGAGGAGAACAGCACGGACCATGCCTGCGTCGCCGGGCTTTGATCAGTTGTTATAGTCATCGCGGTCGTCATAATCGCCGTCGTCATCGTAATCGCTGCGGCTGCCAGCGTCCCAATCGCGATCCGGCCGATCCCGGTCGCGATCGCTTTCCGACCAGTTGACGAGATCCTCATGGTCGTCATCGTCATAATCGCTCCGCGACCGGTCGCGTGCGACGCGCCGCGTGTCTTCGACAACCTGCTCGCGCAGGGCGCCAGCGGCATTGGTCATCCGGTCGACCGAGGCGGCGAATATCTCACCCTGGCTTTGTGCCTGCGCCGCCGGGGCGATCAGGATCACGGCAACGGGCATCATCAGCAGTTTTGTCATATCTGGTGTTCCATCCAGTGTTGTTATCCGGCGCGGTGGCCATGACACGACAACAAGCTGGATAGCGGGCAAATACTATTGGA
>JABSSB010000208.1 GCA_013214715.1 Paracoccaceae bacterium | reverse complement strand
AGTTCGGCCATGAAATGTGGGGTCGAGCGTATGATTCTGATTTCGACCGATAAGGCGGTCAATCCTCGCGGTGTCATGGGTGCAACAAAGCGCATGGCTGAAATCGTGTTGCAGGATCTGGCCTCGCGGTATCCCGAAACGGATGTGGCCATTGTGCGATTTGGCAATGTGCTGGGCTCCTCCGGATCGGTGATCCCGCTGTTTCAGGATCAGATCAGTCGGGGTGGGCCGGTGACCGTAACCGACCCCAACATGACCCGTTTCTTCATGACGATTTCCGAAGCCGTAGCCCTTGTCCTGCGGGCCGGCGCGAAAGAAAGCGGTTCCGGTCTGTTTGTGCTTGATATGGGTAAGCCGGTTCCGATCATTCAGCTGGCGCGCCAGGTGATCGAAGCGGCGGGCCGTTCAGTGCGGGATGAAGACAATCCTGAGGGTGATATCGAAATCCAGATCATTGGCACCCGTCCGGGCGAAAAGCTGAACGAAGAGCTGACGGAAACCGGAGATCTGACGCCGACGAAGCATCCAAAAATCCTGACAACGCCTCAGGTCTTCCCGTCAGAGATCGAAGTGGCCAAATCCCTGCGGGATTTGCGCCGTTCCATGACACAGCGGGATACTGACAGGGCCACAGAAGTGTTGTTTGAAGCGGTCAGCGCACGCGATGCAGAGGTTGCCACGCCGGGCATTTCCTCAGGAGCAAATGCGCCTGCATCCGCCAAGGTTCATGGCTCGGACCCGGATTTGATCGTGACAACGCCTTGATTGGGCAGGCTTAACCAAATCTTAAGATGACCGTGCTCGCGGGTAACGCTGGCTTAGGGCTTGCAAGTCATTTTATGGCAAAGGTCGGACCGGTGTCCGCCGGGTCTTTCGGGAGTTTTGCCATGTCATCTGCTGTATCCGCTCGTCTTCAGCTGCCTTACCTGATGCCTGCTCAGGCGCAAAAGCATGTTACTCATAATGAGGCGCTGCGCCATCTCGACTTGCTGGTGCAGCTTTCTGTGGAGGCGATTGACCAGAGCGATCCGCCTTTGTCTCCGGTCGATGGCACTCTCTATGCGCTGGGTGCGTCCCCGACAGGGGCATGGCAAGGCAAAGATCATCAAATCGCGGCATGGGTTGATGGGGCTTGGACATTCCTGCAGCCAGCGCAAGGCTGGCGCCTGTTTGATCAAGGCGCTGGCCAGGTCATGATCCGCACCGGCACGGATTGGATCGCATTGTCGGGGGAGACCGACAATCTTGAGGGTCTTGGCATCGGCACATCGTATGATACTACAAACCGCTTGGCCGTCATGTCGCAGGCATCGCTGTTTTCGGGCGATGGAACTGGCCATCAGATCAAGGTCAATAAGTCGACGGATACGCAGACTGCATCGCTTTTGTTCCAGTCGGGTTGGACGGGACATGCTGAAATTGGGCTGGCGGGTGACACCGAGCTTAGCGTTAAGACCTCAGCTGATGGCAGTACCTGGCGCACGGCCTTGCAGATTTCTGCTGTGGATGGCACCGTCACCGGGGATGTAGTGATGAACGATCCCAAAGATACGACGCCGGGCCGATTGATGCCGGTGGGGGCTTTTGGGCTGGGGACGACGGGGGCCGCGCAGCTCCTCGACGATATGGATGCAACGGATATTGCAACGGGTCAGTATCGCATGGGAACGGCCACACAGAACCGCCCCATGGGGTCCACCAAAGGTGTCGTGCAGGTGCAGCGTTGTGACGCCAACAGTTTTCTGCAATCGGTGACCTTTGACGATGGGGTCACGTTGCAACGCTATCATAATGGCGGCGGCTTCACCCCTTGGGCTTTGGCGATGACCTCGGCCACGATCGTTGGCACGGTCTCGGAAAGTGGCGGGCAGCCAACCGAAGCCGCGATGGAGCATTGGGCCAACAGCAACGGAAGTTATATTCGGTTTGCCGACGGCACCCAGATTTGTACCAATGCCAATTCGTCCATAACCACAGCACCAATGCCGTTTGTCGGCACGATTACAAAGGTCGGCAGCAATCGGGTCTGGATTGGGCGTTGGTATTGACGCACAGACCTTGCAGATAGATATGTTCTAAAACCCCAACCCAACCCGACCCGGCGCGTCAGCTTCGGTCGGGTCTGGCAGAGGCGGCCAGTGGGGCAAAGCATTGGACGGTGACAAGATTGAGCAACGAACATTCCGGGTCTAGGCAGGACACCAGCGTATCAGTGGGGTCCCTCGTTGCCGTTGTCGTCACCTATAATAGGCTTGCAAAGCTCAAGGTAACGCTGGCCCGGTTACTTGACGCAGACCCTGTGCATTTGAAGAAAATCGTGGTGGTCGACAATCACAGCACCGACGACACAACCGCCTGGCTTCAGGTGCAATCCGATCCACGCTTGGATGTGATTGAACTCGAACGAAATATCGGCGGCGCCGGTGGTTTTGAAATCGGAATGCGTGAAGCCGTTTTGCGCCATGATCCCGATTGGCTTTTGGTCATGGATGACGATGCGCGACCCGAACCGGACACGCTTGCGCTGTTTCATGCCAGCAATCCTCAGGTCGATGGCGTGGCCGCGGCAGTTTATCTGCCCAGCGGTGAGATTTGCGGCATGAATGCGCCTTCTAATAACCCGTTCTGGCATTGGCGCGATTTTCTGCGCACGGCTCTGCGCGGGCGTAAAGGCTTTCACGTTGGGCCGGACGCCTATCAGGGGCCAGCACGGCAGGTGGATGTGGCGTCATTTGTCGGGCTGTTTCTGTCCCGGCGCGCGGTGGATCTGATCGGATATCCTGATCCCGATTTTTTCATCTATACCGATGATACGCTGTATACGCTGGAGCTGACGGCTGCAGGTGGGCAGATCATGTTTGATCCGGCGCTACGGTTTGAACATGACATGGGCACCTTCGGAGGGGCTGCGGACGGGCGCCAATTCACACCGATCTGGAAGGTGTATTACTACCATCGCAATTTGTTGATGCTGTATCGCCGCGTTGCAGGGTGGTTCTTCTGGGTCTTGCTGCCGCTCGTTCTGACCAAATGGGTCTTGCGGGTATTCAACCACCTCGGTCAGAAGCGTCTGTTTCTGGGCCTGCTGCGGCGCGCCATTTGGGACGGGTTGCGCGGGCGTATTTCCGTTGATCATGATCAGGTTCTGGCCTGGGCCGCAGCGGGTGGCGATGCAACCAAGCAGAAACCGGAACTGTCATCGCGCAAGGTCTGAAGGGCGCCGTCATCACAACGCGCGCAGATGCATTGCCAGACGGCTTGCAACACATGACCATGCCCTGGTGATAGATGTCGCGGGTCGGTTGATTCATACTTTTGACCCGGTTGGAGGCGCCCGACGGGACGCAACGCGCTTTGTAGGGGTTAAAACGGCGGAACTTGGCCCTGATCTGCCTGCGCAAACTCGATCTTAGGGCGAAACCATAAGCCTCTTAGGAGCGCGCGGTAGATCTGGCGTCGAAGCGGTCTTGGCACTTCACCGCCGCGCATCTGTCCCCGCACCCGATGCGCAAAGGCCGCCAATCCGGGCAGGCCGCGATCGCGCAACTGCATCGCGGCTTCGTTGCGGGCTCCGTATTTGAATTTCCACAAGGTGGTTTCGTTGACCAGCCCGTAATTCACACCCTGATTGACGGCCAGATCATGGATCACCCGACTATCCGGCACAAACAGGCCCGGATGACTACGGGCAAGGCGCAAAGTGTATTCGGCATCGTCATACCAGATGAAAAAATCCTTGATCGGCAGACCATGTTCACGGATCGCCCATCGCGGGACAAGCACCGACACAAAGCTGCAGGATCGCACAAGGAAATAGGGTGTCTTGCTCGAGAAAAATCTTGGCCAGTCCCAAACCGTGTCGGGCGTGTTCATCTCGCAAAGCGACCCATCGGTCCAACGCACCGCGGAGCAGGCGAAAGGTGCACGGATATGCGTGTCGTCTTCAAAGACCTCCAAAGCGGTTTCCAGCATTTCGATGGCGTCAGGCGCGGGATAGGCGTCATCATCGCTGATCCAGACCAGCTGCGCGCCATCGCGATAGGCGGCCTTGACCCCGGCGTTGAAACCACCCGCGCCGCCAAGGTTTTGATCCAATCGCAAAATGCGCAGGTTTGGGGTGGTGTCGGCCCGTTGTTCCAGCAAGTCCGGCGTATGGTCGGTCGATGCGTTGTCGACCACAAAGATCACATCCGGCGGCCGGGTCTGGCGCGCCAGCGCGTCCAGCACATTGGCCAGCTTGTCGGCACGGTTATGGGTGACAATCACAGCCGCAAGGCGCGGATGGAGGTCCTGAACCTGCGGCCTGTGCCGAGCGCTTTCGAGGATTTCTGCATAAAGGTTGCCCAACTCCTCTTCGGCGGTTGGGTCGTTGCGCAGGTTTTCGAACTGCGCCACGGTCGCTGTCTTGCAGGTCTCTGTAAATTCGGCGTCCTGCCACAAGTGGCGGATCAGGCGGTCCATCCGGCGCAAACAGGCTGCGGGCGGTTTTGGTGTCAGCAATGGCGGTGCGATCAACTCTTTCTGTGCGCCAACATCGGTACTGATCGGCAAGGCGCCTGCGGCGATTGCTGCATATCCGACAAGGGCCAGCCCTTCATTTGCTGACGGGATGACAAGCATGTCGATCTCGCCCAGCAAAGCCGGGACATCGGTATGGGCCGGATGCAGGGTGACCATATTCTCCAGCCCATGGCGCCGGATCATGGTTTTGACCACGTCCAGATAAGGCCCCGTCCCCACCATATCGAGGTGCAGCGTAATCCCGTTGGAGCTCGCCCAGCGGCGCAGGCGGATCACAAGATGAATGGCAAGCGGGGCACGTTTCTGGTGCACCATACGCCCTACGAAACCCAGCCTGAGGCTCTTTTGGCCCGGCGTGAAGCGCAGCTTGGGACGCGGCGCATCGGAGGATCTGGGCGGGAGCATCCGACCCAGCCGGACCCGCGGCCCGACCCCGAAGCCGTGGGTCAGATAATTGATCAACTCGGTGCTGATAACGTGATGGGTGTCGATGTACCGAGACCAGACACCCGATGCGCGTGGGTAGCCACCGTCTTTGTGTTCGATGATATGCGTGCTGTCGATGACATGCAGATCAGGCCAGGTTTCCCGCAGGCGCATCAAATTGTCATAGAGCCGCTTGTGGTGATGCAGATGCAAGGCCACGACGTTTTCCGTGGCGATCAGGCGATCCAGAAATCTGAACCAGTTGTCATGCGGCAGGTAGGCGTCGGGGCGCAGGAATTCGACATCCGGGTGGTCGGGCAGCTGATCGGCGAGTCTTTGCGGCGCAGGGCGGTCACCGATGACAAGCACGCGCAGGCCTGCAGCAAGGGCCCATCGCACACTGTCAAAGGCCAAAGCTTCCGCACCGCCGATTTCCAGCCAGTGAAAGCCGACTAAAATCGCCGGTCGTTTGGAGCGATCTCTCTCCTTTGGCCGGTTGGCATCCGCAGGATCACGGCTTAGGGGGCTGTGCTGATGCCGCTTGCTGAGAAGGCGGCGATTGCGCTCTTCGACATGGTGTTTGGCCCGTTCCAACAGGATTGGTGTCCGATAGGTGGCCTGTAGCACCGGCCCCGAGAAATTCGGCTGCGTTGGCGTGTCATCTGCGTGCAGGGCGGCAGGGTCTGCGACAAGGCCGGCGCGGACATGGATCTCTGCGCGCGCGTCGATCGGCCCCGAGGTAAAGCGGATGTCGCCGTTTTGCGGGGTTTCGGGCGGTGCGTCGTCCACGAACTGAACCAAATCTGGTTCACCGGTCGCTGTGCCCAGAAGATGCGTGTCATAGGTGATGCGCGTCTGAGGAAAAAGCAGCGTGCAGATGCGGATCAGAGCGTTGGCCTGATGCCGCGTGTGGTCTGTAGAAAACAGCGTCGCGATCTCAGATTGAGTCTCTGCAGCCATGTCATCGATGGGCGGTGCGATGGTCATGCGCTCCTCGTTAAGCTGTCAGTGTCGGCTCGGTGCCCATTTTGGAATAAATGCTTCATACCACTTATGTCCAGCCAGCCTTTCAGCCAGTTACCTTTGCGCCTCGCACTCGCCTGCGCAAGGCTGTCATTCCGGTCGGACCTGCCACAGCTTAGCACAAGATGACCCGGCGGGGTTGAGGCGGCGTGGCATTGCGGTCGCGGTTGTCGATACAAGGGCGGACATGGCTTGCAAACCGACGGCATTTCCGACACTCCCAACGGGAGGGATCGACCGCGCATAGTCGTGGG
>JABSSB010000207.1 GCA_013214715.1 Paracoccaceae bacterium | reverse complement strand
TCGCGCGAATGGGTGATCTATTATCGTGATCCCCAAAACAATCCGAAGCCACCACGCCTGCGCTGGTATGAATCCGGCACGAACGGGGTAAAGATGTTGCGCGGGCTTAGTCGTTGGCAACTTCCAATACTGTCCGTCGTTGATCGAAGTCACGCAACGACCGACCTCCAAGGTGCCTACAGATACAGTCCTTTGTTCGGGCGCGTATCAAGCTTACAAGTTCTTCGCACAGGCACATGGTGTGGAAGACTTTGTGGTTGGAAGCGCTAAACGCAAATTTGGTGCCAGCGCGTCTCGTCATATTCAAAACATCAACGCGCTGCATCCGCGGTGAAAACTTTATCATGCAGTTCAAAGGGCCGGCGTCAAAATATCTGTCAGGATATTTCGACTGGTGTGCCGCTGGCAGTCACAAGATTGCGTATAAGCCGGTTTGTTCCGCTATATAGCGGAGATATGGGTCGGGGCGAACTCACTTCGGAACTCTTCGTTTTCGCGTTCGCAAGCTTAAGCGGAGGTTTGTCGTTCGCGCGGCGAATGTCTGGTTCGAGCCCCTTGCCAAATTCTGCGCTGTGCGCAAACGTCTCCTTTCTAATTAAGGTCGGTCGGGTTGGCGACATGGAACTCAACTGGAAGAAACTTTCAAACAAACAAAAAACCATAAGAACAGTAGTCGTCGGCAGTCTGGTAATTGTCGCTTCCGTCATGTGGTTCGATGACATTTTGCAGTGGCACAGAGGCACGGGCGCCCTATTCCTAGCAACCGCCTTTGTAGGTATTCCTCTTCAGGCTTTGTATTACGGGTTCAAATGGTACGGAGAGCGCGAAAGACCGTGATTAAGTTCTCTTCAAACGTCATTGCTGCCCTTTTGGTTGCTGGTGCATTTGGCCTGCCAAGTGATGGCTTTGCTGACCACGTTCCCGACAACTTCTCGCAAGACCTAGACCCAAACTACATCGCGTGCTTGATGGCTGTTGACGATGCTGAAATGGAGTTTCGGAACGCCCTCCAGTATACTTGCCTCCGACGCATGGGCGACTTTTGCAGCGGAAGGAATGATCAAGCTCCGCCGTCTCAAGTCATTGATTGCATTGTCTTTGAAACACAAAGAGGTATCGCTTTCTTACAAGAAGCGACGAACGACTTGCCTGAGACTGTTGAAAGAGAAGGCTTCTTCGGACGTGGGTATGAGCGACAGCGTGACAGTATTCTGGCGGATGTCGAGAAACTGAGGAATTCGCCTAAACCTGAGACAGTTGAAGCCGCAATTCAACAAGGTGTCATAATGGCGTCATCAGCCATCACTTTGTTCTGGCTTGCTCGAGAAACTGGAACATCTATCGAAGCTCACGTGCTGGCTTCCTTTGGTTCCCATTGAGTGTAGTCGCCTGCAAGCCGACATTCATTCGGTGTCGATGAACGGCAACAAAGTCCGCATAGCCGACACTCACCCTCTTGAAATTGTAAGTCGGCGCTTGCGTAGCAAGCTCCAAGCCAGATGCTCCACCGAGAAACCAACGACGCCAAAACGACTGCGCAGGAACTGGCGACACGAGAGCCGTCATGCTGTAAGCTTATGGCCCCCCCACACACAAACGCGCATTACAAACACGACCAAATCCTTCGGATCAGCTCATCTTGTTGAGCTTGCTTTGCAGCTCGGCCAGTTGCTGCTTGATCGTGTTGAGATCGTCGCTTTCGCCACCCTCGCCCTTCTCAGGGCCAGAGGCGCCGCCCGTCCAACCACCGGTCATGGCCTTTAGGAAGGCTTCCTGCTGGGCTTTCATCGCCTCGAACCCCGGCATCGCGGACATCGGGTTCATGGCGTTCATGTTTTCGAGCATCTTGGACTGGTTTTCCCGCAGCATCTCGAAAGAGCTTTGCAGGAATTGTGGCATCATGCCCCCGCCCGGCAGCATATAACTGCGCACGAGGTCGTTCAGCACCGTTACCGGCAACACGTTTTCGCCACGGCTTTCATGTTCAGCAATGATCTGCAGCAGATATTGCCGGGTCAGGTCATCGCCCGATTTCAGATCAACAATCTGCACCTCGCGG
This sequence comes from Paracoccaceae bacterium, assembly GCA_013214715.1. Classification (GTDB taxonomy): domain Bacteria; phylum Pseudomonadota; class Alphaproteobacteria; order Rhodobacterales; family Rhodobacteraceae; genus JABSSB01. Next base: position 4,165 of record JABSSB010000207.1, on the reverse strand, counting down.
CCATCGCGGATGAACCCGGCGATATCCTCCAGCGTCACGTAATCGCTGGTCTCGGTATTATATAGGCGCCGGCTTGCGTAGCGCTTGATCAAAAGGGGGTTGCCCTGGTCTGCCACGGATGTTCCTCCCGCAGTGGCTGCATTGCAGAGAATCTTATGCGACTGCAGCAAAAAAAGAAAGGGCGAGCCGCTTGTTGGCCCGCCCCCGCGAATACACACCGGTTGGGAGGAGGAATGGTGCAGATCCGCGTTTTTTCGACTTACTTGACCGCGGCGGCCTTCTTGACGGCCTCGGTGGCTTCGGTGGTCGCTTTCTTGACAGCGGCCGAAGCTTCTTCGGTCATGTCCTTGCCTGCAGCCATCATCAGCTCAACGGTGTCCATCTGGACTTTCTTTGCGATCTCAGCGAAGGCAGCCATTTTTTCAGCGGCAACTTCAGCAGATGCAGACGCGAAATCGGTCATCGCCTTGGCATAATCGGCCGGCTCTGCCTTGGCTTTCGACATTTCGGTCAGCTTGGTGATGGCGTCCTTGGTCCAATCACCCGAGATCTCAGCCGACTTTTCAGCCGCGTCCAGAGCGACAGCTGCCAGCTTTTCGTTCAGCGAGGCAGTCGTCTTGAACGCGTCTTCCATGGCCGAGGTGTCGACCGGAAATGCGCCCATCATGTCTTTCATCATTGCCGAGAAATCTTGTGTATTGGTCATCGTCTCAGTCCTTTTTAAGGGTGTGTCCCGGGAACACCCCGGTCCTGTGTACTGAGAAGAATATGAATGCTGCACCGCAGAAAATCAACCCCTTTTTCTGCGGTGCAGCAAAAAACTTTTCGCGCCTAGATTGCAGGGGGCTCTCCGGGCTTGCAGCGCACGTAAGCGCCCGGCGCAGGCATCAGCGGTTTAAAGCGCCGACTGCCCGGCTTGCGCGCCGAAACCATCTCGCCCGAGCGTTCGGCCAGCCAGTCATTCCAGCGCGGCCACCAAGAGCCGTCATGGAAGGTTGCCCCATCCAGCCATTTCTCAACACCCAAAGACAGATCGGGGTTGATGTAATGGCCGTATTTCTTCTTGGCGGGCGGGTTCACGATCCCGGCAATATGGCCCGATTGGGTCATGATGAAGGTTTTATCCTGCGAGCCCATCATCGTGATGCCGCGATAGCAGTCTTTCCACGCGGCGATATGGTCGGTCTCACAGGCAATGCCGCAAAGAGGCACCTCAACTTCCGATAGTTTCAGTGTATGGCCCAGTATCTCGAACCCGTTTTCGGCAAATTCGTTGCGCTGGCACAAGCCGCGCAGGTATTGCATCGCCATCTTGCCGGGCAGATTGGCTCCATCGCCATTCCAAAACAGCAGGTCAAAGGCGGGCGGGGTTTGACCCATCATATAGCTGCGGATGGCCGGACCGTAGACCAGATCATTCGAGCGCAGGAACGAGAAGGTCCGCGCCATGATATAGGAGGGCAGCAACCCCTGCCCGTCGATCTCGGATTCGATCCCGTCGATGAAATCGTCCTGCAGGAAGGGCGTGAATTCTCCCTGATCCGAAAAATCGGTAAGCGCAGTGAAGAAGGTTGCTGATTCAACCGAGTCATCGCCACGTTGTTTTAACAGCGACAATGTCAGCGCCAGCGTAGTGCCGCCGATGCAATAGCCCACCACATTGACCTTGGGCACATCACAGATCGCCTTGACCGTTTCGATGGCACTCAGATAGCCGTCCTGGATGTAGTCATCCAGACCGGTATCGGCATAGCCTTCGCCCGGATTGATCCAGCTGGCCACAAACAGGGTATAGCCCTGATCGGTGATCCAGCGGATCAGGCTGTTCTGTTCCTTGAGGTCGAGAATGTAGAACTTGTTGATCCAGGGCGGAAACAGGATCAGCGGCGTTTCATAGACCTGCTTGGTCGAGGGTTTGTATTGGATCAGCTCCATCATCCGGTTGCGATACACCACCTGCCCTTCGGCGGTGGCGACATTGCCGCCGATTTCAAACGCGTTTTCATCCGCCAGCCGGACGACCAGCTCCCCGTCATTGGCTTCCAGATCACGCACAAGGTTTTCCAACCCGTCCACCAATGACTGGCCTTCGGTTTCAACCGCCTTCTCCAGCGCATCCGGGTTGGTGGCCAGAAAATTCGTTGGCGACATCATGTCGATGATCTGATTCGAAAAATAAGTCAGCCGCCGCTTTTCCGTCTCATCCAGATCGCTGACATCTTCAACCGCCTGACGGATCGCATCGGCATTGATCAGATATTGCTGTTTGATGAAGTTGAAATAAGGGTGAGACCCCCAAAGCGGGTTCTTGAACCGGCGATCCGACGGCGTCTTGTCTTCGGGCGCGGCCAGCTTGCCCTGCGCCAGCGCCTGTTGCGCTTCGATGAAATGGGTCACCGACTGGGACCAGTAATTCACCTGATGCTCAAGGATTTTCGATGGGTTCTGCATCGCCTCGGCCCAGTATTTAGTGGCAGCCAAGGCAAACAAGGACTGATCCGGCGCGTCCAAAGCCGGGTTGTGCCCTTTGCGTCGCGTCATCACTTGCGTGAGCCGCTTTGACAGCTCTTCGACGCGCTTTAAGTTTTCTGCAAGCTGGCCACTCACCAACACTGAGTCTTCAACGTTGGCCTCGTTATCAGTTGTCATGTCAAGATTTCCCGCTTACGTTCCCCTGCAACATAACGCCGCTGCGATCGGGAGGCAAAGCGGCGATTTGGTCCAAGATACCGGGCCTGCCAGAAAAAATGGAGACCCGAATGCGTTACATGTTGACCTATGACCTGATGGAATCAGTGCGCAATACCCAGCAATGGATGGGCGCATCCGCTAAGGCGATGGCCTCTTACCCCGCATTTGCCATGATGCCGAACCCCGGTCTGAACTGGATGGCCGCCTGGGGGGAAGTAACCGAGCGCACCTTTGCACGCATGGTGGTCAAGCCGGATTGGGGCATCAACTTCTGGACCTGCGAAGACGGGCGCGACCATGTGGTTGAGGTCAACACCGTGGTCGAAAAGCCTTTTGGTGATCTGGTGCATTTCAACATCTCGGGACGCGCGCCAAGCCCACGGAAGGTTCTTCTAGTTGCGCCGATGTCGGGGCACTATGCCACGCTGCTGCGCTCCACCGTGCAATCGCTGCTGGGCGATTGCGAGGTCTATGTCACCGACTGGCACAATGCGCGCGACATTCCGGTCTCGGCCGGGAAATTCGATGTTGAGGATTACACGCTCTATCTGGTCGACTTCCTGCGTGAAATGGGTCCGGACACGCATGTCATTGCAGTGTGCCAGCCTGCACCGCTGACGTTGGCCGCCACGGCCTATCTGGCCGAAGAGGATCCCGATGCGCAGCCGCGGTCGCTGACGCTGATCGGCGGCCCGGTCGACCCCGACGCCGCACCGACGGAGGTCACCGATTTTGGCCGCCGCGTGACAATGGGCCAGTTGGAAGAAACCATGATCCAGCGGGTCGGCTTTAAATACAAGGGCGTGGGCCGCATGGTCTATCCGGGCCTGTTGCAGCTGACCTCCTTCATGTCGATGAATGCCGACCGCCATGGCAAGGCTTTCTTAGACCAGATCATGCGCGTGTCGCGTGGCGAGGCGTCGGATCACGACAAGCATAACCGCTTTTATGACGAATATCTGGCTGTGATGGACATGCCGGCTGAATTCTACCTTTCGACGGTCGAACGCATTTTCAAAGGCTGCGAAATCGGGCGCAACGCATTCAGCGTGAACGGGCGCAAGGTGGATATCGGACAGATCACATCAGTGGCCGTGAAAACCGTCGAAGGTGCTAATGACGACATCTCGGCCCCTGGGCAATGCGTGGCGGCGCTCGCGCTGTGCACCGGATTGCCGGACGAAAAGAAGGCCAGCCACGTGGAACCAGGCGCCGGCCATTACGGGATTTTCGCAGGAAAATCCTGGCGCAACAATATCCGCCCTCTGGTGCTGGAATTCATTGACGCCAACAGCGCGCCTTCGGCGCCCAAAGCGGCCAATACAAACGTGGCATAATCCGACCCGGAGCAGCGGCGGGGTTCACCCCGCCGCTTGGGGTGGCAGCACTTTCATTCGATCCCTTGCTCGGCCAGCCAGCCCAAAATGCCGGCCACTGTGGCCTCGTTCTGACCCGGCGACATGATATCCCCGGC
>JABSSB010000206.1 GCA_013214715.1 Paracoccaceae bacterium | reverse complement strand
TACGCTGACGATGATCGGCTTTGCCGTGGGCAATCTTCTGCTGGGCCGGGTGGTGGACCGCTATGGCGTCAGCGTGGTGTTGATCGGCGCGGCGGTAGCGATTGCCGTGAGTTTTGCCCTCTCGGCGCTGGCAGGCAACATGCTGGTGCTGTCGCTGATCCATCTGGTGCTGGGGCTGGCCACGGCGGTCGGGTTTGGCCCGCTGATTGCCGATATCTCGCATTGGTTTCTGCGCAATCGCGGGATCGCCGTGGCGCTGACGGCGTCGGGCAATTACCTGTCGGGCGCAATCTGGCCGATGCTTCTGTCAGGCGTACTGACCGAAAGCGGTTGGCGCACAGCCTATCTGTGGCTGGCGCTGGTGGTGCCATTGATGGTGATCCCTCTGGCGCTGGTTCTACGCCGGCGGCCGCATTGGGATATCGAGGCCGCGGGCGGGGCCGGAGCCGTCAATCGCGGCGACGTGCGGCTAAGCCCACGGGCCTTGCAGATGCTGTTGGGGCTGGCGGGCATCGGCTGCTGCGTGGCGATGTCGATGCCGCAGGTGCATATCGTGGCCTATTGTGTCGGTCTTGGCTATGGCCCGGCGGTCGGGGCCGAGATGCTGGCCCTGATGCTGCTGGGCGGGGTGGTGAGCCGGTTGATATCCGGCCTTGTGGCGGATCGCATTGGCGGGCTGATGACACTGTTCATCGGGGGCGTGCTGCAATGTCTGGCCCTGGTGTTGTTCATCCCGTGGGACGGGCTGGTTCCGCTTTATGTGATTTCGCTGATCTTCGGGCTGAGCCAGGGCGGCATAGTGCCCTCTTATGCCTTGGTGGTGCGCGAATACATGCCCGCGCGTGAGGCCGGGGCACGGGTGGGTTTTGTAATAATGCTAACCGTTCTAGGCATGGCGCTCGGCGGCTGGATGACCGGGTGGATTTATGATCTGTCGGGCAGCTATCAGCTCGCCTTCATCAACGGGATCGGGTGGAACATGCTGAATATTGTCATCATCGGCTGGCTGCTGCTGCGCGCACGCGGATCGCTGCAAGAGGCCCGTCATGCTTGAGCGCAACGGACCGCTGAAAGGTCTGCGGGTGGTGGAAATGGCCGGGCTGGGGCCTGCGCCCTTTGCCTGCATGATGCTGGCCGACATGGGCGCCGAGGTGCTGCGCATCGCGCGCCCCGGGCAGGCGCGGTTCATGGGGCTGGATCAGAAATACATGCTCTATGATCGTTCGCGCCGAACCTTGGACATGGACCTGCGCGACCCCACGCAGCGCGAACAGGTGCTGGATTTGATCAGCCGCGCCGAGGTGCTGATCGAAGGCTTCCGCCCCGGAGTGATGGAGCGGTTGGGGCTGGGGCCCGATGTGGCTTTGAAAGCCAATCCGGCGCTGGTTTACGGTCGGATGACGGGCTGGGGGCAGGAAGGGCCATTCGCGGCGCGGGCAGGACATGATCTGAATTATATGGCCGTCTCGGGCGCGCTGTGGGCGATCGGGCCGGGCGATGCCCCGCCCCCACCGCCGCAGAACATCGTGGCCGATCTGGCCGGGGGCGGCATGATGCTGCTGGCGGGTGTGCTGGCGGCTGTGATCCATGCGCGGGCGCAGGGTCAGGGACAGGTCGTAGACGCCACGATGACCGATGGGGCAGCGCTGATGATGGTGCTGCAATACGGGCTGAAAGCCGCAGGCGCAGATCGCGACACGCCGCGAGGAGCGGGCCTGCTGAATGGGGGGGCGCCTTGGTATCGCTGCTATGCGACAGCGGATGGCGGCTATGTCGCGCTTGGCCCGATTGAGCCGCAGTTCTATGCAGTGCTGATCGACAGGCTGGGTTTGTCGGAGGATCCGGATTTCGCCAGCCAATATGACCCCGCGCATTTTCCCGCCATGCATCACCGGCTGGAGGCGCTGTTTGCCAGCCAACCCCGCGCCCATTGGGAAGAGCTTCTGGGCGAGGTTGATGCCTGTTTTGCGCCGGTCCTGTCGATGGACGAAGCTCCAACCCACCTGCAGAACACCGCGCGCGGCACGTTTCATCATAGTGACGGCATTATCCAACCCGGCCCGGCGCCGCGGTTTTCCACAACCCCGCAGGATGCGCCGACGCATGGCGATGCCGGGAAAATCAACCTTGAAGAAGCCCTTACGCGCTGGGGAGAGGCGGCGGGGTGAACCCCGCCCTACGCTTTGTGCGGTCGATCATAGACTCGCAAAGGGCCGCGCGCGACCGCGGGTGGGTGGGCGGGGCGGTTGCGCGCGGCCCGACCTTGCCCGTCAGCGCACCGGCAGGTTGTCGATCAGCCGCACATCCTCCAACCAGATCGCGATGAAAAGGCGCGCTGGCTCCATGGGGTCAAAGCGCGCCAAAGCTGCAAGATCTGCTTCCCGCCGGAAGTCGAGATAATCCAGGTCTCCGAACCCGGCCGCCGCAAGCGACGCTGCCGCCGCGTCCCGTAGCCCGGCAAACTCCTGCCCTGCCAGCAACCCCTGCGTCAGGTCCGCCATCACCAAATTGATCTGCGCTGCCGAAGCGCGCGCAGCCTCGCTCAGTCGCAAATTGCGCGACGACAGGGCCAGACCGTCGCTTTCACGCACGGTCGGGCAGCCAATGATCTCAACATCCAGATCCAGATCCCTGGCCAGACGGCGCACCAGCTGCAATTGCTGGAAATCCTTCTCCCCGAAATAGGCGCGATCCGCGCTGCTTTGTGTCAGCAGCTTGGTCACCACGGTGGCCACCCCGTCAAAGTGCCCAGGCCGTGTCGCGCCGCAAAGCATATCGGTCAGACCAGAGACTGACACGGTGGTGGCAAAGCCGTCTGGGTAGACTTGGTCGGGGTCCGGGCAATAGATCACATCCACATTCAACGGTGCGAGCTTGCGCGCGTCCTGCTCTTCCGTGCGGGGATAGTTCGCCAGATCGGCGGGAGAATTGAATTGTTTGGGGTTTACAAAGATCGTCACAATGACCCGATCACAGCCCGCCCGAGCCGCCCGGACCAGCGACAGATGCCCGTCATGCAGCGCGCCCATGGTCGGCACCACGCCCACGACCTCTCCGGCGCGATGCCAGCTTTTCGTCAGCGCGCGCAGATCAGCCAGACGCCGCAGGATCACTGGCGCGGCGCTCACGCGCTGGCTCCGGGCACGGTGTCGGCAAAGACATGTTCTGGCCCCGGAAAGGCACGGCTGCGCACGGCCTCGGCATAGGCGGCGACGGCCTGCGCGGCCTCTTCGCCCAGATTGCCAAAGCGGCGGACGAATTTGGGCTGAAACTCGGTGAACAGGCCCAGCATGTCATCCACGACCAAAACCTGCCCGTCACACCCTACCGACGCCCCGATACCAATGGTTGGGATGTCCAGCGCAGCCGTGATGTCATCGGCCAGACCTGCAGGCACTTTCTCCAACACGACGGCAAATGCGCCAGCCTCGGCCACGGCCTGCGCATCGGCCATGATCACCCCGGCCTGCGCGCCGCGCCCCTGAACCTTGTAGCCTCCAAAGCCGTTCACGCCTTGTGGCGTCAGACCGACATGGGCCATGACCGGAATGCCGCGGGTGGTCAGAAACTGGATCGTCGCGGCCATATGCCGCCCACCTTCCAGTTTGACCGCCCCCGCCCCGGTTTCCGCCATCAGCCGCGCGGCGTTGCGATAGGCTTGTTCTGGGCTTTCTTCATAACTGGCAAAGGGCATGTCCACGACCATCAGGGCGGATGTCAGCCCGCGCGCCACGGCTTGGCCATGCAGGATCATCATCTCCATCGTCACGCCCAAGGTTGAGGGCAGCCCATGCAACACCATGCCCACGCTGTCGCCGACCAGCACGAAATCACAGACCGGGTCCAAGAGCCGGGCCATAGGCGTGGTATACGCCGTCAGGCTGACAATGGGTGAGCCGCCTTTTTGGGCGCGAATATCCGCCGCGCTGCGGGGCCGCGGGGCGGGGGTTGAGCCGGAACCATACATTATGAGCGTCCCTTATTCTGTTATTTTCGTGCCCGATATCAGCAACCGAGCCTTCAAACCACCTTTTCCCGCAAGCCAATAGGCTTGATTGACGTGTGGTTCCCCGCAATGATCATCCTGTCGACAGAATGGAGGGGCCCATGACGCCGTTTTCTTTGACCCGTATTGCTGTGCTGGCCTGTATCATCGCACCTTTAACTGCCCAAGCCCAAGATAGTGTGACGATTGGTTTGCAGCTTGAGCCGCCGCATCTTGACCCAACCAGCGCCGCCGCAGGGGCGATTGACCAGGTTCTTTATTCCAACGTCTTCGAAGGGCTGACCCGGTTCATGTCGGATGGCTCTGTCGTGCCCGGATTGGCGGAGAGCTGGGAAGTGTCCTCGGACGGGCTGGTTTACACCTTTGCCCTGCGCGATGGCGTGACCTTCCATGATGGCACGACGATGGACGCCGAGGATGTGAAATTCACGCTCGACCGGGCGCGAGGCGAAGACAGCGCGAATGCCCAAAAGGCGCTTTATGCCGGGATCACGGATGTCACGGTGATCGACCCGCTGACCGTGCAGGTCACGCTGGGCGCACCCAATGGCAGCATGCTTTTCAACCTCGCCTGGGGCGACGCGGTGATCGTGGCGCCGGAAAGCATCGACGATATCAAGATCAACCCCATCGGCACCGGTGCCTTCCGCTTTGCCAATTGGGTGCAGGGCGATCAGATCGAGCTTGTGCGCAATCCTGATTACTGGGGCGACGCGCCCGCGCTGGAAAATGCCACCTTCAAATTCATCTCGGACCCGACCGCCGCCTTTGCAGCTATGATGGCCGAGGATATCGACGCCTTTTCGGGCTTCCCCGCACCGGAAAACCTGCCGCAATTTGAAGCGGACCCGCGCTTTCAGGTGCTTGTCGGCTCGACCGAGGGCGAAACGATCCTGTCCACAAACAACAAGGCCGAGCCATTCACCGATCTGCGGGTCCGGCAGGCTTTGGCCCATGCAATCGATCGTCAAGCCATCATTGACGGGGCGATGTTTGGCTATGGCACCCCCATCGGCACGCATTTTGCGCCGCACAACCCCGCCTATGTCGACCTGACCGACAGCAGCGCCTATGACCCCGACAAAGCCCGCGCTCTTTTGGCTGAAGCGGGCTATGCGGACGGGTTCGAAACCACTCTGCACCTTCCGCCCCCCTCCTATGCCCGTCGCGGGGGCGAGATCATTGCCGCGCAACTGGCTGCCGTTGGGATCAACGCGCAGATCATCAATGTGGAATGGGCGCAATGGCTGGAATCGGTGTTTCGCGGCAAGGATTTCGGCCTGACCATCGTGTCGCATACCGAACCGATGGATATCGGCATCTATGCGCGGCCGGATTACTATTTCCAATATGACAACCCCGAGTTCCAGGCGCTGATGGAGGAGTTGAACACCACCACAGATCCGGCCAAGCGCGACGCCCTGCTGAAGCAAGCGCAGGAGACCATCGCGGCGGATGCGGTGAACGGTTATCTGTTCCAGCTGGCGTCGCTGAGCGTGGCCAAGGCCGGATTGCAGGGTTTGTGGGCCAACTCCCCAACCCAGGCAGTTGATCTCACGGCGGTCAGCTGGGCGAATTGATCTCCCGGCCAGACCGCACTTTTTGACGTGAGGTAGCCATGCTGCGTGCTGGAATACGAGTGGTGTGTCTGTGCCTGCTTTTGATGGCAAGTGCCAGCATGTCGCTGGCTCAGCGCACGGGCCTCGACCGGCCCTTTACGGTCACGGGTCAGCTTTTGGCGGGTGATCCGCTGGACGTTCAGGTGGGTATCCAGATCGACCAGATCACGGGGATTGATCAGAAATCCGAAAACTATGGCGCTGTGTTTGTGATCGGGATGCAATGGTCCGATCCAAACCTGACCAGGTCATGGTGATGGAAGGCGACACATTTCAAGCGCAGGCGTTGGAAGCCGGGGTTCTGGTGCCGAGCTTTGTGATCGACAACCAGCAGGGCAATCGCTGGATCCAGCAGGTCAAAGTGGTGCTGCGGCCGGACGGGGTGGCCAATTATATCGAACGGGCGACCACCACGTTTCAGGCCCCTTATTTCAACTTCAAACGCTATCCGTTTGACACCCAGTCCCGCACTCTGGACGTGCAGTCCCTTTATCCCACGAATGTGGTCAACCTGCTGCCATGGGACGAAACATCCGGGCTTAGCGACCTGTTGGGCGAAGAGGCGTGGATCCTCAACACTGCGCGTCTTGTGACAACCGAAACCAAAGGCCTGTCG
>JABSSB010000205.1 GCA_013214715.1 Paracoccaceae bacterium | reverse complement strand
GGTCACTTCGAACCGCTCCCCCTGAAGGGTCACGACCCAATCATCGCCAACCTTGCGTTCGTGATTGTCCATCCGGCCCGAGACACGGGTGCGGCGCACTTCGGCCACGCGATGCATCGCAGCACAAGAGGCAGCGACGCGGCGCAGGTCCTCTTCGGACAGGGTCACGCCCTCGAACCCATCGGGGTATTCCTCGGCGATGAAGGCCGTCGTCATATCGCCCGAGACGAATTTCGAGTGATCCATCACCGCCGCAAGGAAGGGCAGGTTATGGCCGATGCCTTCGACTTCGAACCGGTCCAGCGCCACGCGCATCGCCTCGATCGCCTCGCCACGGGTCGGCGCCCAAGTGCAGAGTTTTGCAATCATCGGATCGTAATACATTGAAATCTCGCCGCCTTCATAGACGCCGGTATCATTGCGCACGACCTCATTGCCTGCGTCCCCCGCGGCTGTGCCGGGCGTATAGGCCGCAGTTTCCGCAGGCGGGCGATAGCGTGTCAGACGCCCGATCGAGGGCAGGAAGTTGCGATAGGGATCTTCGGCATAAAGGCGGTTTTCGATCGCCCAGCCGGTCAGGGTCACGTCGTCCTGCGTGATCGAGAGCGGCTCCCCGTTGGCGACACGGATCATCTGTTCGACCAGATCGACGCCGGTGATCAGTTCGGTCACCGGATGTTCCACCTGCAGGCGGGTGTTCATTTCGAGGAAGTAGAAATTCTTCTCCCCATCGACGATGAATTCCACAGTGCCTGCCGAGGCATAGCCCACGGCCTTGGCCAACGCCACGGATTGCTCGCCCATCGCGCGGCGGGTGGCTTCGTCAAGGAACGGCGACGGGGCCTCTTCGACGACCTTCTGGTTGCGGCGCTGGATCGAGCATTCGCGCTCCCCCAGATAGATGCCATTGCCATGCGCGTCGCAGAGCACCTGAATTTCGATGTGGCGCGGCTGAGTGACGAATTTTTCGATAAAGATCCGGTCATCGCCAAAGCTGTTGGCGGCTTCGTTTTTCGATGACTGGAAGCCTTCGCGAGCCTCTTGGTCGTCCCATGCGATCCGCATGCCTTTGCCGCCGCCACCGGCGGAGGCTTTGATCATCACCGGATAGCCGATCTCGTTCGAAATCTTGACCGCTTCTTCGGCATCTTCGATCAGGCCCATATAGCCGGGAACGGTGCTAACCCCTGCTTCTTGCGCGATTTTTTTCGATGTAATCTTGTCACCCATCGCTTCGATTGCGCCTTTGGGGGGGCCGATGAAGGCGACATTGGCGGCTTCCAAAGCTTCGGCGAATTTGGCGTTTTCCGACAGAAAGCCATAGCCGGGATGCACTGCCTGCGCGCCGCTTTCGGCGATGGCGGCCATGATCTTGTCGATGACGATGTAAGACTGGTTCGCAGGCGGCGGGCCAATATGGACCGCCTCATCAGCCATTTTGACATGCAGCGCATTGCGGTCGGCGTCGGAATAGACGGCCACCGTCTTGATGCCCATCTTGCGGGCGGTTTTCATCACCCGGCAGGCGATTTCGCCACGGTTTGCGATCAGGATCTTATCAAACATGGATGTCCCTCAGTCTTGATGGTTCACAACGCAAAACACCGCGCGCCCCGGTCCGGGACGTGCGGTGTTTGCAGATTTCGTATGCGCCGCCAGTCAGGCGGGCGGATGGATCAGCAGTCGACTTCGCCGCTGTCGCAGGCCAGCACATTTGCGGCCGAGCCGACCAATGCGCCAAGGCGCCAGTCGCCGCCAAGCGCATCGGCTGCAAGCGCGCCGCCGGCCGCGCCATAAACTGTCTGCTTGCCGACCGTGTCGCCACAAGCGCCCAAAAGCGCGAGCGCGGCGCAGACCGTGATGAGTTTGAGTTTGCGCATACTGCACCTCGAATATTGTCTTTTTTGTACATGCCGCTCAGGCGGAACTGACCATTCTGTACATTTTCTGCGCGGCGGCCGAAAGGCGCAAACTGGACAGTTTTCAGGCAGTCGGTTCTCATTCAAACGCCTCCGGGAAAGAGGCGCGGGCAAGATCAACATTGATCACCAGAAGCGCGTCGTAATCTTCCGGGTCGAACGCCTCGTCCACAGCGACCACCTCGCGCCCGAACAACCACGAGAGCCGCCCGGCATCCAGATTGCCCCGTTCAAACGGCTGGTCGCCAAACGCCTCCCACAGGGCCCGCAAAAAACCTGCATCGGCGCGACGGTCGGCGGGCTTGCGGTCGCGGTGGCGTTCGCGACGGATGATCGGCGTGACCCCGCGCGGATTGGCGCGGCGGATGGTGAATTGGTAATCCGTGCCCGGCAGACGACCGGGAAATCCGCGATGCTTGAGCATGTCAGTGTTCCTCCCAGATGCAGGCACCGTTTTCGGAGCGGTAGAATTCAAAGAACTGCGTGATCATCGGATCGGACTGGCCCAGAACGGTGGGCTGGTCGCTGAAGGAGATCACGATCCGTTCGGCTGTCACGGCGCGTTCATCCAGCCAGGGCAGAGCCAGATCATTGCATAGAAAATCCATGTCCAGAGCCGTCACATCATAGCTGACCGCGCCCGCCCCTTCGCGGATGCGCGGTGCCACAAAGCGGAACCGCACCCAAAGCGCGCCGGGATCGGTATCGAGGAGAATCTCAGACAAGGTCACGGGCTGCCCGGAGGGCACCTCGATCGTTTCGCCGATCTGCGCAGCCCCCTGCGTGGTCCAGAGCATTGCAATGAAAGCCAGGCCGGCAAAGCCGCAGCCCCGACCCCACCAAAGGTGAGCTCCTCCCGTCGGGGCTGCGTGCGCTGCGTCACATGCGCGCGCGTTGGAATGCCGAATGAGCGACATCATGAAACAGCCCCTTGAGGTTTGTCAAACGTAACGTCACCCGATACGGGCGTTTTTTCGCACATATCAACGCTGTGACAGGGAATCGCAGTTCTCATGCCAGCCCCTTTTCGCTGTGACGGCGGGCCTGTGTGACCCAGCGGACGCGACGCTTGGGGTCTTGCAGCATGTCGTCGATGCGTGCCGCCAACCCCTTGGCCACCGGCCCCGAAAGACGTCCGCCTGCCTGCACCTGCCACCCGGTATCGGCGGCGGTCAGCGCCACGACCGGAGAGAACCCCCGCTGCGCTTGCAACAGGCGCCAGAGATCCTGGCGGATCTGCTGGGCCAGCGCCAGAGGCCGACCCGCTGGCAGCCAGCCGTGCCCCATCACGTCAAAGCGCGGCGGCAGATGCCGGGTCAACACCAGGCCGTCCGGTTTGCGCAGGATATGCCACCCTTTCCTGGCCATCACGCCGCCCGCCCCATCGGATCGCAGCGTGTGCCTGTCACGGCAAAGCTGTCGGTCATGCGGGTGTCGGCGCCGATGGCGATGACGCGCAGTTCCTGCACGTCAAATGCTGCCGCGTCATTTGGATCGCCCGCGCGATGCACATGGCGGGCCACGCGCCAGCCTGTGCCGGGCAGAAGCGCCAAAAGCTCATCCACAAACCAGCCCAGTGTTTCGGTTATGGCCGGGTCCAGCTCATCCGCAGTCGTGGTCCGGGGCTGGGGAACCAGACGGTGGATATTGCTGACCACGATCCCGTCGCGCAGGGCCGCTTCGCAGGCGAACTGCGCATCCCAGTCGGGATCTGCCGCCGGGTCGATGGGCAGAAAGGTGACTTCGAACCCGCCGGGCTGTATCTGATCTGTGCCGGTGATCACCGGGCTGAGCAGGTCGAGATGCCAGCCGGAAATCGGCCCGGCATAGGTCAGCTTGATATCCTCAAGCGGCGCCATGCAGGTGCCGTTGCGCACCGGCACGGGCAGCGCGTGATCCGACATCAACCGATCGCCCGAGACCGCCGCCAGAGACAGATCGACCCTATAGACGCCTGCCAGATCGAAACCGTGCCGCGCCGGCACAAACCCCGAGCCCAAGAGCGCCATGCAGACCGCCTGCAACAGCAGGGTGCGGTCGATCGGCGTGGCGCGGGTGATGTCGATCGCCCGCACATCGGCTTCGGCGCGCCAAAAGCCATCCTGTTCGATCCAGCCGATCTGCTGGACCTTCCAGGCAATGCCTTCGGCTGTCAGTTCAACACGCCCATCGGTCGGGGACAGGAGCAGATACAGCCCCATCCCCGCCAGCAGGAGCGCGAAGATCATCGTGCCCAGATATGCGCGCGCGCCGGTCACAATATCCCCTTAGAGCGGGATGTTGTCGTGTTTTTTCCAGGGCGTGTGGACCTGTTTGTTGCGCAGCGACGCAAAGGCCCGTGCCACGCGACGCCGGGTCGAGCGGGGTTGGATCACCTCGTCGATGAAGCCACGCTCGGCCGCGACAAACGGGTTGGCAAAGCGGTCTTCGTAATCCTGCGTGTTCTGCGCTGTCTTTTCGGCATCGTCGAGATCGGCGCGATGGATGATCTCGGTCGCGCCCTTGGCGCCCATCACGGCAATCTCGGCGGTGGGCCAGGCATAGTTGAAATCGCCGCGCAGATGTTGGGATGACATCACCACATAGGCGCCGCCATAGGCTTTGCGGGTGATCACGGTGACCTTTGGCACGGTTGCTTCGCCATAGGCATAAAGCAGTTTCGCGCCATGTTTGATCACGCCGGCATATTCCTGGCTGGTGCCGGGCAGGAAGCCGGGCACATCCACCAGCGTCAGCAGCGGGATTTCGAACGCATCACAGAAGCGGACAAAACGCGCCGCCTTGCGAGAGCTGTCGATGTCCAGACAGCCCGCCAGCACCATCGGCTGGTTTGCCACAACGCCCACGGTCTGACCTTCCAAACGGATGAAGCCCGTGATGATGTTCTTTGCGAAATCTTCCTGAAGCTCAAAGAAGTCGCCCTCATCCGCGATCTTCAGGATCAGTTCCTTCATGTCATAGGGCGTGTTCGGATTGTCGGGGATCAGCGTGTCGAGCGAGTCCTCGATCCGGGCCGGGTCGTCAAAAAAGGGCCGCACGGGCGGCTTTTCGCGGTTGTTGAGCGGCAGGAAATCCACCAGGCGACGCACTTCGGCGATCGCTTCAACATCATTGGTAAATGCGCCATCGGCGACCGAAGATTTCTTGGTATGGGTGGACGCGCCGCCCAGTTCTTCGGCGGTCACAACCTCATTGGTGACGGTTTTCACGACGTCCGGGCCGGTCACGAACATGTAAGAGCTGTCGCGCACCATGAAGATGAAATCGGTCATCGCGGGCGAATAGACCGCGCCGCCCGCGCAAGGCCCCATGATCATCGAGATCTGCGGCACCACACCCGAGGCGCGGATATTGCGAGAGAAGACCTCGCCATAACCCGCGAGTGAGTCGACGCCTTCCTGAATGCGCGCGCCGCCAGAATCGTTGATACCGATAACCGGGGCGCCGTTTTCCACGGCCATGTCCATGATCTTGCAGATCTTCTTGGCATGCGTTTCCGAGACCGAGCCGCCGAGAACCGTGAAATCCTGGCTGAACACATAGACCATGCGTCCATTGATCGTGCCCCAGCCGGTGACCACGCCATCGCCTGCAGGGCGCTGCTTTTCCATGCCGAATTCGGTGCAGCGATGCGCAACGAACATGTCGAACTCT
Organism: Paracoccaceae bacterium; assembly: GCA_013214715.1. Classification (GTDB taxonomy): domain Bacteria; phylum Pseudomonadota; class Alphaproteobacteria; order Rhodobacterales; family Rhodobacteraceae; genus JABSSB01. The sequence goes on along the minus strand of JABSSB010000205.1, from coordinate 722 downwards.
TCAAAGCTGCCTTCGTCGAGCAACAGTTGAACGCGTTCGCGCGCGGTGAGCTTGCCGCGGGCATGTTGTGCATCGATGCGGCGTTGGCCGCCTCCCATCCGCGCCGCATCGCGGCGGGCTTCAAGCTCGGCAAGAATGTCCTTCATCACAGGCCTCCCGGATCAAATTTGCGCAACCATAGCTGCAGGTGCAGCATCGGCAAAGGCCAATCGAGAAAACTTGCAAATCCAAGCAAAACAAAAGCAGCAAATTTGCAAAGTGTCTGGAGGGCTCTTTCGGGCCATTCCCGAAACGTTAATGAATCGCGGGCATGATGGCTGCATGACGACATCATGACAGGCACGGGTATGACCACGGTCAACGATATTCAGGACGCATTGCAGTTCGATTTCATGCGGGATCGGCAGATAATGGGATCTGCGACGGGCGGGCCGGGCAATACCGCGCGCCTGCCGCGGGCCGAAGGCGGCAATGACAATGTCATCACTTATGCCTTTGGCGATCCAACGCTCCCCTCTGTCGTGGGGTTGAGCGATGATTACACCGGATGGACGCAGCTGACCGCCAAAGAGATCGCCCGCATCCGGCAGGTGATGGATGATCTCGAGAGGATGCTGGACATCCGCTTTGTGGAAACCTCGGGTGTGCCGGATCTGGATATCGGCAAGGTCGATCTGCCCGACAGTCTGAGCAACATGGTCACGGTTGGCCGCGGTGGCCTC
>JABSSB010000204.1 GCA_013214715.1 Paracoccaceae bacterium | reverse complement strand
CCTTCGGGATGGGTTTCTGCGAACACTTCCCACGGGTTGCGCATGGTCTGCTTGAGGCCCAGAGACACGCGACGCTTGGCGCCGTCGATTTCCAGAACCATAACCTCGACTTCCTGGCTGGTCGAAACGATCTTGCCAGGATGCACGTTCTTCTTGGTCCAGGACATTTCCGAGACATGGACCAGACCTTCAACGCCGGGCTCAAGCTCAACAAACGCACCGTAATCGGTGATGTTGGTGACGCGGCCGGTATGCACCGATTCCAGCGGATACTTGGCGCCAACCAGATCCCACGGATCTTCCTGCAGCTGCTTCATGCCGAGGCTGATGCGGTGGGTTTCCTTGTTGATCTTGATCACCTGAACCTTGACGGTTTCGCCGATGGTCAGGATCTCGGACGGGTGATTCACACGGCGCCAGGCCATGTCGGTGACGTGCAGCAGGCCGTCCACACCGCCGAGGTCCACAAAGGCCCCGTATTCGGTGATGTTCTTGACCACGCCGTCCACGGCATCGCCTTCCTGCAGCTTGCCGATGACTTCGGCGCGCTGTTCGGCGCGGCTTTCTTCCAGGATGGCACGGCGCGAGACAACGATGTTGCCACGGCGGCGGTCCATTTTCAGGATCTGGAAGGGCTGCTTGAGGCCCATCAGCGGGCCGGCGTCGCGCACGGGGCGCACATCAACCTGCGAGCCGGGCAGGAACGCAACCGCGCCACCCAGATCGACGGTGAAGCCGCCTTTAACACGACCGAAGATCGCGCCTTCGACGCGGGCGTCGTCGGCATAGGCTTTTTCCAGACGGTCCCAGGCTTCTTCGCGGCGGGCCATCTCGCGCGAGATGACGGCTTCGCCACGGGCGTTTTCTGCGGCGCGGAGGTAGACTTCAACCTCGTCACCGACAGCGATTTCGGGCGCTTCGCCTGGATTTGCGAATTCTTTCAGATCGACGCGGCCTTCCATTTTGTAGCCGACATCAATGATGGCCTGACCGGCTTCGATCGCGATGACCTTGCCTTTGACCACGGACCCCTCGTCGGGGGTGTCCATCTCGAAGCTTTCTTGCAGGAGGGCTTCGAATTCCTCCATCATGTTTTGAGCCATTAAGTCTCGGTTTCCTATCATACACGTTTTGCTGGCCGAGCGGTTGTCTCCGCCGGTCTTGGGGTTGGTCGGATCTAGGGCATGGGCCAATCAGGCAACGCGGGCACAAACAAACACGAAGGGCCGGAGGAAACCCCGACCCTGCCCGAGATGTCGCCTAGGCGTTGGCCGCCCTTTTCGTGACAGGCGGGCGTATAGTCAGAATCGCCCCAAGATGCAAGTCAAAGCGAGTATTTGGCGATCCCCCATCGCGTTTGCGCGATAGGGTGGCCGTGTCCTGCGCCGGGCTTTGGCAGTGCGCTGCCCGCGCACATGGTGTCTTAAAACAGCTGCAAATCCTTCTTGCCGGATTCGATCTCGGCAAAATTGGGCATGTTCTGGATTACAAACGGCGCGGGCGTGTCGCCAGGCACCGACACTGTGGGCTGCATCGCAGCGGCCATGCCGAAAGCCGGCATGGTGGGCTTCAGCTCCCCCCGTATATCACGCAACAGCGTCTTGTGATCGGGCATCGTTTTCAGCGTCTGCGCCAGATCGGCCTTGGCACCTTGCCAATACTGATACCATAGCGATTTTTTCATCGGACGCAGGCGGTCGCGGATGCCCGGACCATAGCCGGTATCATAGACCTGCTTGCCCAGCAGGACGGCGTGGTAGACGCGGTAATCGAACAGGGTTGCAAATTCGATATCATGCTCGACCGGCAGGCGATACTTCCAAAGCTCAAGGTTTTCGGCCAGACGATCGGGCACTTTCATCTGCGTGCGGGCATCAATCCAGTATTGATCGTCGGTGCGGTTGCCCAGCTGGTAATGCAGACAGATGAATTCCAGAACCTCTTCATAAAGCTTGTTCATCTGACGGTTGTAGCGGTTGCGAAGCGCGGGCTCCATCTCCTGACTGGGCATGTGATCGACGAACCAGCGCACGGCGTGATCGATCATGTGGATCGCCGTGCTTTCCAGCGGTTCGATAAAGCCGCCGGCCAGACCAATGGCCAGGCAGTTCTTGACCCAAGCATTGCGCACGCGCCCAATGCGCATCGGGATGATCCGCGGGGTCGCGCCCTTGCCGCTGTCGCCGAGCCATTCCAGATACTCATCTGCAGCCTGATCATCGGTGCGATGGGCCGAAGAAAACACATAGCCCGTGCCCACCCGGTTATAGAGAGGCACCCGCCACGTCCAACCCGCGCCCAAAGCGGTTGAGCGGGTCAGGCTTTCGATCTTTTCCGGGTCGGGATGTTCGATCTGCAGCGCCATGGCGCGGTCATTGGGCAGGTAATCGGAATAATCCATGAACGGCTCACCCAGAGCCTGATTGATGATCAGGCCACGGAAGCCGGTGCAGTCGATCACCATTTCAACATCATGCCGCCCGGACCGTTCCAGCATCAGGTGGCTGACATTGCCCTGTTCATCAAGTTCGACCTGCTGAACCTCGTCCTGAATATGCTCGACCCCGCATTTTACGCAGACCTTGGTCAGCATCCCGGCGAATTTCACCGCGTCGAGATGGTAGGCATAGCCAAAGCGCTGGTCGAACTCCGGTTGACCAAGGGGGCGCGCGCCTTTGCACAGGCGGCCCAGATCATCATGCGGAGAAATCGATTGCGTGAAGTCGCGGTCGCCATTGCCGAAGCGCAGAAAGAACTCGGCCGCTTCCTGCCCGTTGACCTGCTGGCCATAGGCAAAGGGGTTCACATAGTCGATGCGATTGCCTTTGGCATCCTTGTTCCAGTTGCAGAACTTCACGCCCAGCTTGAAAGAGGCATTGGTTTCGCGAAAGAAATCTCGTTCGGAGATCCCGGCCTGACGGATGGTGCCCGGCATCCGTGGAACCGTCGCTTCGCCGACGCCGACGGTCGAGATGTTGGGGCTTTCGATCAAGCAGATCCGAGGGCAGTCCTTTTGGTTCGATGTCCGGGAAAACACTGTCTCAAGGATCAGGGCCGTCATCCATCCGGCGGTGCCACCTCCCACGATTGTGATCTTCTGCAAGCGTTTTGTCACGCCGCTCCCTCCCTGTGCATATTTTTGGCTCACTTTTTGCTCTGCGAGAGGATCAGGGAGACGCGTCGTCAATACAAGCGTGACGCAGAGACGCACAGCTAAACTGGTCAGTCTATAGTGTCTTCAGTGTCATATCGGGCACGGTCCGCGGTTTGGGCCTTTGGGCCAGCGGCCGTTGGAAAGCCCGCCAGTTAACGCCGGGTTTCGACTTCGGCCAGTGCGGCGGCGATGGCGGCGTCGATGCTCATGTCGCTGGTGTCGATGGTAACGGCATCTGCGGCGGGGCGCAGCGGGCTGTCGGCACGGCCCATGTCACGCGCGTCGCGGGCCTGCACATCGGCCAGAACGGTGGCGAAATCGGTGCTGCCTTTTTCAGAAAGCTCCTTGAACCGCCTCTCGGCCCGGATCTCGGCCGACGCTGTGATATAGAGCTTCACCTCCGCCTCGGGGCAGATGACCGTGCCGATATCGCGCCCATCGAGCACGGCACCGCCTTCGCGGCGGGCAAAGCTTTTCTGAAAGGCGACAAGGGCTGTGCGGACCTCGGGAATGGCCGCGACTTTAGAGGCCGCGTTGGCCACTTCGGCAGTGCGCAGGTTGGTGTCCCTGAGGGCTGAAGGAGCGAGGCTTTGGGCTGCCTTCACGGGATCGACGCCTTGCAGCATTTGTGCCCCAACCGCGCGGTAGAGAAGGCCGGTGTCGAGATGGGCGAACCCCAGCTGCGCCGCGATGGCTTTGGAGATCGTGCCCTTGCCGGCGGCGGCAGGTCCGTCGATGGCGATGGTGAAGATCATCCAGCCCTCCAGAAAGGGAGCCGGGCATCGCTCGTCCGGGGGGCGGTCGGGCGATGCCCGGCGGCGCTGCGCGTGTTGATTCCGGGCCGGATCATTCCTCAGCGCGTCCGCAACTCTGCGCCAAGGGCGGTCATCAGCGGCTCAAAAATTGGGAAGGAGGTCGTGATCGGGCTGCCATCATCCACCTTGATTGGCGCTTTGGAGGCCATGCCTGCCACCATGAAAGACATCGCGATGCGGTGATCAAGATGGCTTTGCACTGTCGCCCCGCCCGCCATGCCGCCGGGGCCTTCGCCATGCACAGACCACCAGTCTTCGCCTTCATCCACGGCGATGCCATTGGCGCGCAGGCCGGTGGCCATTGCGTCGATCCGATCGCTTTCCTTCACGCGCAGTTCTTTGACGCCACGCATCATCGTCACGCCGCTGGCATGGGACGCAACGACCGACAGGATCGGGTATTCATCGATCATCGAAGCAGCCCGCTCGGGCGGGACTTCGATGCCTTTCATATCCGGCGAAAAGCGCGCGCGCAGATCGGCCACGGGTTCGCCGCCCTCTTCGCGCATGTTCTCATAGCTCAGATCTGCGCCCATCTCGCGCAGGGTGGTGTAAAGCCCCGCCCGCGTGGGGTTGAGCCCGATGCCCGGCACCAGCACGTCAGAGCCCGGCGTGATCAGCGCAGCACAGACGGGGAAGGCCGCCGAAGAGGGATCACGCGGCACGGCAATGACCTGTGGTTGCAGCTCTGGCTGGCCGGTCAGGGTGATGACGCGGCCTTCATCGGTGTCTTCGACCGTGATCTCGGCCCCGAAGCCTGCGAGCATCCGTTCGGTATGATCACGGGTGGCTTCCTGTTCAATCACCACGGTTTTGCCCGGTGCGTTCAGCCCGGCCAGCAGCACGGCGGATTTCACCTGAGCCGAGGGCACCGGCACGGTATAGCGCACAGGCACCGGATCGGCCGCGCCGACCAACGTCATCGGCAGGCGTCCACCGGACCGGCCCACGGCTTGCGTTCCAAAAAGCGCAAGCGGATCGGTCACGCGGGCCATCGGGCGTTTGGTCAGGCTGGCATCGCCGGTATAGGTGACCGAGATCGGGCAGGTCGCCGCAGCCCCCATGATCAGGCGCACCCCGGTGCCGGAATTGCCGCAATCGATGACCTGATCAGGCTCGGCAAAACCGCCCACACCGACGCCATGGATATGCCATGTGCCATCCTCGTCCCGCGTCACCTCGGCCCCGAAAGCGCGCATTGCTTTGGCCGTGTCCAGCACATCATCGCCTTCGAGCAGCCCGGTCACACGGGTTTCGCCCACGGCCATCGCGCCAAAGATCAGCGATCGGTGCGAGATCGATTTGTCGCCGGGCACCTCTGCCGTGCCGGTGAGGCCCGTCACCGGGTGAGAGGTCATGGGAACAGGGGTGCCGTGGCCGGACATGGGGAGCCTCCGAATGCGTTGTCGCGGGGGTGTTAGCGCATCATGTGGCGGGCGTCCATCCGCCCTTGGGCTTTGGTCGGCTTGCGCTATCTCATGCGTCATGAGAACCGCACATCGCCCCCTGACCCGACGTCTATGGACCCTGCTGGGCGCCGTGTCCGTTGCACTGGGTCTGATTGGGTTGGCGCTGCCGATCTTGCCGACGACACCCTTCATGATCCTAGCGGCCTTTGCGTTCTCCAAAAGCTCCCCCCGGTTGGAGGCCTGGCTGCTGACCCACCCGCGCTTTGGTCCCGCGATCCGGAACTGGCGTGAAACCGGCGCAATTCATCGCAGCCATAAACGGTTGGCCTTGGCGATGATGGCCGCGGCTTTTGGGCTGAGCGTGATCCTCGCGCTGCCCGCGCATGTGCTGGCGATCCAGCTTGTCTGCCTTGGCGGCGCGGCGCTGTTCATACTCACCCGCCCCGATGCGCCATAGGCCTCGATCTGTGCTAGGCTGAGCCAAGCCAGGGGACGGTGACGGATGGGTTTGAAAGTGATCGGCGCCGGGTTTGGGCGCGCCAGCACGGAGTACCGGCACGGCTTCGATGAAACGCGCGCTTGAGATGCTGGGATATGATCCCTGCTATCACATGTATGAACTGCGCCCGTATCCTGAGCGCATCCAGATGTCGCGCGAGATTGCCTTTGGCCACATAGACCCAGACTGGGATGCCGTGTTTGGCGGCTATCACGCCACGGTCGACTGGCCCGCCGCAACCTATTGGCGCGAGCTGGCCGTGCGGTATCCCGACGCCAAGATCCTTCTGACCCGGCGCGACAGTGAAAGCTGGTATCGCAGCATGGAAAAGACCATCCTGCAGGTCATCGCCCGCAAAGAAGATGGCGCATCGGTCAGCTATCCTTTGCTAACGGTCAAAACCTATGGCCTGGACCTAAGCAAAGAG
>JABSSB010000203.1 GCA_013214715.1 Paracoccaceae bacterium | reverse complement strand
GTCTTGCCGTGGTCAACATGGCCAATCGTGCCAATGTTGACGTGCGGTTTCGTACGCTCAAACTTTTCCTTTGCCATTCTCAAGGCGCCCTTTTGAAAATGGGGTCCACCACTGGACCCGGTTTCGCTTCTGCGCGGGCGACTTATTGGGTCTCGCAGGGAAAATCAAGCGCGGTTTGCACAACAGCGCCTGCAATCAGCCTTCGGGCTGCGCCAAGGCCCCCTCAGACCCGGGATCAAAGCTTGGGATTGGGGCAAACCAGCCATTGGCCTGATGCTGATCTTCCAGCCAGTCTTCGATCTCGCGCGCCAGAGCAAAGGACAATCCGCTGATCTGTTCTTCGCGGCTGCGCGTGCGCCCCGTGCCCAGCAGAACCGTTTTCTCGTTGGTCGATTCCAGAACCTGCAACTGCTTCTGCCGCGCCAGCCATTTGTCGGTATTGGGATCATAGACATTCACAAAGACGATCAGCGTGCTGCGGGGATTGTAGATGATCGGCACGCCCGGCACGCCCAAAGCATAGTTTTCGACCGAGATGCCGATATCGTATTTCTGTCCCCCGGAATAGCGACCCAGCCGATTCTGCATCGCTTGCGCGATAGCGCTGGTCCATTCTTCGGGCTGCGCCCGGCGACTCGGCCCCACGGGAATAGCCTTGTCAGCAAAGACGTAATTCACGCCAAATTCAAACGCGCCCAGATCCTGCAACGGATCATCCGACATATCCGTGTCGCCACAGCTTGCCAGCCCAATCAGCGCCACACATGCCACCAGCCTGCTCAGAAAGCTCATATGCCCGTCCTGCCTTGTTTTGACTGACGCTAGCGCAAAGCCCGCGACCGCGCAAACCGCGCTTAGTCAAATCTGTAAGATTTCGGAAATCCGTGCGGCGGGCGTTTGCCGACCCCGGCCCGTTTGCCCAGCCACTCGGTCATATCTTCGGTCCGGGTCTTGCCTCCGCCCATTGTCCAGCTGAGCCCTTCCGACAGGGCAAAGGTCGTCAGATCCGACAAGCCGCCATCCAGCTCCAGCGCGCCCTGACGCCCGCGCGCCATATTGTATTTCTGCAGGCGCACGCCCTTGCCGCGGCCCATCTCGGGCAGCTCATCGACCGGGAAAACCAGCAGCTTGCCGTTTTCCGACACAACGGCCACATGATCGCCCGTTACCGGCACGCAGACCTTGGCCACATCATCCTTGACGTTCAACACCTGCCGCCCGTTTCGGGTCTGGGCCAGCACCTCGTCCTCGGCCACGACAAAACCGTTGCCGGCATTGGACGCCACGACCAGCTTCCCGCCCGGACGATGCAGGAACAGATCCACGATCTCGACCTCATTGGGCAGGTCGATCATGATACGAAGCGGCTCTCCCATGCCGCGCCCGCCCGGCAGGTTGGCCGCCGAAATCGTATAGAACCGCCCGTTCGATGCAAAAAGCAGCAGACGATCCGTGGTTTCGGCATGGAAAATGAATCGCGGCCCATCACCATCCTTGAATTTCAACTCACGATCCAAGGCGATATGGCCGTTCATGGCTCGGATCCAGCCCATTTGAGAACAGACCACCGTAATCGGTTCACGGTCGATCATCGCTTCCAGCGGGACCTCTTCGATGTCCTCGGCTTCGGCAAAGCGGGTGCGACGCGCGCCACCTAGATAGTCTTTGCCAAAGGTTTTACGGGTTTCGCGCAATTGCTCGGAAATCCGCGCCCATTGCAGGGATGGATCGGCCAGCAGGTCTTCCAGCGCAGCGCGCTCTTTCATCAGCTCGCTCTGCTCGCGCTTCAGCTCCAGCTCTTCCAGTCGCCGCAAGCTGCGCAGACGCATGTTGAGAATCGCGTCCGCCTGCGTTTCGTTCAGTTCACCCTCACCAGCCGGGGGAGAGACATAATCCGCCTCAGAGGTGGCGCGGGCATAGCTGCGCCCCCATTCCTCGCGCATCAGCGCGGCTTTGGGATCGTCATCATAGCGGATGATGTCGATGACCCGGTCAAGATTGAGGAAGGCGATGATGAAGCCTTCCAACACCTCCAACCGGTGATCGATCTTGCCCAGCCGATGGCGTGAGCGGCGCTGCAACACGTCTTGGCGATGATCGAGGAAAGCGCGCAGCACCTCTTTCATCGAACAGACCTTGGGCGTGACCCCGTCTATCAGCACATTGAGGTTCAGCGAAAACCGCACCTCAAGATCGGAATTGCGGTAAAGCATCCCCATCAGTACATTGGGGTCCACATTCTTCGATCGCGGTTCCAGCACGATGCGGATGTCATCGGCGCTTTCGTCCCGGATATCGGCAAGGATCGGGATTTTCTTGCTGGTGACCAGCTCGGCGATCTTTTCGATCAGACGCGATTTCGGCACCTGATAGGGGATCTCCGTGACCACGATCTGCCACTGCCCACGCCCCAGATCTTCAACCTCATAGGCGCAGCGCAGCCGGAACGAACCGCGCCCCGTGCGATAGGCCTGGGCTATGCTCTCGCGCGGCTCGACAATGACGCCGCCCGTGGGGAAGTCCGGGCCGGGCACGTATTGCAGCAACGTGTCGTCGCGCGCGTCGGGGGCCTTGATCAGATGCAGGCAGGCATCGCACAGTTCCGCGATGTTATGCGGCGGGATATTCGTGGCCATGCCAACAGCAATACCCGAGGCGCCATTGGCCAGAAGGTTCGGGAAGGTCGCGGGCAGCGCCACGGGTTCTGACAGCGTGCCATCATAGTTTTCCCGAAAGTCAACGGCATCCTCGTTCAGCCCTTCCAGCAGCGCTTCGGCCACTACGGTCATCCGCGCTTCGGTATAGCGGGAGGCAGCGGGGTTATCACCGTCGATATTGCCGAAATTGCCCTGCCCGTCGACAAGCGGGTAACGCACGTTGAAATCCTGCGCCAGACGCGCCATCGCATCATAGATCGCGGCATCGCCATGCGGGTGATAATTGCCCATCACATCGCCGGAAATCTTCGCCGATTTCCGGAATCCTCCGCCCGATGCGAGGCGCAATTCGCGCATCGCATAAAGGATACGCCGATGCACCGGCTTCAGCCCGTCGCGCGCATCCGGCAGCGCCCGGTGCATGATCGTCGACAACGCATAGGTCAGATAGCGGTCGCCAATCGCGCGGCGCAAAGGTTCTGCCAGATCGGCACTTTCGGGGGTGTCGGGATCGTCGGTCACATCAGCCATGTCTTCGCTGATACTCACTGGCGCAGGGCTGGGCAAGCCACCAAGTCGCACAGAATCCGCGCACCAAAGGCCACACTTTTTTAGTTATTTTCTCGCATTGGTTAAAGTATGTTTAAAATTCTCGGCAAACACGTTAAACTCGTTGATACTCGTGTTTTGGGTGACCCGTCGTTCAAATGGGCTAGCTTGCGCTTAATTCCGCCGCAATTCTGGCACTTTGAATTTTTAAGTGGTGAATACGAAGTCAGTTGGAGGAGAGCGCCATGTGGCGCATGATCCTGGTCACATTTGCATTTTTGGGCTACGCCTTCTACGAAATCAGCGGTGGTTCTGATTTCGAGCCGCGTTTGATCGAGGTTGAGCGCACCAGCTCCGTGGTCACGGTCGACGAACCCGAAGATCTGGCGGTCCCTCAGGTCGAGGAAGACAGACTGAGTATGAATGTTGTGCAGACCACACCCGTAATGACGCCGACATCGCCCGGCAATGCCAAATCCGTCCGCGTGCCCGACACCGGCGCAAGCCCGTCCGCCGTGGCCGCCGCCACACCGGACCCCGATCAGTTGCAATTGTCGCTGTCGCGGATCGGCGCGCAAATACAGCAGGGCATCAGCCTCGATGTGCGCCCGACGCCTGCGCAACCGACCGAGGCCGCCGCCGAGCCCCTTGCAGATCTGCGCGAAATCACCGGCCTGCGCGTGAACATGCGCGACGGGCCGGGCCTGGCCTATCCGGTGATGCGGCGCCTGGCGCTGGGGCAGGAAGTCGAAGTCCTCGACCGTGCCAGCGGATGGATGCGCCTGCGCCTGCCTGCAGATGGGACAGTGGGCTGGGTCTCGGGTTCTTTGGTCAGCGACGCCAAGCTGAACTGACTTGCCGCCGGACGACCGGCGCACTAGGCCTTGGCTCTGACAGCCCTAACGTAAAGGCCCGCCTATGTCTGCCAGAACGATTCTGATCACCGGATGTTCATCGGGTATCGGAGAGCATGCCGCCCGCAGCCTTCGCGCGCAGGGCTGGCATGTCTTCGCGTCGTGCCGGCAACAGGCCGATTGCGACCGGTTGATCGCCGAAGGCTTCGATAGCCCGCGCATCGACTATACCGACCCCGCGACAATCGAAACCGGTCTGGCCGAAGTGCTTGAGGCAACGGGTGGGCGGTTGGATGCGCTGTTCAACAACGGCGCGCATGGGCTGTCGGCGGCAGTCGAAGATCTGCCCGTCGATGCGCTGCGCGCGATATTCGAGGCCAATGTCTTTGGCTGGCATGACCTGACCAATCGCATCATCCCGGTGATGCGCGCGCAGGGGCATGGGCATATCGTGCAATGCTCATCGGCGCTGGGGCTGCTTTACATGAAATGGCGCGGGGCCTACGCGGCCACGAAACATGCGATTGAAGCGCTCAGCGACACGCTGCGGCTGGAAATGCGCGACACGGGGATCAAGGTGGTGATCATCGAACCCGGTCCCATCACCACACCGTTCCGCGAAAAGGGCGTGCCCTATTTCGAACGATGGATCAACTGGCAGGACAGCCCGCGCCGGGCCGAATATGAAACCGGCCTGATCCCGCGGCTTTATGCCAAGGACAAGGCGCCGGACCGGTTTGAACTGCCCACGCAATCGGTGACGGATGTGCTGATCAAGGCGCTCGAGAGCGACGACCCAAACCCGCGCTATTACATTACGACCGCCACCTATATCGTCGGCTATTTCCGCCGGTTGCTCTCGACCCGGATGATCGACAGGATTCTGGGCCGGGTCTGAGATTCAGGGTTCGCTTTTTGCCGCGCCGCCGCTAGATACCCGGACTTACTGCAAGGAAAGGCCGGTCATGACCGACATTCTGTTCTACATTCTGCTGCTGGCGATGGCGGCCGTTGTGGCCGTTCTGGTCATGGGCATCGGCGCCTTTGGTCGCGGCGGAGAATTCAGCAAGAAATACTCCAACAAGATGATGCAATTGCGGCTGCTGTTCCAATTCATTGCCGTGGTGCTGATTGTGGCCCTGTTCGCGCTGGGAGGGATGCGCTGAAATGGTTGTTCTGAACAAGATCTACACCAAGACCGGAGATGCCGGCGAAACCGCTTTGGGCAATGGCGCCCGCGTGGCCAAGCATTCGCTGCGGGTCGAAGCCTACGGCACCGTGGACGAAGCCAATGCCACTGTTGGTCTGGCGCGGCTTCATGCTGATGGCACGCTGGATAAGCGGCTGGAGATGATTCAGAACGATCTCTTTGATCTTGGTGCCGATCTGTGCCGCCCCGAGATGGAAAAAGACGCCGAGGCCGAATATCCGCCGCTGCGCGTCGCGGGCGCGCAGGTGTTGCGGCTGGAAGCCGAGATCGATGAGATGAACGGCGATCTTGAACCGTTGCGCAGCTTCATCCTGCCGGGCGGGTCGGCTTTGGCCGCCCATCTGCATCTGTGCCGCACGGTGTCACGCCGGGCCGAACGTCTGACCGTCGAACTGGCCACAATCGAATCGGTGAACCCGGCGGCAGTGCAATATCTGAACCGCTTGTCGGACTGGTTCTTCGTCGCCGCGCGGGTGGCCAATGATGGCGGCAAGGCGGATGTGCTCTGGGTGCCAGGGGCGAATCGGTAAGTCACAGGCGAAAAGATGCCTGTTTCTGCGCATGTGACCTCACACAAGTCCGACGCTGGGATTTCGGCCAAGGGCCGAAGTCCCAGCGCCCGACCCGCCCGTCATGACAGACACATGCAACCTAAGATTGCTCCCCTTTGGGGCGACGTGCGGGCGCTTGTTGCGCCCGGGTCATTCTGACCATGCGCCGTTTGATTGATCCCTCGGATCAATCATCGCGCCGATGGCGCGACATCTGCGCGTCCCCCGGGTCGGGCGCTGGACGAAATCCGGCATTAACCCCACCGCGCGCATCATTTTCTGCTTCTTAACCGCTCCCTGCCATTCTCCCTGCAGTCGCGACAGGCCGGATAAACCCCCGGCCGACCTCAAGGAGAACGGACCGGCCCTGTCATCGGCCGGCAAAGAAAGACGTCTTTCGCAGCAGGCCCCGCCTGCCCATCTCATCCTCAACGGCGCCGACAGACCGGACCCCAGCGAAGACCATATGAGACGCAAGGCAGATCACCTTGCGGCACCATTTGCAGCCTCCGGGTTCAGCCGGCGGGGCGCGCGTGGCAACCGTGTCCCGCCGGTTCCTAAAACCGTGGTGC
>JABSSB010000202.1 GCA_013214715.1 Paracoccaceae bacterium | reverse complement strand
TCGATGATGATCTGCGGTACGTCTGCTCCAAATGTCACCGTAACTAATGTCAGTCTCCCATAATTTCAACTTCGAGTTAAGATTTTCCTATCGCAATTACGGATTCCATATTTCCGTTATTGCCATAGATTTCATAGGTAACTTGACCATCATCAAGTGTCGTAGCGCCAACTTTTAATACAGCGCCTAGTTTGAAAACACCTACGCACGCTTCTCCTCTGTCGAAGAGAGCATACGAAATTTCACCTACTTTTACCAAGCTTACACCCTGAACATGATAAAATCCAAAGTTGTCCAATGCACCTCCAAAACACATATGCACTAAATCAGATTGTACCGATTGAAGTGTGGTTAAATCAAATCACTCGTAGCACATGTTTGAAAAAGTTGATTGCCCCCACAAGAATAGAAGCAACGCAAGGAGGTAATTTTTTATCATGCAACCATTATCAATAGCGAACATTTTGGCCAAAGCATTGGGCTCTTCACTCAGTTGCAGAGATTTTCGTTGATGGTGTGGTAAGCGTCAACCGCTTGTCCTTTACTCTTCCAAAACAACGGAAACGGTCGTTTTTGTGACGCTCAATCCGACCATCGCTGACTTGCCAGCACGCGTCCCGCAGCAGCACCGCAACACGCCGGTAGCCATAGCTGCCGTATTGTCTGGCCAGCTCGATCATGTCGGCGACCAGCTGGTCTTCATCTACACGGCCCCGTGGATGTCGCCTCTGCGTCGAACGAGGTTGCCCGAGTACGCGGCAGATCCGACGCTCCGACACCTTCATTTCACTCCGGATCAGGTCGATGCAGGCTCGACGGCGAGCGGGGCTCAGAAGTTTCCCCGTGCAGCTTCCTTCAGGATAAGCTTGTCCAGCGTCAGGTCCGACACCGCTTTCCTCACCCTCTCGTTCTCCTTCTGGAGACGTTTGAGTTCCTTCAGTTGGTCGGCTCCCATACCGCCATACTGCTTACGCCAGCGGTAGTAAGTTTGCTCAGTAATGCGAACCTGACGGATCGCGTCCATACGTGCCATTCCTTGTCCGACAAGCACATCAACCTGTCGTAACTTCAGAACTATGTCCTCGGGCTTGTTCAGCTTGTTCGCCAATCTCCGTATTCCGTTTCCTAAACATAACGGTGGACCAGCTCAGATGCGGCACTCCAGCACAATCGAAAAGGTCGGAACGCGATCCCAGCGCGCTTTGCCGATCTTCTCACGACGTTGCAGCGCGGTATCGTGAATCTTCGGCAGGCCCAGTGCCGCTTCAACCGCCGTAACCCTGTGGGCCTGGTCTTTCCAGATCTCAAGCGCACCAGTCAGAAGGCGGTTTGCCGGGCTCTGCTCTGGCAAGACCGCCGCGAGCGTCTTCAAGCGCGCAACAAAGCTCAGCAGGTCCAGCGGAATAAGACCATCTTCGCATGCAGGTCCTTGCAGTAATGGACACTGCCTCGATGTAGACCATCATCAAGATGTCGCCGGACCCGGTTTGGTTTCAGCCAAGGTTCGACCAGAAGCGCACTTATCCTGTGGCGGTTTTTCTGATCAACAACACCGCGCTGTCCTTGGCGCGGATGCGTCACCCAATAGGCCTGAACTATACGCGTCCGAAGATGTGACCGACTCAACACGCCATTTGGTAAAAACCGTGTGTGTCAGATGATGCGCACAAAAAACCCCGACCAGTGGAAGGGACAGCACGGTCGGGGTTCAAAAACCGCGCCCGTCAGGACGCGGTTCAGTCGGGGTACGACGGGATTAGTTCACCGCTTTGGCGTCCACCACCTCATTGGGGCTACCGGCGGTGATCTGGATCTGGCGCGGTTTCAGCGCTTCGGGGATCTCACGCGCCAGATCTATATGCAGCATGCCGTTTTCATGGCTCGCCGCGGTCACGCGGATATGGTCGGCCAGCGCGAAGCGACGTTC
This sequence comes from Paracoccaceae bacterium, assembly GCA_013214715.1. Classification (GTDB taxonomy): domain Bacteria; phylum Pseudomonadota; class Alphaproteobacteria; order Rhodobacterales; family Rhodobacteraceae; genus JABSSB01. The sequence continues at coordinate 4,478 of JABSSB010000202.1, read as the reverse complement.
AAAGGCACGGGTGGCGATGCCGCGATGCAGATAGCTCCGCTCGGGTTCATCGGCACCTTTGCGGGCCGATACGACAAGAGCGTTCTCTTTCACCTCGACGCTTAGGTCGCTTTCGGCAAAGCCGGCGACAGCGATCGAGATGCGATAAGCATCATCAGCAGTTTTTTCGATGTTGTAAGGGGGATAGCTGGGTTGGGCGGTGTCGGACGACAGCACGCGGTCCATCAGGTTAGCAATCTGGTCGAACCCCACAGTGGTTCGGTGCAGCGGCGCGAAATCAAAGCTACGCATTCGGTCACATCCTCTTCTAGAGCGATCTGTTATGTATGGCCCTCCGATCTGGACGGGCCGGGTTGACTGCCGGACCCCATCATTGGCTGTCCGACACCCATTAGCTGTGCATTCGCTTTGACGGTTTCAAGGGGTCAGTTGCGTGGGGTGACGCGCACGAATTTTGACCCGTCCGGCGCGGCGGCGGCGCGCGATCCAATCCGGCGAACGCGCGACCGGACAGGCGGCGCGGGCAGACGCCCCATCTCTTTCCGCAAATCGGCGACAATCTCGGGCAGGACCATGCCCAATCCCAGCTTGCGCCCATTCATCGTCGCCATGCCGGACACAAGCGATAAAAGCCGCACGGTATCCCCGGCCAGCGCAAAGACTGGCGCACCAGAGGAGCCAAATGTGATGTTGCAGTCAAAAAACGTCACGCCCTCGCGCCGGTCCAGCAGGTGACAGCGGCTTTCGAGTGACAGCGCCTCCATCCGCCCGCGCCCGTAAGAGGCGACCAGCAGGCGATCCTGCGTCAAGTGACCGGGATGCAACGCAAATGGGTCGGCCTCACTGACGGGGATCGGCTCAGCCAAGCGCAGCAGCGCAACATCATGGCGGATGTTTTCCGTATCCGGTTGGCGGGTCGGGTCATAGCCCTCATGCGACAGCGCCAGATAAACATCGCGCTCGGCAATCGACGCGCCATTACTGAAGCCCGCGCGAAAGCTCAACGACTCGGTCGGCACAGGCATGCCCGTTTCGGGATCGTGAATACAATGCGCTGCTGTCAGTGCCAGATCCGACGCGATCAGCACTGCTGAACAGATTCCTCGCCGGTCGCGGTCCAAGCGGCCAACACCTTCCCAGCCCAGAAGGTCATCGCGATCATTCAATCGGGCCAGATGCGATGTCTGCGCCGCGCCTGACGACGTCAGCGCAACCAGCGCGACGCAAAAACAAATCAGCCAGCGCATCACGGCTTGACGAATTTCGCGCCGCCCACCTGCCGCGCCGTGCCGCGCTCCAACATTCCCGAGCGTGTCACGCTGATCGATTTCACCCCGGGCGGCGGGGTGAATCGCTGGCTGTCCTCGGCCATGACGGTCTCCCACAACACATCCAGATTCCGCTCAAGCGGCGCGCCCACAGACACGCGCTCCCCATCCAGTTCTGCCTTGGCCGAAATCACCGACACAATGCGCGGCCCATCTGCGTCAAACCGAAAGACCGGCGCACCAGAGGCGCCGAAATCGACCTCGCAAGACAGGACAAGCACCTCGCGCGATTGTTCCATCACCTTGCACAGCTCCTGCAGCGATGGCGCCTCGGACCGGCCAGCCGCGTAAGAAACAATGCCGACAATCTCTCCGCGCGACGCTGCCGTGCCGGTGCGAAACGGCCGCACCCCGCCCGACCGTATCGGGCGTTGCAGCTGCAGAAAGGCGACATCATTGGCCACCCGCATCGCGGCCAGTGCTTCGTCATATTCGTATTTCGGATGCTGCACCACGCGGCGCACATCCCGAAACGCCATGGCCGAGCCATTGCGCCAGCCCGCCCGGAACTGGATCTTCTGGGCCGGGATCGGCTCGGACGTGTCCTTGTCATACAGGCAATGCGCTGCTGTCAGAACCAGATCGGGCGCCACCAGCGAGCCGGTGCAAAAGCCTTTGCCATCGAGGTCCAGCCGACCCACCGCCGCCCAGGCGCGGCTTTCATCCAAGGTTTCCAGCGTGCGCAGTTTGTCCTGCGCTGCCGCCGTTGCGGCCACCCCCAACCCAATGACAAGACCAAATAGCGCGCGCATCTCTGCCCCCGGATCGACCAGAGCCCAGATTAGGCGCGATATGCGGCCAAAATGCGGCGCGCTTAGCGCAGGCGCGGCACCATCCCGGCCTGTGCGCCACCCAGCGCAGCGGGTTTCGGCCCGCCCGTCGCCCAGTCGAGCAGTTCAACCGAATGCACCACCGGCACCTCGGTCCCCGACCCGATCTGCATCATGCAACCGATATTGCCTGCAGCGATGATATCGGGGCTCTTGGCCTCAAGTGTGCGCAGCTTACGCGCCTTCAACTGTCCCGAAATCTCGGGCTGCATCAGGTTATAGGTCCCTGCCGAACCGCAGCACAGATGGCTGTCCGCCGGTTCCACCACGGTAAAACCCGCCCGTTTCAGCAAGGTCTTGGGCGCGGCCTTGATCTGCTGGCCATGCTGCAGTGAACAGGCCGCGTGATAAGCCACGGTCAAGCCCTTTTCGGCGCCTTCGGGGATCTCCAACTGGCTCAGCAATTCTGAGACATCCATTGCAATGCCCGACACCCGAGCCGCGTCTTCGGCCAACGGCTCATTACGGAACATATGCCCGTAATCCTTCACCGTCGTGCCGCAGCCCGAGGTGTTGATGACGATGGCGTCCAGACCCTCGCCATCCATCTCTTTCGCCCAGGCACGGATATTGGCGGCGGCGGTGGCATGGCTGTCCTTTTCCTTGCCCATGTGATGGGTCAGCGCCCCGCAGCAACCCGCGCCTTCGGCCACCACAACCTCGCAGCCCAGCCGCGTCAGAAGCCGGATGGTGGCATCGTTGATATCGGTATTCAGCGCTTTCTGCGCGCAGCCCGTCATCAGGGCGACCCGTTTGCGGCGCGGTGCTGCCGGCGAAAAGCTTTGCGGGTCGTCATTGCGACTAACCGGCGGCACCTGCGCAGGCGCCATATCCAACATCGCCCGCAGCCGCGCATCCGGCACCAGCGCGCGAAACGGCTTGCCCAACTTGGCGAAAAACAGCGCCGCCCGGAACCGGCCCGGATAAGGTAGTATCTGCGCCAGCACCCAACGCAAAGCACGATCGTGCCATGGCCGCGTGTAATGTTCTTCGATATAGGCGCGCGCATGATCCACCAGATGCATATAATGCACGCCCGATGGGCAGGTCGTCATGCAGGCCAGACAGGACAGGCAGCGGTCGATATGCTTAACCGTCTTGGCATCCGGCACCCGCTCGTTTTCCAGCATGTCCTTGATCAGATAGATTCGCCCGCGCGGGCTATCCAGTTCATCGCCCAGCACCTGATAGGTCGGGCAGGTTGCGGTGCAAAAGCCGCAATGCACACAAGTCCGCAGGATTTCATTGGCACGTTGCGTGCCGGGGTTTTTCAACTGCGCAGGAGTGAATGTGGTCTGCATCTTACGCCTCTTCCGCCTCGGCCATTAGGCCGGGGTTAAAAATGCCCTTTGGATCAAACTGGCGCCGCAACCCGGCCTCCAGCGCCGCCAATGGTCCGGGCTTGGGTTCAAACCGCGCGTGGCCGCGGCCCCGCACCAGCGTGGCATGGCCGTCATAGCTGCCCAAGCGCGCGCGCAAATCGCTGCCCTCGGGCAGGCGCAGCCAGATCAGCCCACCGCCCCAATCCAGCATCGCCCCCTCGGCCTCAGCCCGTGCGATCAGACCGGGTGCAGCTGACGGCGCGCAGGACACACGCCAGACGTCCCCTGATACACCATGAAACGGCGCCACATCCCGATACGACAGCCACAGCGCCCGCGACGCCTCTTGCTCCAACACGGCCACATTGCCCTGCGCGGCCAACCGCTCACTGAGCGCCCCACAGCGATAGCTGACCTGATCGCCAAACCCTTCGATGCGCAGACTCACCAACCCCGTCGCCGCATCATGGCCCGCGCCCGATACCTCAAACGGCGATCCCAGCGCCGCTGACATCACAGCCACCGCCGCGCCCGCATCGGTCACAGCGATCTGCAGACTGGCCTCTGTCTCAGTCGCGGGCAGCACTTTCAGTGAGACTTCGGTCAACACACCCAACGTGCCGAAGCTGCCTGCCATCAGCTTGACCAGATCATAGCCGGTGACATTCTTCATCACCCGCCCGCCGTTTGAAACAACATCCCCACGCCCATCGACAAAGCGCAGGCCCAGCGCGTGATCCCGCGCCGCCCCCGCCTGCACCCGGCGAGGCCCGCTGACATTACCCGCAATCACCCCGCCAATCGTCGGCTCCCCGGAGGAGCCCAACAGCCCGCGATGATCCAGCGGCTCAAAGGCCAGCCGCTGCCCTTCACCGGCCAACAGCGCCTCGATCTCCGCCACAGGCGTGCCGGCCTGCACCACCAGCGTCAGCGCGCCCGGCTCATAAAGCGTCACACCCGACAACCCGGCGGCACTCACCACCTCGCCCGGCCCGTCA
>JABSSB010000201.1 GCA_013214715.1 Paracoccaceae bacterium | reverse complement strand
GCGGCGGCTGGTGACCCTAAGCCATGCAGTGGCCATGCAAGCGATTGCTTATGACGCCGAAAATGACGCCATTCACTTGGATCAGATGTCGAGCCGAAACAGGTCCGTCATATTCTTGGTGCTCGCATTACTTGGTCTTGCGGCATTTTCATTATTTCAATCTTGGCGTGAACTCCGAGCTTCTTTGATGCAATCTGTTCAGTTAGAGCAGCGCGTCGAAAAGCGGACCACGGAGCTTGAGGAGGTCAACCGAAAGCTGAGAGCTGAGGTGGACGAGAGAGGGCGCGCAGAAGAACGGTTTCGCTTGCTTGTGGAACATGCCCCCGATGCGATCACGATTTTGGACGCTCAAACAGTGCAATTTGTGGAGGTAAATCCCCGTATGGAGGCGCTTTTTGGCCTGTCCAAAGAAGCACTGGCTGCCGGATACGGTCCTTTGGACTTGAGCCCTGAATTTCAACCCGATGGGCGGCGGTCAGACGCGGCAGCGATGTCGTATGTAAAAAGGGCACTCGACGGCGAGATGGTGACCTTTGAATGGATGCACAAGACCCTCAAAGGCGTCGACTTGCCCTGCCAGGTTTCATTGATGCGATTTCCTGACCCAAGCCGTGACCTTATCCGGGGAAGCATCATAGATTTGACCGAAAAGAAAAACGCCGAAGCATCGAGCGCCGAGCTGGAGCGGCAGCTGGTACAAGCCCAAAAACTGGAGGCAATCGGACAGATGACAGGGGGCGTTGCGCATGACTTCAACAACCTGTTGAGTGTCATTTTGGGAAACATGGAGCTGTTAGAGGATCTAACTGAAGACAGCGATAAGCTGGAACTGATCGACGCGGCAAAGCAAGCCTCGTTCCGCGGGGCTGCACTGACCCGGTCGATGCTTAACTTCGCGCGGCGGGCAGACCTCAACCCAAAAGAGATTTCGCTTGGCGAACTCGTCGGGAATATGGAAACCTGGATGTCCAGAACAATCCCCGCGACCATCCAGGTGGAGACGTCCTTGTCACCCGATCTTTGGCCTATAACCGCTGATGTTTCTGGCGTCGAAAGCGCTCTTCTAAATCTCGTGATCAACGCGCGGGATGCAATGCCGAATGGCGGGTCCATTACAATCGAAACGGAAAATGTGGTGATCGAAAAGACGTCGCATGATTTTTCGAAAACTGGCCTTGAACCTGGCCACTATGTGATGTTGGCAGTGCGTGACACTGGAGAAGGTATTCCTGTTGATGTGATGCCAAAAATCTTTGAGCCGTTCTTTTCCACAAAGGGTCTTAGCAATAATAGCGGCCTAGGCTTGTCGATGGTGCACGGCTTTATGACACAATCTTGCGGTAACGTCCTTGTCAATTCGGAGCCTGGAATTGGCACAACTGTCAAACTTTTCTTTCCTGCGCTTGACAGAGGGTCTGCTGCAACTGCGATTGAAAAGAAAGCCGCAACCACCATAAATGTTCCAAAAGCACACATACTGGTCGCCGAAGACCAGGAGGAGGTGCTAAACATTATTGCGCAGTTCCTCGAAGCTCAGGGACATCATGTGACGAAGACGGCCAGCGGCGATGAAGCCGCACAGCGATATGTCGAAGTAGGGCCAGTCGACCTTCTGATTACCGACATTGTGATGCCAGGAGATAAGCAGGGGCCTTCTTTGGCTCGGCATTTGCGCAGTTTCGATCAGGATTTGCCCGTTGTGTTTCTGTCGGGCTATACCAATGAAGTGGCATTGACAGGAGACGGGCTCAGAAAAGAGGATATTCATTTGATGAAACCGATCACGCGCGAACGACTCATCGAAGCAGTCAACGACGCGCTCGGCACCAAACGCTCCGTTGCTTCACTGAGTAGCGCTTGAATTTCGGTTCAGTCAAATACAGGGATATCTTTTTCGAAAACCAGTAGAGCCGCGACCGCCTACCGATATGTAATTCCTACACCACGTCCGCAGCGGCGTTGTCCACACATTGTCACCCCGTGGGCATGTCGCTGAGCGCGCATTACATCTGGTACAACGACGCCCTCCGAAACCGTCTGTTGGACCTTTACTTGAAAAGCTCTCTGCACTGCGGTTTGACGAACTTTTGGAAGGTGTTCCTACCAGGACAGTGGCAAGCGCGGTTTTCGAGCTTTTTGTGGGTTCTGACCAATTTGTGCCATTCCAGGGCGCGGCTGTAGAGCCGCTTTTATACTGGTTTTTCTGTTTCGCCCATCATGCAAGCCTCAGTGGGGGCTTGAGGGCTCGGATGGCCGCGCATCGTGACCTTAGGATATCCCGCCAGCCGTCCAAAGCCGGACTGGCGTAGCAAAGCAAAAGAGTTGTGGAGCCCGTTCTTGCCCGTTCGCGTATCCCGCATCGAGCGCCCCGCCAAATCATGCAGGCCGAAGGTCTCGTCCAACTCAAGAAACACGAGCAAACCGCCATCGGAATTGATCTTGGAGCCGTGAAATTCTTATCGCACCCGAGCGTCAAAACTCAGTCGAAAAACGCCCTCAAATCAGGCACAGGTAGGGTGATCCAAGATTGCCGCCTCCGGCATGAATTCAGGTTCTGAACTACACCGCGAAAACACGGGTCAACGAAGCCAAATCAGGCAGTTAATTGGGAAATGCGGGGTCACGCTTTGGTAGAAAATGTCATTATGTCGAATGCCAATATACGCTTCGGTGGCTCAACTACTCAAATGGGTATGTTGACGCTTTGTTAACGATCCACCCCTATAGAGACACGAGGGCGGCGCGTTGGTTAAGTGTAGTGAACCCTGTTCCATGTTACGATTTTGCGTCGCCCCACAGTACTACTCAAAATGGAGCGGACGATGATGAGATATGTCACCCGAAATATCCTTGCTCTAGCGATTAGTTCCTTAGGGTTTGCCAGCTATGCAGGAGAAATCCCCAAAGGTTACAATACAGAAATTCCGCATGAGATTATGACGCCAGATCGCGTCGAAACGCGTATTGGCGTTATGGAATTTGTGGACGGCCGTCCCACAGATGAAACAATTCTAGCAGTTTACGACAACTTGGATTTCCTGCGCGGTGTAGAGGTATTTCTGAACTTTATCCCTGCCGCATCCATCGAAGGCATGCGTCGCGGTATGCTTGAAATGGGACAAGACGCCCCCAACAAAGTGCTTTATTTTGAGAAACTGATGGACAGCAATCCGCTATTTTTGACCGGCAACACCGATACGGTTTACGCATCGGTTATCTTCGATATGAGCGAAACCGGACCCATCGTTTTTGACGTGCCAGAAGGTTTGGGCCCATCAACGGTCAATGACGCGTTCTTTAGATTTGTCACAGACATGGGTGCACCTGGTCCGGACAAAGGAAAAGGCGGCAAATATCTGATATTACCACCGGATTATGAAGGGGATCTGTCGCCACCCGAAGGTGGAATGGAAGCGTCAGTAGACGGGGTAGACTATTTCGTTTCTCGCTCTCCAAGTTATGTGAACTGGTTCATCGCGCGTGGCTTCCTCGTTGATGGTAAACCTGATGCCGCCAATAAAATCTTGGAAGAGGGCCTGAGAGTTTACCCTCTCAAAGATAAAGATTCGCCGCCAGAGATGGAATTTATCGCGGCGTCCGAACAGGCCTTCAATACAATCCACGCAAACAGCTATGAATTCTATGAGGAATTAGACGCGGTAATCCAAAGAGAGCCCGCCTCTAATTTTAGCCCCGAGCTCCTTGGTATGGCGGCCGCAATTGGCCTTCAAAAGGGCAGCGAGTTTGCCCCGGATGAGCGGATGGAGGGCATTCTTAGAGATGCAATTGCTGTTGGGAATGCATCGGCGCGGGCCATTTCCTTTGCGCCACGAATGGACGGCGCGTTTATTTACGAAGATAGCGCGTGGCAAGCAGCGTTTGTCGGCGGTGACTACAAGTGGCTGATTGACAATGGCAATGGAGGGCGCAACCTCGATGCACGTACCTTGTTCTTCTATTTGGCAACCGTGAATACGCCAGCAATGGTTGAGCAAACCGTCGGTGTCGGATCTCAATACGCCTGGGCAGCGCGGGATGCGGATGGCAATTATCTTGACGGCGGCAAAACCTATAAGTTGAATATACCCAAAGATGTTCCCGCGAAAGATTTCTGGTCTGTTGTCATCTACGATCCGCAAACGCGATCAGAGCTACAAACAAGCCAGCCGTTTCCGTCAAAAAACAGTAAACGAAATGATTTGATCGTGAATGATGACGGCTCTGTTGATATCTATTTTGGCCCAAGCGCGCCCGAGGGCTTTGAAAAAAATTGGATTGAAACCGTCGACGGGAAAGGTTGGTTCACTCTTCTGCGGCTCTATGGTCCGTTGGAGACCTACTTTGACAAGTCATGGCGGCCAGGCGAAATTGAGCTGATGGACTAATCCAAGCGCTCTATGATGCGGCGGGCTCCTCGGTTCTCCTGGGGAGCCCTCTTTATTTCTAGCAAGTGAGCCTGAAAGCCGCTCGGCGCTATTTGTAAAATTCGCTTACTGCGCATTTCTAGCCTAAGAGAGTGGCTAGTCCCCTGTGTTTGGGCGACTTGTCAGTGGTTTTTCCAACAAGGTTTCCGGAACTGGTGGGCGCATGTTGAGTGCTTGATGCGGCCGGGTGAGATTATACGGCCTGAGCAAGTGGTTGATGCCGTGCCCGTCCGTTGAGCCGGTCCTGCTGCACAGGGGGCGATGCTTGTTAAGCATAACGCGAGGGCGGGAGCTCGTCGAGGCGTGTGATCTTGTGGTCGACGATTTGGGCAAGGACCCATGTGAGCCAGGCTTGCGGGTCGACATTGTTCAGTATGGCCGTTTCGATGAGGCTGACGGCGATTGCCATGGCTTTGCCGCCTCCTTCTGACCCTGCGAACATCCAGTTTTTCTGGCCAATCGCGACAGGCTTAAAGGCTCGTTCGGCTGTGTTTTTGTCCGATTCTGGGTGGCCATTCTTGGAGTATGGACGCGCCTGTGGCATTCGGCCAAGGGCATATCGGATCGCCTGCGCCAATGGCGATTTGACCAGGATTTTGGGCAGTTGTGCAGTAAGCGCTCGGTAAACCCGACTTAACGCGCGCTGCTGGCGGCAGGTAAGATACGGGTTCCACACCTTCCCTGCACAGGCCGATAAGATTTTTGAACTCGATCTTTACTCCAGACACCTGTTCGGGTTCCGAGGACGGCGGCTGATCTGTTAACGATTATCTGGTGGGACCAGCAAGGCGCATGGCGCTACTCTGCCCAAGCAGCGTATAGGGCACCGCCTTACCGCAAAAAGGCGGGTTCAACGGGTGGGCATTTTGCATCTGCCCACCCAACTAATCCTCAAGACGGACCGTCCGGAACTTAATGGTAGGAGCTCAGGAAACAGCGGCACAAAACAACTGATTTTGCAAAACGCTTCAGAATCTGCGTCAAAGAACAAACAGCAATATGACTTCACGGATCGGAGCTTCTGGTAAAACTGGCGCAGTTCAGATTTGGCCGTTTAGTCAGGTGTGCCGAAGCTGTCAGGCGTTGGGTCTGCGGCTTCCTTGGACTCTTCTGGCAACAGCATGCCCGCGTAGGCTAAAGCCACAACAAAAAGGATAGGCCCAAAAACCGCAGCACCAGCGATAACAGTTCCTTTCAGCATCTGTCTCGTAATATCGAGCCGGATCATAGTTCGGTTGAGCGTTGTCGCTTCGTACAGATCGGACTTGGTCATGTTTGTGCTCTCCTCAATCGGCTGGTGCGTAGCCATGCTCTTGTGCCCAGACATACCAGTTTTCGACAACGGTACCTGTTAACAGAATGCCGATCCCGCCTGTGATGCAGGTCAGCACTGCAAACCACCAGGCCCAACGGTGAATCCCTTCCATGGTCGCGTTGAAGCCCATGGTCCAGCGCCAAAACAGGGCGGCCCGTTCCGTGGCTGTTCCACGACTTGAAATTTGCTCAAGCTCACGATCGCCACCAAACCTCGACACGGCAAGGATCGTTGCACCATGCATTGCGAACATAAGAGTTGATCCATAGAGGAATACGATCGAAAGAGCATGGAAAGGATTGTAAAACAGATTTCCGTAAAACACTGAAAAATTCATCGTCCAGTCAAGATGACTGAATATACCGTAGGGCACTGCCTCGGACCAGCTACCCATCATGATCGGGCGGATCAGGCCCAAGACAAGGAACAGCCAGATCGCCGCACCAAATGCCCAAAAGACATGTTTACCCATCTTCATTTGCTGGGCCAGAACGTAAGAGCGTGCCCACCAACTCATCACCGACACAAGCAGGAAAAAGCTTGCGATAAGCCATAACCCGCCTTCGTCCATCGGGGCGAACCCAAGGCCGTATTCTTCTGCTGGGGGCTCCAACGAGAACCAGAAAAGATCCCGCAAGAAAACTGCCGGATTGTAGCCTGCTTGCTCCCAGTAACTGGCACCCACCAGCAGGAACCAGATGGTGCCCGTTGCGATAGAT
>JABSSB010000200.1 GCA_013214715.1 Paracoccaceae bacterium | reverse complement strand
GATGGCGGGGTCGATATCAAAGAACAGGGCCGCATCCGCCTGGGGACACGGTTCATTGTTCGCAACGACAAAGGCCGCATTCGCCTTGGCGCGCGCTTCCTCGTCGGCACTGGCAAAGAGCGCAAATCTTGGGCCGTGGCTGACCTTATTGAACACGGCGGCGGAGGCGCTGGGCCTCGACCCGGCACATGTGACCATGCATCCGGTCCATCTGAGCGGTGGGGTCGGCCGCAGAGGCAATATGGATTTTGCCAACATCGCCGCGCGGATGCAGCCGCAAGCAATGTGCAAAAAGTCCCTCATGTGACGCGGTTTGGCCTATACCGCAAATCGAAGGCCGGTTCCATCAAGACAGAGGCGAGGCCAGGCCAAGAAAAAAGCCGCGACGAGAGCGTCGCGGCCGAAATTTAGGAAACGGGAGAGCAAACCCCCGCCTTGTTCCGTCTTCCGGTGTTAGCCGGCTTGTCTTGTGCCCTGCGCGTCGCGGAGTCTGCCAAGCTCTTTGGCCACCAGGAAGGCCAATTCCAGCGACTGATTGGCATTCAGACGCGGGTCGCAGGCCGTGTGGTAGCGGTCGGACAGGTCTTCTTCGGTCACGTCGCGCAAACCGCCGGTGCATTCGGTCACGTCTAGACCGGTCATTTCGAAATGCACTCCGCCCGGCACGGTGCCTTCGGCGCCATGCACGGCAAAGAAATCGCGAACTTCGCGCAGCACAGAGTCAAACGGGCGGGTCTTGTAGCCGGTCGAGCTTTTGATCGTGTTGCCATGCATCGGATCGCAGACCCATGTGACCTTCGCGCCTTCTTCGCGCACGGTCTGGATCAGACGCGGCAGATGCTCACCCACCTTGCCCGCTCCAAAACGTGCGATCAGGGTCAAACGGCCTTCTTCATTCTCGGGGTTCAGTTTTTCCATCAGAACCTTGAGATCTTCGGGCGTCGTGGTCGGGCCACATTTCAGGCCGATCGGGTTCTGAACACCCCGGCAAAACTCAACATGCGCGCCATCGGGCTGACGCGTGCGGTCACCGATCCAGATCAGATGCCCCGATCCCGCCAGCCACTTGCCCGAGGTCGAATCAAGCCGCGTCAGCGCCTCTTCATATTCCAGCAGCAGGCTCTCATGGGAGGTGTAGAATTCCACCGTCTTGAGCGCATGGCTGGTGTCGCCATTCACTCCGGCGGCATTCATGAAATCGAGCGTATCTGTGATCCGATTGGCCATTTCACGATAAGCTTCGGCCTTTTCGCTTTCGGTAAAGCCCAACGTCCAGGAATGGACCTGATGCACATCGGCATAACCACCCGTCGAAAAAGCGCGCAGCAGGTTCAGCGTCGCCGCCGCCTGCGTGTAGGCCTGCAACATCTTGTCTGGGTTCGGGATGCGGGCTTCGGGCGTGAAGGCCAGATCGTTGATGATATCCCCGCGATAGCTGGGAAGTTCCAGGCCATCTATGATTTCTGTCGGCGCGCTGCGCGGCTTGGCGAACTGGCCCGCCATGCGGCCAACCTTGATCACCGGCACCTTGGCGCCAAAGGTCAGCACCACCGCCATTTGCAGCATGACCTTGAACGTGTCGCGGATCGAATCTGCGCTGAACTGGTCAAAGGCCTCAGCGCAATCGCCGCCTTGCAGCAAAAACGCCTCTCCGCGACCTGCAGCGGCGAGGTGATCCTTGAGACGACGCGCCTCTCCGGCAAAGACCAGCGGCGGATATTTGGACAGCTGTGCCTCGACAGCGTGTAATTTGTCCTGATCCGTATAATCCGGCATCTGGACCCGCGGCTTGTTGCGCCAATCCGATTTCTGCCACTCGCTCATGTCTGATGCTCCGAAGGAAACTATGTGTTTTGGGGCTTATACAAAAGCGTTGTTGGCGTTACCACAGCAGATTTCGATCCCTTGACCTTGCTGGCTGGCTTTGATCAAGCTGCCACAGACCACTGCGCGATGTCCCGTTGTAACGAGGCTGCGTAACAACAAGGAAAACGGCCCATGACCGACCGCCTGTCCGGCGCCTTGCGGCGACTGAGCGAAGATGACCCGAAACGGTTTGTCTTTGTTCTGCTGGACAAATTCACGATGCTCTCCTTTGCATCCGCGCTGGATTGCCTGCGTATTGCCAATCGCATGGCCGGGCGCGATGTGTATCAGTGGCGATTGATTGGCGAAGGGGGTGATCTGGTCAGTTGTTCGGCCGGGACGACCTTCAAACTGCAAAGTGACCTTGAAGACCTGCAACGTGATGATGTGATAATCCTTTGCAGCGGCGTGGATGTTCAGGCCGCAACCACGAAGAAGCTGCTCAACTGGATTCGTCGCGAAGCACGGCGCGGGCTGACCATTGGCGGACTTTGCACCGCGGCCTACGCAATGGCGCGGGCGGGATTGCTGGATGGCAAACGCGCGACGATCCATTGGGAAAATGCAGACAGTTTTGCCGAAGAGTTTGATGAGGTCGAATTGACCAAATCGGTCTTCATCATCGATGGCAATCGCATGACGACAGCCGGTGGCACCTCGTCCATCGACCTGATGCTGAAACTGGTGGCCAATGATCACGGCGAAGAACTGGCCAATGCGGTGGCCGATCAGATGATCTATTCTTCGATCCGCACCGATCAGGATACGCAGCGCCTGTCGGTCCCAACTCGGATCGGGGTGCGCCACCCCAAGCTGAGCCAGGTCATCCAGATGATGGAGGCCAATGTCGAAGAGCCGATCTCACCATCGCTGTTGGCCAAAGAGGTCGGCATGTCGACCAGGCAGCTGGAGCGGCTGTTCCGCCGCTATCTGAACCGATCCCCCAAGCGCTATTACATGGAGTTGCGGCTGCAAAAAGCACGCAACCTGCTGATGCAAACGGATATGAGCGTGATCAACGTAGCCCTTGCCTGCGGGTTTGCCTCGCCATCGCATTTTTCGAAATGCTACCGCGCGCATTATGACACCACGCCTTATCGCGAACGCGGAAGTCAGGCAGCACGATTGTCCATTTGACCCACCCGCTGCCGCAAAACCAAGGCGGCGACGGTATGCAACCGATCGGAAACGGGTGGTGAATTTGTAATCTAACGATCATATTCGGCAAAGCGGCATCTTTGCGGATGCTGTTTCATCTTGCTTCAACATAGAAAAAACGTAAGGAGAGGCCGTCGTCCCAAGTGTCGCTCCAGGGTGAGAAAATTTTGAAGACGCAATTCAGCTCCGAACGCTCGTCAGTCGACCCCGGCGCGAAAGTGCCGAATTTCGTCGGGGTTGGCCCTCCGAAATGCGCTACAACCTGGTTGGACGCGATGCTGAGACAGCATCCGCAGGTCTTTCTTCCGAAGCATCAAAAGGAAGTCTTTTACTTTGATCGGTATCATGATCGCGGCGACGACTGGTACAAAGCGCTTTTTAAAGCAGCGCGCGATCAAACGGCGATCGGCGAGATCAGCACATCCTATCTGGCAAGCTCAGATGCTCTCGATCGGCTTCACGCCTTTAACCCAGACGTGAAAATAGTTATTATTTTGCGCCATCCGGTTGCGCGCATGGTGTCTCATTTTCGGATGCTGCGTGAAAATGGCCGGACAAAGGAGAATTTTGAAGCCTCGGTGGGCCATTACTCCGTTTTGAGAAACGCGAGTTCTTACGCGGCCAATCTGGCTCATTTGTTTTCGCTCTTCCCGCGCGAGCAGGTTCATCTGGCAATATATGAAGAGATATTTGCAGATCCTGACGCCACGAGCGGGTATCTGACCTCTCTGCAGAATTTTCTGGGCGTGCTGCCGCATGATGGTCAGGCAGCGGCAGGAAAGACGAAGGTGCGCGAAACGATGGGCGCACCACGGTCGGATTGGCTGATCAAACGCGCCAAGAAAACTCGCCGCCGGCTGCGTCAGTATGACTTGGAGTGGGTCGTGTCTGCTGCGGCCCGTATCGGCATTGATCGCCGCCTGTTTTTGAAAAAAGGCGCCACGGATCCGATCCCAGCCCCGGTTCTTTCACGGCTCTGTGGCGAAATGGCAGGCGATATGGCCTATGTCGAAACGTTGCTGGGGCGGGACATTCCGGCTTGGCAAGAGGCGTATACAAACTGAACCAAACTGTCACCCGGGCGACAGGCGGAACAACGTCCCGTTGCCGACCGACAAGAACCAGATCGTTCCATCGGGTCCTTCGCTCAGAGCACGAACACGCTCCGTTTCCGGGCCTTTGATTTGTTCGCGCTCGGCCAAGGGTGAGCCATCCAGCCGGCTGATATAGTCGAATTTCAAGGATCCCACGAACAGATCCCCGCGCCAGTTCGGCCAAAGACGCCCGGAATAGACGATCATGCCCGACGGCGCCATGGACGGATCCCAATAGAAAGCAGGCTGTTCCATGCCTGCTTTTGACGTGCCTTCACCGATGCTGGCGCCTGAATAATGCGTGCCATAGGAAATGACTGGCCAGCCAAAATTCCCGCCGCGTTTCACGCGGTTGACCTCATCCCCGCCGCGCGCGCCATGTTCAACCACGATCAGATTGCCGTTGAGGTCCAGAGCTGCGGCTTGCGGGTTGCGGTGACCATAGCTCCAGATTTCGGGACGTGCGCCGTCTTGTCCGACAAAGGGGTTGTCAGACGGCACTGACCCGTCTCGATTGATCCGAACGACGCTGCCGTGATGAGAGCCAAGGTTCTGCGCCTCGGGCCGGTCGCCGCGGTCGCCAATGGTGACGAAAACTGTGCCATCGCGCGCTTCAACAAGGCGAGAGCCGAAATGCCGCCCATTGCCGGATCCCGGGAGGCCTTCAAAGATGCGACGCGCATTGGTTACGCGGCTGCCATCGTCTGAGAGCCGCGCGACTGTCACGGCTGTGTGATTGCCCCCCTGAGTGCGCGCAGAATGCGACCACAGGATTTCTCGGGTTTGTTCAAAATCGCGGGGCACCAAAACATCCAGCAACCCGCCCTGCCCGTCGACAACAACACGCGGCAGGCCAGACACGGTTTGGGATTGCCCGTCCTTGACATGCAGCAGCCGCCCACCACGTTCGGTGATCAGCATGCCACCATCGGGCAGGAACGCCATGGCCCAAGGCTCCTCCAGCCCGCTGACAATCGCGTCGACCTTCAGCGTGCCCGCACTGGTCTGCAGGGTTTGCGCCCAAGCCGGGACATGAAGAAGGGTTGCCATCAGGCAGATCAGCACACGCATGAGGATTCTCCTTCTCTACTCTAATAACACATAATCTGCACTGCGCCCGACGCGAGCCACAAAACCGTGAAATCTTCCTGCGACACACAGGTTTTGAACCCTTTTCATTTACCGGGCACTGCCCTACCGTTCGGATTGGGAAAAAATCCAACTAGGGAGTGGATCATGAACAAGTTACTTTCCGCCACGGCGGCGCTGGCGCTGATGTCGGGTGTCGCGATGGCCGGGGGCCATGCGACCGAGGTCAAGCTGGGCGTGATTCTGGGCTTTACCGGCCCGATTGAATCTCTGACACCGGCCATGGCGGACGGTGCCGAGCTGGCGATGGCTGAAGTGACCGAAAGCGGTATGCTGCTGGACGCCGCCAAAGTGACCTCGGTGCGGGCGGACTCGACCTGTATCGATTCCGGTGCTGCCACCGCAGCCGCAGAACGTCTGATCACCGCCGAGGGTGTGAACGGCATCATGGGCGCAGACTGCTCGGGCGTGACCGGCGCGATCCTGACCAATGTGGCGCTGCCCAATGGCATGGTAATGATTTCGCCGTCGGCCACGTCGCCAGGCCTTTCCACCGTGGAAGACAATGGCCTGTTCTTCCGCACCGCGCCCTCGGATGCGCGTCAGGGTGTCGTGATGACTGACGTGCTGATGGATCTGGGCATCAAGGAAGTCGCGCTGACCTATACCAACAATGACTATGGCAAGGGTCTGGCTGACAGCTTTGCCGCCGCATTTGAAGCCGCCGGTGGCACGATCACCATCAACGCCGCCCATGAAGACGGCAAGGCCGACTATTCGGCTGAAGTCGGTGCGCTGGCCGCAGCCGGTGGCGAGCGTCTGGTGGTGGCAGGCTATGCCGACCAGGGCGGTGCCGGGATCATCCGCGCAGCTCTGGACACAGGCGCGTTTGACACGTTCCACCTGCCTGATGGCATGGTGTCTTCCTCGCTGGAAGAAAACTTCGGCGATGAAATCGACGGCTCCACCGGCCAACACCCCGGCACGGACAGCCCCGGTGCTGCGCGCTTTGGTGAAATCGCGGGCGATGCGTTTGACGCAACATCTCCCTTCGCCCCGGAATTGGCCCCTTATGCGGTGTCCATCCATGAAAGACCCGATTGAGCACGCCAGTGCCGCGTGTGTCGGTGAGAAACTCGCCGTGATACCCAATCAGGCCACGCGATGGTACATGCGCGATAATGCGGGTTTTGCCGACACCTGCCGGGCGCATCTCAACCAGTTCGCCTTTTCGTGCGCCGGTGAGCTTTTC
>JABSSB010000020.1 GCA_013214715.1 Paracoccaceae bacterium | reverse complement strand
TACGCGCTTCGCGGGGCTGCGACATGCCCCGGCTGCCCTGGCGTTCCTGCAAGCGTTTCCAGCTCAGCGTCACCCATTCGCCAATATCTTCTCGTTCGATCAGAGCCATCCCCTGCGCGGCATAGGCTTCGGTTACTTGATCGTCTTGCTCGACCAGAATTCCAGACAGAATTGCGCGTCCGGCCGGGGCCAGATTGGCGGCGATCTCTGGGGCCAGCGCCAGCAAGGGGCCTTTGAGAATATTGGCAAAAATCAAATCAAAAGGCGCTGCCTGAGAGAGGGTGGGATTGTCAAACCCCGCGGCTTCGACGCAGATTAGCCGCCCGTCCAGCCCATTGGCCCGGGCGTTGGCTTCGGCTACCTCGACCGCGACAGGGTCGATGTCGCTGGCCAGCACCGGTTCAGGCCAGATGCGTGCCGCGGCCATGGCCAGAACCGCTGTGCCGCAGCCAATATCGGCGACATTATGGCAGCGCACCCCTGCAGCGATCAGGCGATCCAGCGCGCGCAAACAGCCCAGCGTCGTGCCGTGATGGCCGGTGCCAAAGGCCATCGCCGCGTCGATCAGAAGCGGTTCGACCCCTTCGGGCACGTTGTCGGCATCATGGCTTCCATAGACAAAGAACCGCCCGGCTTCGACCGGCGCCAGTTCGCGTTTCACATGCGCGACCCAGTCGGTTTCGGGCAATTCGGACACGGTGAAATCCTGCGCACCAAACGCCGCGGCCAAAACGGCGAGCCCAGCCAGGTCGGGCGCGTCGGTGAAATATCCGCCAACCTCCCAAAGTCCACTATCATCTTCGATCTCAAAGACGCCGACACCATGCGGTTCGGGGTCCAGTCGCTCCATCGCGGCGCCAAGCGCTTCGGCCTGGGCTTTGCCGGGCAGGGTGGTCAGGGCGGTGAAGGTGGGCATGGGCGGCTCCGGGTTGCAAGTATGGCCCGCGCTTAGGTCCGTGCCGGGGCGGCGTCAAGCGTGCTGTCCTGTGACGCGGTCAGGCGCTGCACGAAATACCAGCCCCAGATCGCCGAGCCGAGCCCGACCAGCGCACCGGCGAGCGCCTGCGCGTAGATCACGCCGGGTGCGCCGAACGCGGCGGCGCCCCACAGCGCCAGCGGTAGCGTCAGGATGCCGTCGCGCAACCAGTTCACAAAGGTCGACCGACCCGGCTTGCCCAACGCATTGAACGCTGCGTTCGACACGAAAAGGGCTGCCGCACAGACCACGGCACCCGCGCCGATATAGATGAAGGCATCCAGCACGATCTCTCCGCCCGGTTGCAGGGCAAAGGCGGTTTTGATCAGTGGCAGGCAGGCCACCAGAAGGCCCCACATTACAATCGAATAGCCGACGCCAAAGATCAGCGCATCGCGATAGGCCATGCGCAGCCGCTCCCAGCGTTTGCCACCGTAATTCTGGCCAAATATCCCGGCAATCGCCCCCGAAAGCGAAAAGATCCCGCCAAAGGCCAGCACCGTGAGCCGCCCGACCACGGCCCACCCGGCCACAGCGTCATCGCCGAACTGCGCCATCACGGTGGTCAGCAGGTAGTTGCCCACGGGCGTGGCCATCTGGGTCAAAATCGCGGGGCCGGCCACAAAGGCAAAGGGCGTCAGGCACAGGAGGATCGAGCGCAGCGCAGGTCGCGCTACAAGGTCATGCGTTCCAATGGCAAAGCGCAGCGCCACCGCCAACATAATACAACGCGAGATCACCAGCCCCGTCGCCGCGCCGTCAAGGCCGAAATAGTAGATCAGCGGCGGATCGATGATCAGTGCCACGCCGCCCGAGATCAGCGTGACATACATCGATCGGGCCGCATCGCCTTCGGCGCGCAGGACCGCGTTGGCCACCATCGCCACCACCATGACGCCCAGTGATGGCACCGAGATCGCAAGATACCGCGCGGCAAGGATGGCGGTCTCTCCGGTTGCGCCAGCCATGGCGACCAGATCATGGCGGAAGATCACGATTGTCGCCGCCATCAGAGATTGCACCGCAAAGGCAATGGCCATGGCGGACCCGGCCTGTGTGCGGGCCATGCCGCGATCGCCCGCGCCAATCGCGCGCGAGACCAGCACATTGGCCGCGATCATCAACCCGATCCCGGACGAGACCGAAAAATACTGAATCGCAAAGGCAAAGCCGATTGCAGCCACAAGTTGCGGCGTGCCGAACTGCGCCAGCCAAAACAGGTTCACCGCATCGACCAGAAAGACAAAGCTGATACCCAAAGCGCCTGTCAGCGTCATCCGCGCGACATGGCCCATCGTCGAACCTGACAGAAAGCGTCCCTCGCTCATTCCGCGGGGGCCGGCAAGCCGCGGGCGAAGATGGTCTCCATCCCCGGTTCAGGGTGGCGCGGGATCAGCAGCGACAGACCAAGCGAGATCATAGCCATCATCGCCGCCAGCACAAAGACGGCCGGGGGTGAGGCGACCCACAAAAGCCCCAAAGATGCGGGCAGGAACACCGCCGCGATATGATTGATCGTAAAGGCGACCGCGGCGGTCGGTAAAATATCGGCCGGGTCCGCGATCTTCTGGAAATAGGTTTTCAACGCCAGCGCCAATCCAAACAGAACGTGATCGATCACGTAGAGGATCGAGGCCATAAGGAAACCCCAGCTGAACCAGTACAGCCCGCCATAAGCCCCAAAAACCAGCGCCAGCCCGGCATATTCGACGATCAGCACGCGCCGCTCTCCAAAATGGCCGACGGCTTTGCCCAGCAGGGGCGCCACGGCCATGTTGATGCCAAGGTTGATCAGGTAGAGCGCGGTTATCTCATGCACGGCAAAGCCGAATTTCTCGACCATCATAAAACCGGCAAAGACCACGAAAATCTGCCGCCGCGCGCCGGACATGAATTGGAGCGCATAATACAGCCAATAGCGTTTGCGCAGCACCATCTTCTTGACCTGCGGGGTGGGCGCTTCGAATTGCGGAAAGGCAAAAAACGCCACCGCTGCTACGAGCGCGGTAAAGCCGCCGGTCAGCATGAAGACCGTGTTGAACGTCAGCTCCAAAGGCTCCCACAGCAGCACGATCAGCCCATAGACAATGGCCGTCGCGGCCGAGCCTGCGGCCATCAGCCAGCCCAGAATTTGTGGCGCGCGCTCTTTCGACAGCCATTGCAGTTGCAGCGACTGGTTGACCGTTTCATAGTAATGAAATCCTATCGAGCTCAACAGTGTGATCGCCAGAATGCCCCCAAGGCTGGGAAACCACGCTGTCATGGCCGTGGCCACACCCAGTAGCGCCAGCGAGATCAGGCCCAGCATCTGCTCGCGAATGAAAATGATCAGCGCGATCACGCCAACAGCCAAAAAACCTGGGATTTCGCGCACCGTATGCAGCAGGCCGATATCGGCCCCGTCGAAACTGGCCGCTTCGATGACAAAATTGTTCAAAAGCGCAGACCAGCCATTGAAGGCCACCGGCATGGCCAGTGCCATCACGAACAACAGCACAATGGGCCGCTGCCAGCGTGGCCGCCTGGACAGATCATCAAAGGGGACAGGTTTAAACATTCCCCGCACGTAGCGGGATCAGACCCGGTTGGGTAGTGCAAATACGCACAGGTCAGTCTCAGGCCGAATTTGAAACCGCGTCGGGGTGCCACAGTTCATAGGGCAACATCAGGAGCAGGCCATGATCAAAAACGTTTCCATTTTCTGTGCGATCAGCCTGAGCATGCCTGCGGTGGCGCTCGATTTGCAGGAAACCGGTCGCTATGATCTCAACCGCCCGGCCAGCCTTGATTATGACCCGACCTTCTGCGGGCTCTGGATCGCCAATGAAGGGCCAGAGGCCGTGTTGGTCACGCTTCAGGGAGATGAACTGCGCCGGATCACAAGTGACCTGACGCGCATCAAGGCCATCGCCATCGAAGGTGACACCCTGCTGGTTGGCGATGGGTTTGGGGGTCTGCAACGCCTGACGAAAGACGGCAAACCGCTGGCGGCGCCGTTTGATCTGGAAGGTGGCTTTGCCGATACCGAAGGCATCGCCATTGCCGCAGATGGTCGGATCGTGACGGTTGAAGACGACCCTGAACGCCTGTCCTGGTTCGATACCGAAGGCGCCCTGCAAAGCCAGGTCAACACGCTGCAACTCTCCCCGCCTCTGACCGAAGCGCAGGGCATCGCCATCGATCCGCGCACCGGACATCTTCTGATCGTCGATGACTGGGAAGGCTCCAACAGCCTTTACGAATTCTCCGCCGATGGCACATTGCTCGCGCAGGCCAGCCTGATCGAATACGGGGTCGACCCCGAAGGAATCGCGATCCGGCCCGGCTCAAACCAGCTGTTCATCGCTTTTGACGGCGGGGCGCAGATCGTGACCTTTGACTATAATCCAACGCTGCCCGCAGACGCAGACCCGCTGCCTTCGGGGGGCGATTGCATGTTGTTCTAGGCGCTGCACCGGTCTTTCTTCTCTTTAAAAATACCCTCGCCGAAGGCTGCGCCCGGCACGGGCGCGTCAGTAAAAACTTTGCGGATCGATATCGATAGAGAGCCGTAAATCTCCCCGCAGCGTCAGGGGCGCCACCCAGCGGCGCAATGCGGCTTGCAACGGCGCGCCCTTGGCGGCCTTGACCAAAAGCCGCACGCGATGGCGTCCGCGAATGCGGGCAATGGGGGCAGGGGCCGGGCCAAACACCTCGGCCCCGATCTCTAGCAAGGGACGAGCGTTGCGGGCCAGATGATTGCCCAGATCAAAGACAGCCCCTGCATCCGATCCGCTGAGGATGATGCCTGCCATGCGCCCATAGGGCGGCGCGCCGGCGGCGGCACGTTGCGCGGCTTCAGCGGCCCAAAAGGCCTCTTCTTCGCCGCCGAGAATGGCTTGAATGACCGGATGGGCGGGCTGGTGGGTCTGCAACAGGGCCAGGCCGGGCGCCTCGGCGCGGCCCGCGCGGCCTGCGACCTGGCGCATCAGTTGAAAACAGCGTTCTGCTGCGCGCAAGTCTGATCCTTGCAAGCCCAGATCGGCGTCGATCACTCCGACCAGCGTCAGCTTGGGGAAGTTATGTCCTTTGGCCACCAACTGCGTGCCGATGACGATATCGGCCTCGCCGCTCGCGATACGCTCAATCTCGGCCTTCAGCGCACGGGCCGAGCCGAACATGTCCGAACTCAGCGTCGCAATCCGCGCCTGTGGGAAGACTGACTGCGCCTCTTCGGTGATGCGTTCGATCCCCGGCCCGACCGGGGCTAGCCGATCTTCGGCCCCGCAGGACGGACAAATGGTCGGGATCGGCTTTGTTTCACCGCATTGATGGCACATCAGACGTTTGAGAAACCGATGCTCGACCATGCGTGCATCGCAATGATCGCAGCCCACCTGCTGCCCGCATGCCCGGCAGAGCGTGACCGGTGCATAGCCGCGGCGGTTGAGAAATAGCAGCGACTGCTCGCCCTTGGCAAAGCGCTCCGCGACTGCGCCGCGCAGGGTGGGAGAAATCCACGTCCCGCGATCCAGGGTTTCATCACGCATGTCGATGGCGCGCATCTCGGGCAGGCGGGCCGGGCCAAAGCGCGCGGTCAGGTCGATCCGCGCATATTTGCCCGCCTTGGCATTGGCCCATGTTTCCAGCGATGGCGTGGCCGAGGCCAGGACCACCTGCGCATCATTCAGCATCGCCCGCAGCACGGCCATGTCCCGCGCATTATAGAGAACACCGTCTTCCTGTTTGTAAGAGCTTTCATGCTCTTCATCGACAACGATTAGGCCCAGATCCTGAAACGGCAGAAACAGGGCCGATCGCGCGCCGACGACCATCTGCGCATCGCCCTGGCCCAGCATCCGAAAGACCCGGCGGCGTTCGGTCATTGTCACGCCGGAATGCCATTCGGCGGGGCGCGCGCCAAAGCGTGCCTCCACCCGGTCCAGAAACTCGGCCGTCAGCGCGATTTCGGGCAGCAGCACCAAAGCCTGCCGTCCGCTCGCCAGACAGGCGGCGACAGCTTCAAGATACACCTCGGTTTTGCCCGAGCCGGTGACGCCTTTCAGCAGGGTCGTTGCAAAACGGTCGTTGCGCACCGCCTCGCGCAGGGTTTGGGCGGCGGTCGTCTGGTCGTCGGTCAGCGCCTTGCCCGGTTGGCGCGGGTCGAGAACGGGAAAGGGCAGATCGCGGGGGCTGTCTTCTTCGCGGATCGCGCCAAGGCCAACCAACCCCTTGACCACCGAGGCCGACACGCCCGCATGATCGGCCAGTTCCTTTAGCGTGAAGGCCGCGTCCGACTGGCTGCGCAGCACGTCCATCACTTTGACCCGCGCATCGGTCAGTCGGTTCGGCACCGTGCTGCCCAGCTTGTAAATCTTGCGCATCGATGGCGCATCACCCAGGCCCGGTGCGCGCGTGGCCAGCCGCAGCATCGCGGGCAGCGGCGTCACGGTGTAATCAGCGGCGCGGTGCAGAAAATCGCGCATCTCATCGCGCATCGGCGCCACATCCAGAATCCGTCCGACCGGGCGCAGCTTGGCCGCATCAAAATCTCCCGCGCCCGGCCCCCAGACCACACCCAGCACCTTGCGCGGCCCCAGGGGCACTTCGACAAAATCACCCACACCACAGCCGCCTTCGGGCGCGCGGTAATCCAGCACACGATCCAGCGGCTGGGTGGTCAGAACGCCCACACGCGCGCCTTCGCGAAACTGTCCTGTCTGGCTCAATTCAGCGTCCTTTGGCCGATTTCATGTTTGCGTTAACATGGCGCTTGGCCATGTGGGTCTTTCCGGGGTATAGGCAAGCCAACCGAAGGCCAACCCCTTGGCCCCCTCAAACGAAGGATGCGTTCCATGAAATTCTTTGTCGATACTGCCGAGATCGATGCCATTGCCGAGCTGAATGATCTGGGCATGGTAGACGGCGTGACCACCAACCCCTCCCTGATCATGAAGTCGGGGCGCGATATTCTGGAGGTCACCAAAGAGATCTGTGATCTGGTCGACGGGCCGGTTTCAGCCGAAGTTGTCGCCACCGAAGCCGAGGCCATGATCGCCGAAGGCCGCAAGCTGGCTGAGATCGCCGAGAACATCACCGTTAAGGTGCCGCTGACATGGGACGGTCTGAAGACTTGCAAAACGCTCAGCGATGAAGGCCGTATGGTCAATGTCACGCTGTGTTTTTCCGCCAATCAGGCGCTGATCGCGGCCAAGGCCGGCGCCACGTTCATTTCACCCTTCATCGGACGGCTGGATGATATCAACCTTGATGGCTGCGACCTGATCGAAGACATCCGCACAATCTATGACAATTTCGGGTTTGAAACGCAGGTTCTGGCCGCGTCGATCCGGACGGTGAACCATGTCACCGAATGTGCCCGTATCGGGGCCGATGTGATCACCGCCCCACCAGAGGTGATCAAGAAGCTGGCCGCGCACCCGCTGACCGACAAGGGGCTCGAGGCCTTCATGGCGGATTGGGCCAAGACCGGTCAGACCATTCTGTGAGCTCTGTGATCTCATGCAGATGGGCGGCGCTGCCACAGTGCCGCCTGTTTTGACATGATTTAGCCATAATTTTCTGAATACTTTCCGCAATAATGGTAAAACCGTGGCGATGTTTTCCAGATTGCGAGACCGATATGAGCCGCCCAGATTTGAACGATGATACACGTGCAGCCATCCTGGCCCAGCCTGAAGCTGTCTTGGAAGATGCCGCGCTTCTTGATGCGTTGATCAAAGCTGATGATGCCGCGCGTGGGGGCAATGTCGTGGATTTGCGCGGCATTGCGATGAAGCGGATGTCGGACCGGCTGGACCGGTTGGAAGACACGCATCGGTCGGTCATTGCCGCCGCTTATGACACGATCACCGGCACGCGGCAGATCCATCGCGCCGTCTTGGGCCTGCTGGATGCGCAGAGCTTTGAAGAGTTCATCGCGGATCTTGCCGGACCCCTGCGCGATACGCTGCGGGTCGATGTGGTGCGCCTGGTGCTTGAAAGCGCGGATGCCGATAGCGAAGATCACGGGCTTGGTCCCTTGGCGCATGTGGTCCAGATCGTCCCGACCGGGTTCATTGATGGCTACTTGGCGGATGCGCGTGATGTCGTGTTGCGGCCTTTGCCAAACGGGGTGGAGGCGCTTTATGCCGTGCCGCCGGGCAAATTGTCGTCAGAAGCTTGTATTCGTCTGAATCTGGGCGGTGGGCGGCTTCCGGGAATGCTGATCATGGGCTCGAGCGATGCCGAGCAGTTTTCGCCCCAGCAGGGCACGGATCTAATGGAGTTTTTCGGTGGTGCGCTGGCCCGGGTGTTGCAGCACTGGCTGAGATAACAACCATATCGCCGGCCGCCGAGGCTGCGCTTGCCGATTGGTTGGCGGCGCAATCGGCGTTGCGAGGCGCCTCGCAGAATACGCTGACGGCCTATGCGGCCGATCTTCGGGCCTTCATCCTGTTCATGTCTGCGCATCGTTCGGCACCACAGGGTCTTGGGGCCTTGGCCGATATCGCCGTGACCGACATGCGCAGTTTCATGGCGGCTGAGCGGGCCGGAGGGCTTGGGCCGCGGTCGCTTGCGCGGCGCCTGTCGGCGGTGAAAAACTTTTATCGCTGGCTGTCTGATCGTGAAGGTTTTGATCCGTCTGCGGTTCTGGCCGCGCGGGCGCCAAAATACACGCGCCGCCTGCCACGCCCGATGGAGGTGCCGGCCGCTGCCGAGATGATCGCACAGGTCGAGCTGCAATCGCAGGACCCCTGGGTGGCGGCCCGGGATGTGGCGGTTGTGACGCTTTTATATGGCTGCGGCTTGCGCATATCAGAAGCGCTGGGCCTGAGCGGTGCGGAAAACCCGCTGCCGCCGGTTCTGACCATCACCGGCAAGGGCGGTAAGGAACGACAGGTGCCCGTTCTGCCCGTCGCGCGAGAGGCCGTGGCGGACTATGCCCGTTTGTGTCCGCATAGGCTGGATCGGGATGCGCCCCTGTTCCGCGGGGTGCGTGGTGGCGCATTGAACCCGCGCGCGATCAGCGGGGCGGTGGCGCAGGCGCGGGCGCAGCTGGGCCTTCCAGCCAGCGCCACGCCGCATGCATTCCGGCACAGTTTCGCAACGCATCTTCTTGCGGCCGGGGGGGATTTGCGGGCAATTCAGGAATTGCTTGGCCATGCATCTTTATCGACCACGCAGGCGTATACGGCGGTGGATCAGGCGCAGTTGATGAAGGTCTACAGCGCCGCCCATCCGCGTGCCAGACGAGTATGATGCGCCCGCCTGCGCGTGTTGGCGCGGGTTGTGCATTCACTGCAAATCCGTCACAAGCGGGGCATGTCGATCACCCTGCGTGCCTTATCCGTCCATTTTCTGACCGCTACCGGGGCCGTCTTTGCCATGCTGGCGATGCTGGCCGCGGTTCAGGACAAATGGAGCCTGATGTTTCTTTGGCTGGTCGTGGCCTTTGTGGTGGACGGGATCGACGGGCCTTTGGCGCGCCATTACGACGTGAAAACCAATGCGCCGCAATTTGACGGCGTTCTGCTGGATCTGATCATCGATTACCTGACCTATGTGTTCATCCCGGCCTTTGCGTTGTTTCAATCCGGGCTGATGGGGGGCTGGACCGGGTGGGGGTCGATCATCATCATCACCTTCGCCTCGGCGTTGTATTTCGCGGATACACGGATGAAGACGGCCGACAACTCGTTCTCCGGGTTTCCGGGCTGCTGGAACATGGTTGTCCTAGTGATCTTTGCTGTCAAACCGGATTTCTGGGTCAGTTTTGTCTTGGTTGCCTTGCTGGCGGTGGCCATGTTCCTGCCAGTCAAGTTCATTCATCCTGTCCGCACCGAGCGGTGGCGGTGGATTTCGTTGCCGATGGTCTTTGCCTGGACGGTCTTTGCAGGCTGGGCGGCTTGGGTGGATTTCTACACCGAAAGCTGGGCGGTCTGGGGGCTGGCGCTGACCTCGGCCTATTTGCTGGGCGCGGGCGCGCTGCAGCAGGTCACCGATGGTGGGCGGACCGGTTAAAAGACTTCGCTGATCTCATGCGCGCGCCCTGCCAGGGTGAAACTGTCCCCGGCCTTCAGCCCGGCTGATCCGCCCCTGAAATCTCATCGACATCCCCGTCAGGGCCAGCATCGGAAATCCGAGAAAGGCTGCCAGATCGCGAAACCACTCGGCCTGAGCAAGGGAGTTGGAATACACCAGCGACCCAAGTATGCAGGCGGGCAGAATGTGCAGAGCAAGGAGCGTCTTGCGGATTGCCTATGGTGACATAGTCACCTCCTGTAATCGCGATTATGGGCGCCGTGGTATACGTCCGGGCTCGCGACCATGATCGGCATCATGTCAGATCAACAGTCCTGCAGCGCCTTCATGCCGCAAGAGCGCGACTTTCGTTTCGACGCCTCCGGCTCCGGAAAACCCTGTCAGACCCTTTGTGCCCATCACCCGGTGGCAGGGGATGATGATCGGGATCGGGTTGCCGCCACAGGCGCGCCCAACCGCTCGGGCAGATGCGTCCAATGCATCGGCAATCTCGCCATAGCTGCGTGTATACCCAAAAGGGATCTTGGACATCTGGGCACAGACCGCTTGCTGAAAGCGTCCACCAGTGATGCGCAGTGGCAAATCGAACTGCTCCAGCCGCCCATCGTCATAGGCGCGCAGCTGGGCGGAGGCCTCGATCAACAAAGGGTCATCAGACCGCGCACCGCCGCCCCAGTCCAGCCGGGTGATCGCGCCAGTTTCGGCGGTGATGGTCAATATGCCAAAGCGGGTTTGCGTGCTGATCTGCTGCATCCAGACCAGCCTTGCAAGGCGCGGTCTCCTAAGGCAAGCCCTGCCTTGCCCCGCCCCGCGCGCTTGCCTATAAGGCGGCGCATGACCCGGATACTTGGCCAGATCATTCGAATTACTGTCCCGGCGCTCTGACGTGACCCAGAGCTGCCGGGCCAAGGTGTTGAGCCATCGCACCGACCGCATCCCGACCCCAGACCTGACGACGTAAGGACGCCCACAATGTGCGCCGACACCCCCGACACGCTTGATTACAAAGCCACGCTGAACCTGCCCCGCACCGATTTCCCGATGCGCGCGGGCCTGCCCAAACGCGAGCCAGGTTGGCTTGCCCGCTGGGCCGAGATTGGCATCTATGACCAGCTGCGTGAAAAAGCCAAAGCCGAAACCCGCAAGCCCTTTACCCTGCATGACGGACCGCCCTATGCAAACGGTAACCTGCATATCGGCCACGCGCTGAACAAAATCCTCAAGGATATGGTGGTGCGCTCCCAGCAGATGATGGGCCGCGACGCGCGCTATATCCCCGGCTGGGACTGCCACGGTCTGCCGATCGAATGGAAGATCGAGGAAAAATACCGCAAGAAGGGCCGCAACAAGGATGAGGTCGATGTGGTGGAGTTCCGCCGCGAATGCCGCGAATTTGCCGCCGGCTGGATCGACGTGCAGCGCGACGAATTCAAACGCCTTGGTATCACTGGCAACTGGGACGACCCCTATCTGACGATGGATTATCATGCCGAGCGTGTGATTGCCGAGGAATTCCAGAAATTCCTGATGAATGGCACGCTGTATCAAGGGTCCAAGCCTGTTATGTGGTCGCCTGTCGAACAGACGGCTCTGGCAGAGGCCGAGGTGGAATACCACGACAAGGAAAGCTTCACGATCTGGGTGAAGTTTCAGGTTGTCGGCACGGATGATACGACGCTGGACAGCGCCAAGGTCGTGATCTGGACCACGACGCCCTGGACGATGCCGTCCAACAAGGCCGTGGTCTGGGGCGAAAACATCTCCTACGGGCTGTATGAGGTGATCGGCCGTCCTGAAGAATGCTGGGCCAGGATCGGCGAGCGTTTCATCCTGGCTGACAATCTGGCTGACGACGTGCTGAAACGTGCAAGGCTTGAGCCAGATATGTATCGCCGCCTCTGCGACATCACGCCCGATGATCTGCGTAAGATCAAGCTGACCCACCCGCTGAACGGGGCCGACGGGGCCAATGGCGAATGGGACGATATCCGCGACTTCCGCGCGGCGGATTTCGTGACCGATACCGAAGGCACGGGCTTCGTACATTGCGCGCCCAGCCACGGGATGGAAGAGTTCGAACTGTATCGCGATCTCGGGATGCTGGAACAAGTCATCACCTATAACGTGATGGAAGATGGTCGCTTCCGCGATGATTTGCCCTTCTTTGGCGGCAAAGCGATCCTCAAACCCAATGGCAAGGAAGGCAATGCCAACGCTGCCGTGATCGACAAACTGGCCGAGCTGGGCGGGCTTCTGGCGCGCGGCAAAATCAAGCATTCCTACCCGCATTCGTGGCGCTCAAAAGCGCCGGTGATCTATCGCAACACCCCGCAATGGTTTGCCGCCATCGACCGGGCGGTTGGCGACGGGCAGGACACTTATGGCAAGACGATCCGCGAACGGGCGTTGACCTCGATTGATGAGCTGGTGACCTGGACGCCCAAGACCGGGCGTAACCGGCTTTATTCCATGATCGAGGCGCGACCCGACTGGGTGCTGTCGCGCCAGCGCGCCTGGGGCGTGCCGCTGACCTGCTTTACCAAGCGCGGCGCGCTGCCGACCGATCCCGATTTCCTGCTGCGCGACCCGGCTGTGAATGCCCGCGTGTTGGAGGCGTTTGAAGCCGAAGGCGCCGATGCCTGGTATGCCGAGGGCGCAAAGGAGCGGTTCTTGGGCAATGAGCACAATGCCGAAGACTATGATCAGGTTTTTGACATTCTCGACGTGTGGTTCGACAGCGGTTCGACCCATGCTTTTGTTCTGCGCGACCGTGAAGATGGCAGCGATGACGGGCTGGCAGATCTGTATCTTGAAGGCACCGATCAGCATCGCGGCTGGTTCCACAGCTCGATGTTGCAAAGCTGTGGCACGCAGGGGCGCGCGCCTTATCGGGGTGTGCTGACCCATGGGTTCACCCTGGATGAAAAGGGCATGAAGATGTCCAAATCCATCGGCAACACCGTCGCGCCCGAAGATGTAACCAAGCAATATGGTGCAGATATCCTGCGGCTTTGGGTGGCGCAGTCGGATTACACCGCTGACCTGCGCATCGGGCCGGAAATCCTCAAGGGTGTAGCCGACAGCTATCGCCGTTTGCGCAACACGATGCGCTTCATGCTGGGATCCTTGGCCGATTTCACCGAGGCAGACCGCATCGCGCCCGAGCAGATGCCGCCGCTGGAACGTTGGGTGCTGCACCGGATGTGGGAACTGGATGCCACCGTGCGCGATGGCTATGCGCGCTATGATTTCCAGGGCGTGTTTCAGGCGCTGTTCAACTTTGCCACGGTGGATCTGTCGGCCTTCTATTTCGACATCCGCAAGGACGTCCTTTACTGCGACGGCAACACAGATCGGCGCCGCGCAGCGCGGACCGTGCTGGATTTGCTGTTCCACCGCCTGACCACATGGCTGGCGCCGGTGCTGGTCTTCACGATGGAAGAGGTCTGGTTGGAGCGCTATCCCGGCGACAGCTCCTCTGTGCATCTGGTCGATATGCCCGCCACGCCGGATGCGTGGCGTAATGATGAGATTGCCAGCTATTTCGCGCGCATCCGCGGTGTGCGGAAGGTTGTGACCGCGGCTTTGGAACTGAAACGTCAGGAAAAGGTCATCGGCTCCAGCCTTGAGGCCGCGCCTGTGCTGCATGTCGAAGACCCGGAGCTGTTCGATCTTGTCAGTCTTGCGCCGCTGGATGACGTGTTCATCACCTCGGGGCTGACGCTGACCCGCGATCCGATACCGGATGAGGCATTCCGCCTTCCGGAAATGCCGGGCGTTGGCGTGGTGTTTGAACTGGCGCAGGGAGAAAAATGCCAGCGCTGCTGGAAAATTCTGCCCGATGTCGGACAGCACAGCCATGCAGGTGTCTGCGGGCGCTGCAACGACGCCTTGTCTGAGCGCGGCTGACCTGAACGCGCAACCGCGCTGCGCACCCGCGTGCGCGGCGCCCGGCCCAAAGCGGGCGATGCGCATCTATGATGCGCAGACCCCGCGCGGGAGGGCTCACCCCTCGGGTGCAAGCCCGTCGGCTTCAACCTGTGCGGCGGGCTCGACATGGATGGTTGTCTGTGCTTCCGGCAATCGCGCCTCAATTGCAGCTTCGATCCGGTCGCAAATGTCATGGGCTGTGCCCACGGTCATGTCTGTCGGCACAACCAGATGAAATTCGACAAACAAGGCGCGCCCGGCATGGCGGGTCTTGAGCCCATGCGCTTGCAGCGCACCGTCCATCGCGCCTCGGATGGCGGTTTCAATTTCGTCGCGCTCCAGCGCGCTTGCGGCGCCATCCATCAGCCCATCTGCCGATTGACGCACCACCGCCGCGCCTTCCCGCAGGATGTTCAGCGCCACAAGAATGGCCAGGAGCGGGTCCAGAGCTTGCCAACCCGTCAGCATGACCAGCCCAAGCCCAAGCAGCACGCCCAACGTGGTCCAGACATCGCCCATCAGATGTGTGCCCGAGGCCTGCAATGCCGGAGAGCGCTTGGCCCGCCCGCGGCGCAACAGGATTTGCGCCCAGACTAAGTTCAGCAGAGCCGCCGCTCCGGCTGCGGCAAAGCCAAGAGGGACATAGGCCGCAGGCTCCGGCGCCCAAAGCTTTGGGACGGCTTCCCACAAGATCAGACCGGCTGCGAGGATCACGAACAGACCTTCGACAAGAGCCGAGACATTTTCAGATTTGTGATGCCCGAACGGGTGATCCGCATCTGCGGGCCGCGCGGCATAGCGGATCGCGCCCCAGGCCATCACGGCCCCTGCGACATTCACCAGTGATTCCATTGCATCTGAAAACAGCGCGACCGACCCTGTCAGGCCAAAGGCCAGCAGTTTCAGACCCAGACCGATCAGAGCGACGGCAATGGACCCCGCCGCCAGAGAGCTATCAGATACAGGTTGTGACATGGGTCTTGGCTACCATTCGTGGGTCCGCGACCCAAGCCCGTGTTCGCTCTGGGCCATTGCCGATAATCCTGCGTATCGCTAAGGGGACGCTCAAGGAGCTATTGCATGACCCAGACCTCTTCGCTGACACCGTCCAAGATCGAAGCCCTCTTCACCCGTGAAAGCGGCGATTATGCCTTTGCGCGTTGGGGGCGGCCTATCGTGCCGGTGGTGTTTGGCGTCGAAGACGACACGCTGTCCATCGTCAAGGGGGCGTTCGAAGCCGTGGTCGCTTTGGCCGGGCACAAGATGGCAGACACAGATCCCGAACTGGGCGGCAATTGCCTGGTCTTCTTCTTCCGCGATTGGGATGAATTATTGGCGGTCCCGGATCTGGACAGGTTGATCGACGGGCTGGCACCGCTGGTCACGCGCCTGAAGGAGGCTGATGCCAATCAATATCGCGTCTTCCGCTTTGATCCCGACGGCGCGATCAAGGCTGCCTTCGTCTTTCTGCGGATGGATCGCCATCTCTCATCCGTGCCGGCGGAAACTTTGGCGCTTAGCCAGGTCGTACAGACCGTACTGCTTTGGTCGGATCTCGCTTTTCGGGACCGATCCGCTCTAGCCGTGGCCGGAGAACGCACAATCCTGCGCCCCGATATCGCGGATGTGATCCGAGCTGCCTATGATCCGGTTTTGCCCGGAGCAGCACAGGATGTGAGCCACGCCCTACGGCTTTTTGCCCGCGTGCAAGCCGGGCAGACCTCTGCAAATTGACGACAGGCGTCATTTTCGGTTGATTTCTGCCGAAGCTGAACAAATGTAAGAAAAGCTGATCCGAGTTGTGCGATCGATAACCTGCGCTTTCAGATCAGTGCATTTGAACCAAACGCTTCCGCGCAACCGGGTCTCTCAAAGACTCACGACAACGCAACACGGTGTTGATGAACTGGCCTTGCGACCGCTCTGCTTGGCGTCTTGTGTCGGTGCCAAAGTTCCGGGCGGCTACAGCATTCTGGGCGACACGGCAGATGCTGGTCTGGGTTTGTTCAGCAACCTCACGGAGAACGCCACGGGCGTGTGCGCTATGACACGCCATCTTTCAACGGGTTCAGCATCGCGGTCGCTGCCGGGCGCAATAGCCTGACCACTGATCCCACCAAGGGCGACAGCAAGTTCTACGATGTGTCGTTGAACTATGAAGAAACCTTTGGTGTAACGCAGGTTGTGGCGGGGCTGGGCATGTCGCAGGAAGACAAGAGTGGCGGCGGCAAGGTGGAACGCGCCATCGGCTCCGCCTCGGTCCTGTTTGGCAATTGGGTCAACGTCACCATGGCCGCAGGTGAGCAAAAGGACGGTGGCAAATATACCTATGGCAAACCGGGCCACTGGACGCAGTTCTTTTCAACAGGTGAGACGGCCTTTGGGGTTCATGTCTACAGCTCACGCGATTTCCTACAGAAGCAGACGATAACCGGCGTGATTGGAGATCGCGGCAATTTCGTTGGGATCGGTGAGGTTCAGAAATTCGACAAGATGACTCTCGAGGCCTATGCTTCATACCGACATTACGACCTGAAGGCCGACAAAGCCCAGTTCAGCGACGCCAATGTCGTGCTGGCCAGTGTGCGAGCGAAATTCTGATCGGATATATGTGCGCTGCGGCCTGCCCTGAGGGACGCGCCGTCATTGGTTTTGAGCTTGCTCCATCAGCCCCTGATAGGCGGTTCGCAAATCCTTGGGAAAACGCTGCGGGCGCAGGCTTGGCCCGACAAAAGCCGCACGGATCGTGGCGGTGAACAGCACTTCCTCCCCACGCTCTACTGTTTGACCAAAGGTCACATGCGCCGCGCCCATGTCGCGCACATCGGCGGTCACGATCACATCGTCATCAAGCCGCGCGGGCTTGAGCCAGTTCACCTGCGCGTTCATCACCACATAGGTGGAGCCGTCCTCATAAAGCACCGCATGACCCAGAGCGCGCAGCATCTCGGTCCGACAGCGCTCCATCAGGCGCAGGTAATTGGAGTGATGGACGACCCCGCCTGTGTCGGTTTCGTAGTAATAAATACGCGCAGGCATCTCAAAGCGCCCTTGCGTGAATGTGCCAATCGGCTGCTGCATCGAAATCCCTTTCTGGGGTGTTGACCCCGGCCTATCGGGGCCGCGGGCAGGATGCAAGTTTGGCGGAAACCCGCCCTTTTTTGTGGTGATTTTCAAGCATCACGCCCGCGTGCTTGGCAATGTTGCAAGCCTTGGGGTAGTTTACATGCCAAAGAGCCGCGAAACAGCGGCAGAGCGAGGCAAGACAAGGCAGGCAGATGGAAACCGAGGTGATCGCCACCGCGCAGGTTGCGCATGATTTTACGATGTGGGGGCTGTTCCTGCGGGCCACGCTGACCGTCAAGCTGGTTATGCTGATGCTGATCCTGTCGTCGTTCTGGGCGTGGGCCATCATTTTGCAGAAATCCATAACCTTCCGGGCCGCGCGGGCCGAAGCCAAGAAATTCGACCGCCGTTTTTGGTCGGGTGAGCCGCTGGATGGGTTGTTCGAGGAAATCGGAGATACCCCACGCGGAGCGTCTCAGCGCGTGTTTTGCGCAGGTATGGTCGAATGGGAACGGTCGCATCGCGAAGATGGCGGGCTGATCGCTGGGGCTGAGGCGCGGATTGACCGTGCCATGGATGTCGCAATTTCCAAGGAAAGCGACCGGCTGCAACGCGGTTTGCCGGTTCTTGCGACCGTGGGATCGACCGCGCCATTTGTGGGCCTCTTCGGCACGGTCTGGGGCATCATGAATGCCTTCATCGAAATTGCCGAGCAGCAGAACACAAATCTGGCCGTCGTGGCGCCGGGCATCGCCGAGGCGTTGCTGGCCACGGGTCTTGGCCTTTTGGCCGCGATCCCGGCAGTGATTTTCTACAACAAGCTTTCTGCCGACAGCGACAGGATCGTGGCGGGCTATGAGGCCTTTGCCGATGAATTCGCGACCATCCTGTCGCGCCAGTTGGACCGCTGAGCAATGGGCGCGGCGCTTCAGGGGGGATCGGGCCAGTCGGGGCGGCGCGGGCGGCGTCGGCGGCGCGCGCAACCGATGGCTGAAATCAATGTCACGCCCTTTGTAGACGTGATGATGGTGCTGCTGATCATCTTTATGGTGGCTGCGCCTTTGCTGACCGTGGGCGTCCCTGTCGATCTGCCCAAGACCGCCGCGCAGGCGTTGCCCGGTGCACAGGAAGAGCCGCTCTCGGTCACGATCACTGCCGAAGGCAACATTCAGATACAAACGACCGAGGTCACAGCCGACCAGCTTGTGCCGCGCCTGCGGGGCATCGCCAGTGAACGTGACAGTGATCGCATCTACCTTCGGGCCGATGGCGCGGTGCCTTACGCGCTGGTCATGCAGGTGATGGGGGCGCTGAACGGGGCGGGGTTTTCCAATGTGGCCCTTGTGACCGACACGGGCGGGCCGCGGCTCGACGGGACGGACGAGTAATCCGGTGTTCGATACCGGGACCAAAATATCGGCGGTGGCCCATATCGGGTTGGTGGGCTGGGTGATGATTGAAGGCGTGTTCTCCGGCTTCACGCCGCCCAGTGAACCGATCCAGGAGGTGTCGATCATCACGATGGACGAGTTCGAGGCGCTGACCGCGTTCCGCACGCCGCCCGCATTATCGCAGGAGGTCGCACTGCCCGCCCCCGCCACGCCCAATGCGCCTGATCTGCCTGAGGTGACCGATGATTTGCCTGTCCCCCAGATCGATCAACCCGACCCGGTGGCCAAACCGCAGCCGGAAACCGAACCGGAGCCGCCCACGCCCGAGCCCGTGCCAGATTTGCCAGACACTGCCGTTCTGGCCCCGCCGGCGCCCGACACGCCTGTGACGCCGGATCTGCCCCAGATTTCGGATGAGACACCTGCCCTGCAACAGTCGGATCGGGTGGCGCCCACACCCGTCGCTCCACCGCCCGAAGATGTGGCCATTGATGTCGACAGCCAATCCGCGGTGACGCCGGACGAAACCGGCGAGGTCGAGGCCGAAAGCCAGCGTGAAACAGCCGAGGAAGCCGCCAGCGACCGCATCGTGACCGAGGCCGAGGCCGAAGAGGTGGCCAGCGCCGTTCCGTTCCGCGTGCCGCCGCTGCGCCCGCGCGATCTGCAAATGCCACAGCCGACGCCCACGCCTACGCCGACCCCTGCGGCGCAACCTCAGACGGACCCCAACGCGGCGGCTGAAGACGCGCTGAGGCAGGCTTTGGGGACGGACCCCGTGCCGGTGCCCACCGGCCCGCCTTTGACTGCAGGCGAAAAAGATGGACTGCGGGTGGCGGTGTCGCGCTGCTGGAACACCGGGTCACTGTCCACGGATGCTCTGCAGGTAACGGTCGAGGTTGGCGTGACCATGAACTCCGATGGCACACCGGATGTGAATTCGATCCGGCAGCTTTCGGCCACAGGCGGATCTGGTCGGGCGGTCGAGATCGCGTTTCAGGCCGCGCGCCGGGCGATCATTCGCTGTGGCAAGCACGGGTTTGAATTACCGGTTGAGAAATACGACCAATGGCGCGAGATAGAGATGACATTCAATCCTGAAAGGATGCGGATCAAATGAGGCTGGTATTTGCGTGCTGTGTTCTGGCTTTGACGGCGTTGACGGCGCCCCTGGCCATGGCTCAAAGCGGCCCCCTGCGGATCGAGATCACAGAAGGCGTGATTGAACCTTTGCCCGTTGCGGTGCCGGATTTCATCCCTTTGAACGCGCAAGCCACGCAATATGGTGCGCGGATCGCGCAGGTCGTGGTGGCCGACCTTGTCAATTCCGGCCTGTTTCGCGAAGTGCCGCAAAGCGCCTATATCTCGCAGGTCACCGATTTTAACACGCCGCTGCAATATGCTGATTGGCGCGCGATCAACGCGCAGGCGGTGATCACCGGCGCGGTCGGATTGTCGGGCGGTCGCTTGACGGTGCAGTTTCGCCTGCATGATGCGGTGTCAGGCCAGGTCATGGCCGGGCTTCAGTTCCGCTCCACCCAGGAGGGCTGGCGGCGCATGGCGCATAAGGTGGCCGATGCCGTCTATGCGCAACTGACCGGGGAGGGTGGCTATTTCGACAGCCGGGTGGTCTTTGTGTCGGAAACCGGCCCCAAGGGGGACCGCCGCAAACGGCTGGCGATCATGGATTACGATGGTGAGAATGTGCAGTATCTGACGGGATCAGACGATATCGTGCTGGCCCCGCGCTTTTCGCCGAATGGTGACCGGGTGCTTTACACCAGCTATGAGACCGGCTTCCCGCGTGTCTATCTGCTGGACGTGACCACAGCGAGCCGTCGCCCTCTTGAGCAGGCGGACGGCACTATGTCCTTTGCGCCACGTTTCGCGCCGGATGGGCGGACGGTTGTGTTTTCGCTGACACGCGCGGGCAATACCGATCTTTATCGGATGAATGTCTCGGGTAGCGGGCTGGAGCGGCTGACGTCTTCGCCGTCGATTGAAACCGCGCCCAGCTTTTCGCCCGATGGCCGTCAGATCGTGTTTGAATCGGACCGCTCAGGCTCTCAGCAACTGTATGTGATGAATGCTGATGGCAGCGATGTGCGGCGGATCAGCTTTGGGCAGGGCCGCTATGGCACGCCGGTCTGGTCGCCGCGCGGCGATCTGATCGCCTTTACAAAACAGAACCGGGGTCGGTTTCATATCGGCGTGATGCGCACCGATGGCTCTGAAGAGCGGTTGCTGACGGCCTCGTTCCTGGATGAAGGGCCGACATGGTCGCCTAATGGGCGCGTGATCATGTTCACGCGGGAGACACAGGGGGCCAATGGGCGTGCGGCGTTGTATTCGGTTGATATCACGGGGCGCAATCTGCGGCCCGTGCGCACGCCGGATGGTGCATCGGACGCGGCATGGTCGCCCTTGCAGAAGTAAGCGGCGCGTGATTTTGACGGGCGGAGGCGCTGTGATAGGCTTTTGCGCGGCAGGGGCATAAAAAGGGCAGGAGACAGGGAAATGAATATTGCAGGCAAACTGGCGGTGGCTGCGGCACTGATCGCGCTGGGCGCATGTTCCAACGTCACCAATCCAATCGGTGGCGGCGCGGGCGGGGCCGGAGGCATTGGCGGCGATGCGTCGAACCCCACCAGCCCAGCCTATTTCCAGCAGGTCGTGGGCGACCGGGTGCTATTCGAGGTTGATCAATCCAGCCTGACATCAACGGCGCAGTCGATCCTGCAGGGGCAGGCGGATTGGATGATCGCCAACCCATCTTACACCGCGATTATCCAAGGCCATGCCGATGAGCAGGGCACGCGGGAATATAACCTTGCGCTGGGCGCACGTCGCGCCAATGCGGTGCGCGAATTCCTGATCGAACGTGGCATTGCCGGCAACCGTTTGCAGGTTGTGAGCTTTGGCAAGGAACGTCCGCTTGAAATCTGTTCTGCCGAGAGCTGCTACGCCCAGAACCGCCGCGCGGTCACTGTGCTGGCCTCGGATCTGACAGGGTAAAGCGATGCGGCTGCGTGTGCTTCTCGCCCTGACGCTTCTGTGGCCTGTTGCGGCGCAGGCGCAGGATGATCAGACCCTTGCCGATATCCGGCAGGAACTGACGGTGCTCTACTACGACATTCAGGCCTTGAAACGGGAGCTGTCGACAACCGGGTCCCCGACCGGGGCGGATCAGTCGGGTTCAGTTTTTGATCGTGTCGGCACGATCGAGGCGCAGTTGCAGCAACTGACCGCCCGCACTGAAGAACTGGATTACCGGATCAAACGGATCGTCGAGGATGGGACCAATCGGATTGGCGATCTTGAGTTCCGGCTTGTCGAACTGGAAGGTGGGGATCTGGCAGCCCTTGGCGAAACCACAACGCTGGGTGGCGCAGCTGGTCAGTTTGACGGGGACACCACTGCCAGCGTCGGCACCGCGCCGGAACCTTCGACGCCGGATACACCGGCACTGGCTGATCTGGCCGTTGGCGAACGCGCGGATTTCGAAGCGGCACAGGAGGCTTTGAACGAAGGCGATTACGCCCGCACCGCTGCGCTTTTGGCGCAGTTTGACCAGACATATCCGGGCTCCCCACTGGCGCCGCAAGTGTCGCTGATCCGGGGGCAGGCGCTGGAAGGTCAGGGCAATGTCAAAGATGCGGCGCGGGCCTATCTTGATTCTTTTGTCGCCGACGGGACCGGGCCGACGGCCCCGCCCGCATTGGTCCGACTGGGGGCGGCCTTGGGGGCCTTGGGGCAAGTGCAACAGGCCTGCCTGACGCTGAGCGAAGTGCCAACCCGTTTCCCGGTCGCGGTCGAAGTGGCGCAGGCGCGGGAGGAAATGGCCCGCCTGAACTGCAATTGAGCAATCTGCTTGTGCGGCTGCGGGCCGGACTGCCCGAGCCGCTGCCAGAGCG
>JABSSB010000002.1 GCA_013214715.1 Paracoccaceae bacterium | reverse complement strand
GGCCATGCCCAGTGAAATAAAGGCCACCATGAGAATCGCAGGCCAGATCAGATCATTGGCGAGCCCGAACAGCATGACCAGCAGGGCCCCTGTGCAAGGCACGATCCCGACAGACAGAGCGATCCATCCGCCGCCTTTCGTGGAGGCGGCCGCCTCGCAGGCTGCGCAACCGCTGTGGTGATGATCATGGTGATGGTCATGGTGATGGTCATGGTGATGGTTATGATCATGGTCGGACGCCCGGCGATATGACAGCAGAGCCTGCACAGCCTGAAACAGCATGACGG
This sequence comes from Paracoccaceae bacterium, assembly GCA_013214715.1. Taxonomy (GTDB): domain Bacteria; phylum Pseudomonadota; class Alphaproteobacteria; order Rhodobacterales; family Rhodobacteraceae; genus JABSSB01. Next base: position 53,137 of record JABSSB010000002.1, on the reverse strand, counting down.
ATCCGATTGCACAGATCAGCGCATAGCTTCCGAGACGGATGGCCCGGTAATCCGAAGGCGCGCTGCCAGTGGCCTGCCGCACCGCGAAATCCAGTAGCCAGACAACGATCACAGCCGACAGCACATGGATCACGGCAATACGAATGCCCATTGTCACCCCGCGCCCAAGGCTGCCGCCTGTCCCGACGAAATAGGAAACGACAACCGATTTCCCATGGCCCGGCCCGAATGTATGCAGCGCCCCATAGCCAAACGACACCAGTAATGCGAAAAGCAACGCATTGGACAGACCGTCCCCGGACAGGCCGGACATTGCTGTGAGAAACAGATCATTCACCCAGATCTGAGCACGAGCCAAAAGCGGCACATCAGCTGCCGAGGCAGCCGAAATCACCCCGGGCGTTCCAAAGACTGCTGCATTCTCCAAAACATAGGCCGCTGGCACAGCACGGCTGCCATCAACCAGAAACAAGGGATGGTAATCCGGCTGGCTCTGCAAAACGCCACGGATGCGCATCGGGTCATAGGGTTTGTCCAGCCTCAGCCCATCCGGATAAGACACGTGCACCATCTGGTTCGGCGCTGGCGTCGGCGCATGAATGCAGGCACCTATCCAAGGAACCAGCAGGAATTCGGTCACGCGCGCGCCTTCGGACACCAGCGGCAGAACATAGCCATCAATCGCCACATCGCGGCCAAGCAAAGGCTCGGCCAAGGGCAGATCTTCCCAGACTGAGAGGTCAAATTCCTTTAGCAGATCCGGATCATACCGATCCTGCAACCTCGGAATCAGGCTCTGCGTCGTTTCCGCATCCGAGGCTGAAATCGTCAGGGCATCCCAGTTCACCACCTCGGGTTGCTGGGCCTGAACCGGCGATAGCGCCCAGACCAACCCAAACCACATCAGGCACAGAAGTCTCAGCGGATTTGATCGGGCCAATAGGGTGAGCCTTTCAAACATGTCCTGCACCCTGCCACTCTGACAGATCGCGTCAAGCCCATCTGCGGATCGGTCGCCCTGCCAATGGCGGCAGGGCGATTGTTGGATCAAGAGCCCAAAGCCCCCGCGATCGTCATTGCATTATGGCGCATCATGTCCAGATAGGTCGGCGCCGGACCGTCCTCTTCTGACAAGGCACCCGGAAAGAGCGATCCGCCAATGGTCGCACCACTTTCATTCGCGATTTGCGTCAGCAAACGCGGATCGGTGATGTTCTCGACAAAAGCGGCAGAGATACCTTCTTCGCGCATCTGCTCGATCAATGCCGCAACATCCTTAGCAGAGGCTTCGGACTCCGTGCTCAACCCCTGCGGCGCAAGGAATGTAAGCCCGTAATCGCGACCGAAATACTGGAACGCATCATGCGAGGTTACAACCGTGCGCTTGTCTTCGGGCAAAGCCGCCATCATCGCTTTGATCTCGGCATCCAATGCTTCGATTTCAGCAACATAAGTTGCACGGTTTGCATAGAAGTCGCCCGCATTGGCCGGGTCGGCCTGCGCAAGTGCGGCGGTGATGTTGTCGACATAGGTCACCGCCAAGGTCAGGCTTTGCCAAGCGTGCGGATCAAATGCGCCGTGGTCATGACCGTGGTGATCGTCATGCGCATGCTCTTCATGATCGTGATCATGGTCCGCCTCGGCGTCTGCGTGATCCTCATGACCATGACCGTGACCGTGGTCGTGCTTGGCGTCTGCGTGATCCTCATGACCGTGATCATGGTCGTGCTCGGCATCCGCATGATCTTCGTGGCCATGATCATGGTCATCATCGTGGCCCGCATCGGCGTGGTCTTCGTCACCGTGATCATCATGCGCGTGATCGTGATCCTTGTCCGCATGGTCTTCATGCTCATGGTCGTGATCATCATGATCTGCATGATCGTCATGGCCATGATCATCATGATCATCATGATCATCATGATCATCGTCTTCACCGTAGGGGATCGGGTCGATCCCGCTGGTCGCGACAATCATTTCGCCATCAAACGACGCTGCTTCGGCCAGACGGTCCAGCCAGCCTTCGAATTCCAGACCGTTCACGATCAGAATGTCGGCCTCGCTCACGTTCTTGGCGGCGGCCGGTGTCGGTTGGTAGACATGCGCATCGCCATTGCGTCCGACCAAAGTCGTCACGGCCACATGCTCGCCTCCAATGCGTTCGACCATGTCACCCAGGATCGAAAAACTTGCCACGACGCGGGTCGCGTCGGTCGATTGCGCAAAGGCCGGGCTGGCCACAGCCAGGGCCAGCACGGCCGTGGCGGATTTCAAAAGCGTTCTGCGTTGGGTCATAATGTCGTCCTTCACGGATTAACTTGGGATTTCGGAATGGCCTGCGTCACCAACCCACCCACCGGCCCAAACAGAAGGGCCAGAACATAGGCGATGCCCGCGACGAGGATGATGGCCGGGCCGGATGGCAGGCTGAAATGGTAAGACAGCAACAAACCTGTCACGCTCGAGCCAATCGCGATCAAAACCGCGACCCCTATCAGCCCGGCGATAGAGCTGGCGAAAAACCGCGCGCCGGCGGCCGGCAAAATCATGATACCCACGGCCATCAACGTGCCCAGGGCGTGAAACCCGCCCACAAGGTTCAGCACGCACAGGCTGAGGAAAGTGAAATGCGTCACCGCGCTCAACCCGCTGACAGACCGCAGAAATTGTGGATCCGCGCATTCCATCACCAAGGGCCGGAACAAAATGGCAACACCCAGGATCGACAGGCTCGCGATCGAGCAAAGCAGGATCAGCGCCGCATTATCCAGCGCCAGAACCGTCCCGAACAGCACATGCATCAGATCAACATTGCTGCCGCGCGTCGACACGATCAGCACGCCCAGCGCAAGCGAGATCAGGTAAAAGGCCGCAAGGCTTGCATCTTCCCGCAAGGCCGTCGCCCGCGTGACAAAACCGGATGCCAGCGCCACAGCCATACCTGCGACCAGCCCGCCAATGGTCATCGCGCCCAGCGACAGGCCCGACACCAGATAGCCAATCGCCGCCCCCGGCAGGATCGCATGAGCCATCGCATCGCCTGTCAGGCTCATCCGCCGCAGCATCAAGAACACGCCGACCGGCGTTGCACCGAGCGAAATCGCGACACAGCCCAGCAAGGCGCGCCGCATGAAGCCAAATTCCGCAAATGGCGCAATGATCGCATCCCAGATCATGCGGCATCCTTCCCGCAGACATGGGGCGTGCTGGCACAGGCTTCGCACATCTGGCGCGCGCGGAACTGGTTTTCCGAGGTCAGAACATCTTCGGTCGCGCCATGCGCCACCATTTCGCGGGCCAGCATCAATGTGCGGGGGAAATGCGTGCGCACCGAGTCGAAATCATGAAGCACGGCCAGAACCGTGCGGCCTTCACGATGCCAGCGCGCGATGATCTCAAGCAGGTCTGCCATTGTGCGCGTATCGACCGCGTTGAACGGTTCGTCCAGCAAGACAAGCTGCGCGTCCTGCAGCAACAACCGGGCGAACAACACCCGCTGCATCTGCCCTCCCGACAGCGACCCGATGGAGCGTTTTTCGAAACCGGTCAGCCCGACGGCGGCAATCGCATCCGCCACACGCGCACGTTGGGCGCGGCGCACGCGACCAAAAGGCCCAATCTGACGCCACAGGCCCATGCTGACCAGATCCACAACGGTCAGAGGAAAGCCCCGATCAATATCAGATTGCTGAGGCAAATACGCGATATCGTCACGACAGAATTCCCCAAAGCCGATCTTGCCTTCCAATGGTGTCAGCGTTCCGATCACACCTTTTAACAAGGTTGATTTGCCCGCCCCGTTCGGGCCGACAACCGCTGTCAGGCTGCCTTGGGGGATTTCGGTCTCAAGCCGTTGCACCGCTGGCAAGCGATCATAGCCAAGGGTCAGGTTCTCAAAGGAAAGTGCGGTTGTCATAGCGATCCAGGCGTCGCTGTGGCCCATAAATAGCCAAGCCAGAGAAAGACGATGATCACCATGGCTCCTGCCACGCGGGGACCCGCGCCGATCAGCAGCAGCCTTTTCGCTGTGCGCCCCTCGCTCATGACGATGCGTCCCGCTCGGCGCTGGCGCAGTCGCCGCATGTGCCGATCATCTCGATCACATGGCGGGACGGCACGAATCCAGATTTCTTCGCGACATAGGCAAGATCATCGAGGATTTTGTTCGAGGCGGTTTCCTCAACGGCGCCGCAATCATCGCAAATCGACAGCACGGCCGTTTCCTCAGCATGATCATGCTGACAGGCCATGTAACCGTTGCGCGATTCCAGCCTGTGAACCTGTCCGGCCTTGGTCAGTGCCGACAGCGCACGATACACGGTGGGCGGCGCGATCTTGGGATAAGATCCCTTGAGAGCATCCATAATATCATAGGCCGACATCACCCCGTCCTGCGCCATCAGCACAGAAAGAATGTCGGCCTGCATCTGTTCACCACGGGTCATTGCGCATCATCCCAAACCTGTCGTCGTCTGTATGTTATAGCATAACGTTTCGCAAGCCACGCCGCTTAAGATGATGGCTTTGGCGCAACCGGTTGCCAATCGGGAAACGCCCGCGGCTTTGGCGCAGCGTTTTTGCGCAACATATCAAAGCTGCGGTAAAGCTCCTGTTCGGGCACATCTCGGGCGATGACCACGATGCGAGAGCATGTGTCCCCGTCAGGCCAGTCTTTCAACGGGACCGGAGGGTCAAACACATGCTGCACACCGTGAAAGACAAATGGATGGTCGATCCCTTCGAGGAACACGATTCCCTTGATCCTCAGTATCTGAGATCCGCGCAGGGTGATCAGCGTGTCCAGCCAATTATCAAAGACAGAATCATCAAGCGGTTCGTCCAAACTGATCGAAGCTGAGCTAATGCGACCATCATGCGCCAAGGTCGCGGTCCGATCGGGCAGTGCGACCCCCGCAAGCCCGGACAGATTGGCCAGAGGGTCCGGCGCGGTTTGCGAAGGCGTCAGCCAGTCAATGGCCTGATTTCGTGATACATCCCGCCGCATCGCGGAGCGTTGCCACATCATCGACGGATTGGCTGCGGCGTCAGCTGTTGTTCGCACATCCGCCGTGGCGTTCAAACCGCGCAGCCTTTGCGTCAATGCGGTGATGGACGCGGGGTCCGCCCGGTCGGTTTTGGACAGCAACAGCAAATCTGCGGTCGCCACCTGAGACACGGCTTCGAACTGAGCATCCAAAGTCCGGGCACCCGTCACCGTATCGACCACCGTGACGATCCCGTCCAGATAAACAGCCCGTGCCAGCAGCGGGTCCGCCAGAACCGTCTGCTGGATCGGGACCGGGTCCGCCAGACCTGTTGTTTCGATGACGATGCGATCAAACTCCAGCTGCCCGCGGGCGCGGCGGGTCAAAAGCCTGGACACCGTTTGCGCCAGATCACCCCGGATCGAACAGCACAAACACCCCGACGCCATCAACACGACCTCGTCGCTGCTGGCTTCGATCAGGTCATGATCGAGGCCAATCTCTCCGAATTCGTTCACGATCAAGGCCAGCTTGTCGCCACCCGGCTGGGCCAGGACCTTGTTCAACAGAGTCGATTTCCCAGCACCAAGGAACCCGGTCAACACGGTGAGTGGAAGTCGTTTTTCAACCATCGCGATATCCTAGCCGCACAGACAGCCCAAACCGGCCGCACCGCTCTATACAGCAGTGCGCCCGTTTGCCCAGAGCGGACTCCGGGCCTGGCGGCTCAGTGCAAGTGATGCAAATCAGCCGTCTGCTCCGGGTCGGATACAGGATCCAGGACAAACAGCAACCTCGTCTCTCCGCTGCCCTCAATCGGAGGCGAGCGGTGCAGCAGACCTGATTTGGGCGTTTCGGGCCAAAGCGAGCCACGCATCACAATCGGAGACCCCGTAGCCACGCGCGCAATCACCTCGGGATCGCCACCAGCGACTGAAGTGCCATATTGCGTGCCCGAGCCGCGATAGGTGCACACCAGCCGGGCCACCACCGCGTCCATATGGAATTTGCGGCACGCATTTGTCGTGACCTTGTCGAGCCGCATCCGCAGGTAAGGCGCGTCCATGATGGTCGCAAAATGCGTCGCAAGATCAGCGGCATCGCTGATAAGAAACTCCCGATGCGCAGATGCCGGCGTGTCGGCCCCATCGCAAAGCATTGTCACAGCATCGGCCACGCGATCTGGTGTCAACACTACCCGTGCGGAGGGCAACTGCTCGGGTGACAATCCGTCGATCCACTCTGCGAACCCGTCGGGAAACGCGCGCTGCCAGATAGCAGCGGCACAATCTGCGTGGTGAATGGCCTCCAACGCGTCGGAGGCTTCGGCCAAACGCACACCTTTGGGCGGCGCAGCGTTCAGGGGGTGCAGCACCGTCATGCCGCCGCCTCGGCCCGGCGCCAAAGCGGGAACGGGTCCGGCAGATCCTGCGGCAGCGACTCCGGGTCGGGGGCCAAATGCTCGGGCAAAAGACAGGCATCGAGGCGGGCCGTCAGCGCCGGCCAGTCGATACCCGCGCCGATGAACACGATTTCTTGCCGCCGATCGCCCCAAGGTTCCTGCCAATGGGCTGCCATGTATTCCTTTGCGCTATCGTGATCGGGCCAGCGTTCAACCGGAACCGATGCCCACCATGTGCCCAATGGTTTAACCGATGACAGCGCCCCGGCCAGCGAAAACTCGGCCACCCAATCCGGGCGGGTGGCGATCCAGAAATGGCCCTTGGCCCGGATCACGCCTGGCAGATCACCATTCAGCACCTTTAGGATCTTCTCGGGCTCAAACGGGCGGCGGGCGCGATAGACATAGCTGGTCACGCCATATTCTTCGGTTTCCGGCACGTGATCGGCAAAGCCATAAAGCTCTTTCGCCCACATCGGATGCTCATGCGCCTTTTCAAAGTCAAAAAGACCCGTATCCAGGATTTCATCCGCCGCCACATCCGAATGATTTGTTTCGATGATCTTTGTGTCGGCGTTCAGGCTTCGAATAATCTTGCGGGCCGCTTCCACTTGATCGGGGGTTGCGTCATCGACCTTGTTCAGAATGACCACATCAGCGAATTCAATCTGATCGGTCAGCAAATGCACAAGCGTGCGATCATCTTCGTCGCCCATGACCTCGCCCCGGTCACGCAGGAAATCATGGCTGGAATAATCTTTCAGCAGATTTACCGCGTCAACCACGGTCACCATCGTGTCAAGGCGCGATACATCCGAAAGGCTGTCACCATATTCATCGCGGAAATCAAACGTGGCAGCGACGGGCAATGGCTCTGAAATTCCGGTGGATTCAATCAGCAGGTAATCAAAGCGCCCTTCCGCCGCGAGGCGCCGCACCTCGTCCAGAAGATCATCCCGCAGGGTACAGCAAATGCAGCCATTGGACATTTCCACAAGGGTCTCATCGGTCCGGCTTAGTTCGGTGTCGGCTCGCACCAGATCGGCGTCGATATTCACCTCGGACATGTCATTCACGATCACGGCGACACGGCGGCCTTCGCGATTGTTCAGAACCCGGTTCAACAAGGTGGTTTTTCCGGCCCCAAGAAAACCCGACAAGACCGTGACGGGAAGGCGTGTGTCATGCTGCGTCAAAACTGTTCTCCTTCTCAGGCGGATGTATTTGGCGAATGTTATAACATAACGCAAGTGGAAAATTGGGCCTTCCGCCGCGCTGCTCTGCCGCAGAAGATCAGCAGTGACAACAATTGAACAACCGTTTAAGTGTTTAGTATGGAGAATCGTGATCTATATCGAGATCAGACAATGGAACTGGCCGAAACATTCGGCCTGTTGGCCGATCCCACACGCTTGTCGATTGTTATCGCCTGCATGGAAGTGGAACGGTCGGCCGGTGACATAGCCGAGCATGTCGGCGTGTCGCCCTCTTTGACCAGCCATCACCTGCGCCTGCTGCGCTCGGCCCGGATTCTCAGATCCGAACGGCGCGGCAAACAGATGTTTTACACGATGGCGGATGCCTGTGTGCACAGCGTGCTCAACATTATGATTGATCACCTTTTCTTCCATGACCACGACACAGTGGATGACCCCTAAAGAGGAGCTTTGACAATGCCAACCGTCACCCAACAGAAATGCGCCTGCCCCGACTGCGTCTGTATCGTCGACATCAAGGATGCGGTGAAGCACGATGACCGTAACTATTGCAGCGAAAACTGCGCCAAGGGCCATCCTGAAGGCAAAGGCTGCGGTCACACGGGGTGCGCCTGCCACGGGTAAGACCGGACTTGGTCTGACTGCGCGGCGGCTCAGGCGTTTTTGCGCCGCACCTGCAAACAGATCAGGATCACCGGGACAAGGCCAACCGCCAGAATGACAAGGGACGGCACCGCCGCGCCTTCCAATCGTTCATCGGCGGCCAGTCGATGCGCCTGCACGGCCAAGGTGTCAAAATTGAACGGCCGCATAATCAATGTGGCCGGAAGCTCCTTCATCACGTCGACAAACACGATCAGCAGCGCCGTCAGGATCGATGGCGTCAGGATCGGCAAATGCACGCGCCGGAGCGTGCCAAACGCCCCCTGCCCCAAAGACCGCGCGGCAGCATCCATATTAGGATGCACCATCGCCTGCCCGCCTTCATACGCACCCAAAGCAGCGGCCAGAAAACGGATCATATAGGCCAGCACCAGCGCCCAGATCGACCCGGTCAGCAGCAGCCCGGTCGAGATATCGAAGCTCTCGCGCATGAACGCATCCAGCGAATTGTCAAAAGCCGCAAAAGGCACCAAAAGCCCCACGGCGATCACCCCGCCCGGAACGGCATAGCCCAACCGCGCAATCAACCCCGCTGTCCCCGACCCGCGTCCGGGACGCAGCCGCTGGAAATACCCAAGGGAAATGGCCGCGGCCACCGTGACGATCGCAGCCACACCTGCCAAAGTGATCGAATTGCGGATAAACCCGATATAGCGACGGCTCAGCAAATCCTGCTCGGACCCCAAGGCCATGTCGATCAGGATCACTGTGGGCAGCAAAAACCCCAACAAAACCGGCACTGCGCAAAGCAAGGTCGCGCCCCACCGCACCCAGCCGGTCAGGGTTTCCGGCGGCACGGGCACATGGCGCTTGCCCGCTGCGTGATACCGGGCCTTGCCGCGTTGCAACCGCTCGGCCGCGGCCAGCATCAGGGCAAAAACCAACAGGCAGGACGCAAGCTGTGCCGCAGCCCCACGGTCGGCCATTGTGAACCAGCTTTGATAGATCCCCGTGGCAAAGGTCGGCACGCCAAAATAGGCGACGGTGCCATAGTCGGCGATGGTCTCCATCACTGCCAGCAACACACCCGCAGCAATCGCGGGGCGCGCCATAGGCAGACCAACACTCAGAAAAGCCCCAAAGGGTGACCGCCCTAAAGCCCGCGCCGCCAGATAAGCGCCGCCTGTCTGTTGCAGGAACGCCGCCCGCGCGAGCAGATAGACGTAAGGATAAAGAACAAGGATCAGCATCGCCGCCGCTCCGCCGACGGAGCGAACCTCGGGAAACCAATAGTCACGCGGCCCCCAACCTGTCACATCGCGCAGCAGGCTTTGCACGATACCCGGATGATCCAGAATATGCGTATAGGCATAGGCCAGCACATAGGCCGGGAAGGCAAGGGGCAGGACTAACGCGACCTCAAAGAACCGCACCAGTGGAAAGCGGGTCATTGTCACCAGCCAAGCCGCGCCAACGCCGATCAGGCCGGTGCTTAGGGCAACCATCACAACCAGTTGCAAAGTGGTCACCGCGTAGGATGGCAAGACTGTCTGCCAAAGATGGGTGATCGTGTCTGTCCCGCTGGTCAGCGCGGCCAGCGCCGCCGCGACCATCGGCAAAAGGCACAGCCCCGCCACGATCCAACCAATCACCGCCAGCGCCCGGGCCGGTTTGGCCTTGCGTCGCTTCATAGGCCGTAAAATGGCTAATGTGTCGGTCACGTGTAAGCGCCTATGATCATGCAAAACGGGGTGCCCGCCGGACACCCCGTCTGTTTATGACAATTTTGCTCGGAAAGGCCAGAGACCTTGAGCCTAGTCGTATTTACGCTGATCCTCGATCACCAGACCATCCTTTGGCAAGGCGCCTGGCGCCACGACTTCGACCGCGCCTTTCAACTTGAGTGTCTCCATCACGGATTGCCCAAAATGCGCCGCGTCGCCACCGTCGGCTTCGATCTGCACTGTCATCATGTCCATCTCACCATCGCGGCTGGCAATGACCCGTGCCTTGATGATCTCGCTATGTTTGTCGACCAATGCGGCTACCTGCTCTGGACGCACAAACATGCCCTTGATCTTGGTGGTCTGATCCGCGCGGCCCATCCAGCCCTTGATCCGCAGATTGGTGCGGCCACAGGGGGACATGCCGGGCATGACTGCTGACAAATCACCCGTGGCAAACCGGATAAGGGGGTAATCAGGGTTCAATGTGGTGACCACCACCTCGCCCACCTCGCCGGGCGCAACTGGCGTGCCGGTGCCGGGGGTGACAATCTCGACGATCACATGCTCATCGACGATCATCCCCTCCATCGCGGCGCTTTCATAGGCGATGTTGCCCAGATCAGCCGTCGCGTAGCTTTGCAGACAGGCAATGCCGCGATCTGCATATTCCTGCCGCAGAGACGGGAACAAAGCACCACCGCCCACGGTGGCCTTGGCGATCTTGAGCGGAACGCCCATCGCCTCGGCTTTGTCGAGGATGATTTTCAGGTAATCCGGCGTTCCGGCATAGGCGGTGGTGCCGACATGATGCGCCGCAGTGACCTGCAATTCTGTCTGGCCCGTGCCCGCTGGCAGCACCGCCGCGCCAACAGCGCGCGCGCCGCTTTCAAAGATCATGCCAGCCGGCGTCAGATGGTAGCCAAAGCAGTTCTGAACGATATCGCTCTTGCCCACGCCAGCCGCGTGCAGGAACCGGCCCATACGCCACCAATCATGGTCGATCCCGCCGGGTTCATAAATCGGACCGGGGGATTGAAACACATGGGCAAAGCCCGAAGCAGGCTTGACCGTGAACCCACCAAAAGGCGCATCCGGGCTTTGGGCGTTAGTCAGATCAGATTTGCGCAGCACTGGCAGGCGCGCCAAAGCGGCCACATCCGTTATCGTGCCCGGATCAATCCCTGCCAGACGGTCGGCATAGCCCGGGGCGGCTTGCGCATTGGCGATCTGCTGCGGCAGACGCGCAGCCAGGTCGGCATCACGCTGGTCGACGCTGCGGGTCTCAAATTCATCGAAATAACTCATCGTCACACCGTCCCGCATCAGCTCAGCCACCGTTTCCGCCGGCGATAAGACCGCACATCGCGGAAGGATTTGCGGCCTTCTTCCGACATTCCGAGGTAGAATTCCTTCACATCCGGGTTTTCGCGCAGCTCAGCAGCGGGGCCGTCCATCACCACGCGGCCCGATTCCAGAATGTAGCCATAATGCGCAAAGCGCAGCGCCACATTGGTGTTCTGTTCGGCCAGCAGGAAGGACACGCCTTCCTTTTCGTTCAGATCGCGCACGATCCCGAAAATCTCTTCGACCAATTGCGGGGCCAATCCCATCGACGGCTCATCCAGCAGAATGGTTTCGGGTTTGGACATCAGCGCACGGCCAATGGCGCACATCTGCTGTTCCCCGCCCGAGGTGTAACCGGCCTGCGATTTGCGGCGTTCCTTCAAACGCGGGAAGTAGTTATAGACCATGTCCAGACTGTCAGCGATTTCCGCGCCTGACACACCGCGTGTGTAGGCGCCGGTCAGCAGGTTCTCTTCGACGGTCAGGTGTTCAAAGCAGTGACGACCTTCCATCACCTGGATCACGCCCTGGCGCACAAGGTCAGCCGGGTCACTGTCCTGCACCGGCGTGCCGCGATAGGTGATCGACCCTTTGGTGACCTCGCCACGTTCAGAATGCAGCAGGTTCGACACGGCTTTGAGCGTCGTCGTCTTGCCCGCGCCATTTCCGCCCAGTAGCGCGGTGATCCCGCCTTTGGGGACGCGCAGGCTGACACCTTTCAGCACGAGGATCACGTGATTGTAGATCACCTCGATATTGTTGACCTCAAGCAGGGTCTCGTCTGTCTGTCCGGCATCCAGCATGGCGGCCTCTTGTTCTAGATCCTTGGGGTGGCGCGGCGGGTGATCCGCCGCGCCGGGTGTCATTTCAACCGATCAGCACTGTGGCTCGATACCGGCCTCGGCTGCATAGGCCGCCGAATCTTCGGCGATCAGCGGTGCGAGGATTTCAGCATCGGTCGGTTTAAAGTCCGAGATCAGCGACCAGGTCTGTGCCGACGCATCCCACTGCGTCACACCGACCAGCGCGGGGCCACCGTGGTTTTCGCAGCTGACCGAGAAGGCCGGGCCAAAGTTGGGCATACCCAACGCGGCCATCTTGTCGGCATTCATGTCCAGCGCTTCCATCCCGTCGCGCATCATCGCCGGTGTGATGTCGGCAGTGCCGTGGATTTCCTGCGCGGTCTTGGCAGCTTCGGCCGCCAGCATCGCGGCATAGAGACCACGGTTATACAGCACGGTACCGATCTGATCGCCAGCGCCCGCAGCCTTGCCGGTGTCCACAACATATTGCTGGATATCGTCAAAGACCGGGAAGTCGCTGCCCACATTGTGGAAGGTCAGCGCCTTGTAGCCATTGGCCCCATCGCCCGCGGCGATCACGTCGTTCTCAGAACCCGACCACCAGATGCCGATGAAGTTTTCCATCGGATAGCGGATGTTCACCGCTTCCTGCACGGCGACCTGGTTCATCACGCCCCAGCCCCACATCAGGACATTGTCCGGACGCTCGCGGCGGATTTGCAGCCACTGGGATTTCTGTTCCTGACCGGGGTGATCGACCGGCAGCAGTAGCAGTTCAAAGCCATGCTTTTCGGCCAGACCTTCCAGCGTGCGGATCGGCTCTTTGCCATAGGCAGAGTTATGATAGACCAGCGCGATTTTCTTGCCCGAAATGTCACCGTCATTGACTTCGAGCAGGTAATTCACCGCACCCGAGGCTCCATCCCAATAGTTTGCAGGATAGTTGAACGTGTGGCTGAACACGGCGCCGTTCTTGGCCGAGGTGCGGCCATAGCCCATCGTGTGCATCGGGATGTCATCAGCCGTGGTTTTCGGGATCAGCTGATAGGTGATGCCGGTCGAGAGCGGCTGATACACCAACGAGCCTTCGCCCTTGGTCGATTCATAGCATTCCACACCTTTTTCGGTGTTATAGCCGGTTTCGCATTCCAGAACGCGGGTCGGGACACCACCGATGCCACCATCGCGTTCGTTCAGTAGGGTGAAGTAGTCGGCATAGCCATCAGCAAATGGAATCCCACCTGCGGCATAGGGGCCTGTGCGATAGCTGAGCGACGGGAACACCAGGTCTGCCATCACGGGGCCGGCTGCCATCACGGCGCCTAGCGCCAGCGTGGTTATCTTCAGTTTCATCGGGTCATGTCCTCCCATGTCTTGTCCGATGGTTTCTTGGGCGAGGTTGTGTCCCCGCACCGGGTCTTGGATTGCTCGAATCAATCAGTGTGGAAACGGCCAGAGCCGCAGTTTCTCTTTCGCGACACGCCATAGCTGCGCCAGGCCGTGCGGTTCCATGATCAGGAAGATCACGATCAGCGCGCCCACGATGATCAGCTGCATATGCGCCACGATATCGGTGGGGAAGCCCAGCAGATCGACGCCCAGAAGTTTCAAGAACACTGGCAGCAGCACAAGGAAGGCCGCCCCTGCAAAGGAGCCAAAGATCGACCCCAACCCGCCAATGATGATCATGAACAGCACAAGGAAGGATTTGGTGATGCCAAAGACTTCCCCTACTTCCACAGCGCCCAGATAGACCGCAAAGAACAGCGCGCCCGACACACCGACCAGAAAGCCCGACACCGCAAAGGCCGTGAGCTTGGCCCGCATCGGGTTCACCCCGATGATCTCGGCCGCGATATCCATGTCGCGGATCGCCATCCATGTTCGCCCGATTGTGCCACGTGTCAGATTGCGCGCCAGAATGGCCGCGCCAACCGTGAAAATCAGGCAGAAGAGATATGTCGCCCAGGCCTCCGTCGCAGGGCCGGTCACCGGAATACCCAGAAAGCCGCGTTCAGGCGCGTTAATCTGTCCTGAGGCCGAGTAGTTGTAGAACCACGCGACCCGGTTGAACATCCAGACCAGAAAGAATTGCGCCGCCAGCGTTGCCACGGCCAGATAGAACCCTTTAATCCGCAAAGAGGGCAGACCGAACAGCACAGTCACGGCCGCTGTCACGACACCTGCCAGCAGAACCGAGAAAAAGATATTGATCTCGGGCAGAGCATACCGGACATATTCGCCCTCTGGCCCCGTCGGCAGCCAGATATCCAGACCCGTCATGAATTTGTAGCAAGCATAGGCGCCCACCGCCATGAAGCCCCCGGTGCCCAAGCTCACCTGTCCGCAATAGCCGACAAGGATGTTCAGCCCGATCGCTGCGATCGAATAGATCAGGAAAGGCAGCAGGATCGCATTGGCCCAGTAATCATTGATCAGGAACGGGATCACCCCGAAGGCTACCGCCAGCACGGCGTAATAGCGATAGCGGTCCAGACGGATCGGAAAGGTTTGGTTGTCCGAGGGGTAAGAGGTGTGGAAATCACCCGCTTCGCGATAAAACATTATGACACCTCCCATTGCGCCTGCGCGCTGTCACGCTCTTGCGGCGTGAGCTGGTTTGACGCGCGGGCATAGCCTGTTTCTTCGGCCATCCGCACCAGTTTCATATATGCGATCATCCCGGCCATCAGCCCGCCAAAGGCGAGGATGGCTGCAATGACCACCTGCCCATCGCTCAACCCATCAACGCCCAGAGCGATGTAGCCAAAGGCCCAGAACCCGGCCCAGGCGACCACGTTGAGGATGGCGATTAGCTTGCGCATGGCTAAACCCTCTCGATGATCTTCTCGCCAAACAGACCCTGCGGTCGGAAGACAAGAAAGATCAGCGCCAGCACATAGGCGAACCAGTTTTCGGTCGCGCCACCAATCAGCGGGCCAACAAGGAATTCAAACAGCTTCTCGCCCACACCGATGATGAGCCCCCCCACAATCGCACCGGGGATCGATGTGAAGCCACCCAGCATCAAGACCGGCAGCGCCTTGAGCGCGATGAGCGACAGCGAGAACTGCACACCCGATTTGGTGCCCCACATGATGCCCGCGACGAGGGCAACAAAGCCCGCCAGCGACCACACGAGAACCCAGATAAAGTTCAGGGAAATGCCGACCGACAGGGCTGCCTGGTGGTCATCCGCCACAGCCCGCATCGCGCGACCTTGCTTGGTATATTGGCTGAACGCGATCAGAGCCGTCACCAGAAGCGCCGCGATGATCGTCGCAACAATGTCGAGATTGTCGATGAAGAAGCCATACCCGAACATCTCGAAGGTTGTTTCATCGATCCACAGGTTGATCCCTTGGGGCAAACCGACATCCAGCGCCTTCAACTCGGACCCCCACATCAGATCTGACAGACCTTCAAGGAAATAGGCCAGACCGATCGTCGCCATGAACAGGATGATCGGTTCCTGATTGACCAGATGCCGCATCACCAGCACCTGCACCGCCCAAGCGAGCCCAATCATCACCACCACTGTCACCAAGATCGCCAGCAACGCAGGCACATGCCAGCCGAAATGATGCACCTTGGTACCCAAGATCGCGTTGATGAGATGCGCAAAAGGCACCTGACCATTCATGATCCCCACCAGCGTCATCGCGGCAAAAAGCGCCATCACGCCTTGGGCATAGTTGAAGATGCCGGACGCCTTGTAGATCAGCACAAAGCCCAGTGCGACAAGTGCATAGAGAACCCCGGCCATGAGGCCGTTGATCGTGATCTCCATCGCGAAAACCAGTTGATCAGGCATCACAGGCCCTCCTTGGTCACAATCACATCAATCATGGCTGACCCCCAGATAGGCATCGATCACCTCTTGGTTGGCGCGCACCTCATCGGGTGTGCCGTCGCCGATTTTCTTGCCGTAATCCATCACCACCACACGGTCGCTCAGATCCATCACGACACCCATGTCATGTTCAATCAGGGCGATGGTGGTGCCAAATTCGTCGTTTACGTCGAGGATGAAGCGGCACATATCCTCCTTCTCCTCAACGTTCATGCCCGCCATCGGCTCATCCAGCAGCAGAAGTTTCGGCTCCGCAGCCAAGGCGCGCGCCAGTTCCACACGCTTCTTCAGGCCATAGGGCAGACGCGCGACCGGCGTCTTACGGATATGCTGGATCTCAAGGAAGTCGATGATCTTTTCGGCAATCTCGCGATTGGCGGTTTCCTCGGCCTCGGCCTTGCCGCGCCACAGCGCCTGATGGAAGATCGACGATTTCATCTGGGTCAGACGGCCGGTCATCACATTATCCAGAACCGACATGCCTTCAAACAAGGCAATGTTCTGGAACGTCCGCGCGATGCCCTGCTGCGCGACCTCATAGGGCCGCGTCGGCGGGCGCTTCGATCCACGGAACCAGACCTCGCCCTCCTGCGGGATGTAAAAGCCGGAAATCACGTTCAGCATAGACGATTTCCCAGCCCCGTTCGGGCCGATAATGGCGCGGATCTCGCCTTCACGAATATCGAAAGAGATATCCTTGATCGCCACGACCCCGCCAAAGCGCAGGGTGATGTTCTTCATCTCCATCACCACTCCGCCGATCTGGCGACCGTCCTCAGTCACATAGCCTTCGGTCTGATCAAGCATATCCTGCCTCCCAATCGGCGCCTGCGGGACGGTGGGCGGGGCGATGCGCCCAAGGGCGCGAGCGTCCGACCCCGTCCAAACCACCAGCCGTCATTCTGCTGCCATCTTCGTTGCCACGGGCGCTACGGCCGCGTCGCGAATATCCAGCGTGGCGCTGATTGCGCCTTTGCGACCATCTTCATAGGTCACCTCGGTCGAGGTGCTGACCTGTGCCGATCCGTCATAAAGCGCGGTGATGATATCGCCGTATTTGTCTTCGATGATCCGCCGCCGCACTTTTCGGGTGCGCGTCAACTCCCCATCATCGGCATCCAGTTCCTTGTGCAGAACCACAAAGCGATGCACCTGGCAGTCCGACAGCATCGCATCTTCCGCAACCGAGGCATTCACCTCTTCCACATGACCCTGGATCGCTTTCAAAACTTCGGGATGACCTGCCAGTTCCTGGTAGGACGCATAGGCGATATTGTTGCGCTCCGCCCAATTCCCGACCGCGGCCAGATCGATATTGATAAACGCCGTGCAGCGATCCCGCCCGTTGCCAAAGACCACGGCCTCAAGGATGTTGGGATAGAATTTCAGTTTGTTCTCGACATATTTCGGCGCGAACATCCCGCCGCTGGCCATTTTGCCCACGTCTTTGGCCCGGTCGATGATGCGCAGATGGCCAGTATCCTGCTCGATGAACCCAGCGTCTCCCGTCGCCACCCAGCCTTCGGCATCCTTTGTACCAGCCGTGCTTTCGGCGTTCTTGTAATACTCCACAAACACGCCGGGGCTGCGGTAATGCACTTCGCCATTGTCGTCGATCTTGATCTCGACGCCGGGGCTGGGCACGCCGACCGTATCCGACCGCACCTGCCCATCGGGCTGCGCCGTGATGAACACAGTGGCTTCGGTCTGGCCGTAAAGCTGTTTGAGATTGATACCCAGCGCGCGGTAGAAATCGAAAATCTCCGGCCCGATCGCTTCGCCCGCCGTATACCCCACGCGGATATTGGTAAATCCCAGCGTGTTTTTCAGCGGACCATAGATCAACATATTTCCAAGGGCATAGGCGATCCGATCCCCCATCCCGACCGGTTCTCCATCCAGAATCTTCGGCCCCACGCGCCGGGCTACAGCCATGTAGTGATCAAACAGCCGCTTTTTCAGCCGCCCGGCATCTTCCATCCGGATCATCACATTGGTCAGCTGCGTTTCAAACACGCGTGGCGGGGCAAAGTAATAGGTCGGCCCGATCTCACGCAGGTCGGTCATCATCGTATCCGCGCTCTCAGGGCAGTTTACACAGAAGCCCGTCCAATAGGCCTGCCCGATCGAAAAGATGAAATCCCCCACCCAGGCCATCGGCAGATAGGCCAGAATTTCTTCGTCACGCGACAGGTGGTCGAACTCGCTCGACGCTTTGGCGCTTTCGATGACGTTGCGGTTCGACAGCACAACGCCCTTGGGCTTGCCGGTCGTGCCCGACGTGTACAGCATCACACAGGTCGAGTCGTAAGTCAGCTTGGCCTGACGCGCCTCAAGCTCAGTATGCAGCTCGTCCCAGGCCGAGCGGCCCTGATCCTGCACGTGGCTGTATTGATGCAGATGCGTATGGTCGTATTTCCGCAGGCCGCGCGGGTCGAGATAGATCATATGCTCGAACTGATGCAGCTCATCCTGCACCTCAATGACCTTGTCGACCTGTTCCTGATCCTGCACGATCACGAACCGCGCCCCGCAGTGACTCAGGACATAGGCCATCTCTTCGGCCACGGCATCCTGATAGAGGGGCACAGGCACCGCGCCGACCATCTGCGCCGCGACCATCGACCAATACATGTAAGGCCGGTTGCGCCCGATGATGGCGATGAAATCGCCTTCGGCCACACCCATATTGATCAGGCCCAGCGCCAGCGCTTCGATCTCTTTTTCCGTCTGGGACCAGGTCCAGCTTTGCCAGATCCCGAATTCCTTTTCCCGATAGGCCGGGCTGTCGCCAAACTCGGACGCATTACGGTGCAACAGCGCCGGGATGGACTGATAGTCCCCGGCGCCCGTCATCGACTGAGCCAATTCTTTTCCTCCCAACGCGGGCCGTATGGCCCCACCTCGGCCGCAACTCGGGGGCCGATTCGTCGACCCTCTCTGGCGGTGTGGGTGCACCATTGCGCCGGAGTCTTGCGTCAAGTTTTCCAGAATCTAACGAATTGTAACAAGCTCAGCGCAGCGGGATGACCGGGACCGGCAGATGCGGATCATAGGTCCTGCCGCCCTGCAGAACGTGCTGCACGGCATTGACCGTGTCGGCATGATGCAGCATCGGATGGTCGAACAAATCGCGCCCCTGCACGGTCAGCTGCAAGCTGTCGCCAGCCCGAAACAGCGTGCTGGATGGCAGGATTTCGATCTCAACCGGCATGATCTCTCCCCCGGATATGGGCTGCGACCCGGCAAAGGACAGCAGCGCTTGCTGCGGCGTTGACCGTGCGAGATTCAGATCGCGCAGCGATACGCGTTGCCACCCCATGGCCACCGGCCCCTCCATAAATCCGGTTTTGGCATAGAAGAGTAAGCGCGCACCGCTGGCATCCAGCTTGTCGATGCCAATGAACAAATCCATGTCCCGCGCCCCGTCTCATGTCCCGCGCCCAGTCTGCCGATACCCGAAGCCGCAGCTTCATATTGCCACTCAGTTCGGTATCGCGATCAAAGCGCAGCGTGAACCGCGCCTGTTTGTCCAAAGCATCATAGGTGATCTGCGCTTCGGCGGCAGGCAGCTCTGTCACCAACCCGCCGCCTGTCATGTCCAGAGACAACCGACGATACTCCGCGGCCGGGATCGGCCAATCCGCTTCATCAGGCACCGTGGAAACGTTGCGCGTTTCGCGACTTTCCAGCCGCGCAGGCGGGCGGTTGTACCCCGTTCGCTAGGCCGTTCAGGAAATGGAAAAAACGCGGTCTGCACCGCAAGTGCCTCGGCGCTATCTTAGGTGCTCCATTTTGGGCGGCCATGGGCGAACAGCCATTTCTGCTCCGACTCGATCTGCTTGAATCCCTTCACAGGATCCGCGCATGTGCAGCCCCTGATCCGACCATGTGCCGGCGATCAGAGCGGGCATCGAGATTGATGGCAGATCAATGCCCGATGGCGGCGTCAGGCGGTCTTGCACATGTTTCATCAGCATCGGATGCCGATGCACGCGCCGCACCACTGGCAGGGGCGGCAAGGGGCTGTCATGCGCCAGCCCGGAAATCCGGTTCATCCAGAACCCGGTGAACCCGGTTTCAGGGATGCCACCGCGATACAGGATCTCGCGGAAATTATCTGATTGCCCCTGCCACGGGATTATCGCTTTCAGAGAGGATGGTGGAGTGTCTGAGCCTGCAACCCATTGCGAAATGGCCAGATAGGACATGCCATTCAGCCCGACATCTTTGCGATAGGCGGCAAAAAGACATCACCACAGACACAGGCGCATCGGTGACGGGCCGGTGCAGCTTGGCCGACAGTCGCGTGCCGTCGCGCGTCAGGATCGGCACATCCTCTTCGATGATCATCGTGGATGGATCGACCTCATCCTTGATTGCAATGACGCCATCTACAGCATCAAATACGGACAGATCCGCAACCGCGACCTCTGTCGGGCCCGAGAGCCGCGGCGCCACAAACAGCCCGACCCACCCAACCGCCAGCACCCCAAGCAGGATCACAATGAGACGCCGCATGGCCGCCCCCTTTTGACCTGCCTGGATCCCAATGACGCCCGGCCGAAGCGGCCAAGGCTTTCGCAGGGGTCGCCAGTGCTTTGACGCGTCGTCAGAGCGGTGATAGCCCTGTCTCCACTCAGCAGGAGCCTGACCATGTCCACGCCGGACCGCCGCATTGCCGAGATGACCGCCGCCGGGTTGAACCTGATCGATCAGGCGCTGTCGATCTATGACCGCAATCTGCTGCTGGTCGCGGGCAATCGCCGGTTTCAGGAGATGTTCAACCTGCCCGATGCGCTGGTGAGACCCGGCGCGCGCTTTTCCGACACGATCCGTTTCATGATAACCCAGGGCGAATATGGCGAGGTCGAGGATGTCGAGGATTTCGTCGCCCAGCGCACCGCCACCGCCCGCGCCTTCGAGCCGCATTTCTTCGAACGCACCCGCGCCAATGGCAAGATCATCACCGTCGAAGGCGCGCCCTTGCCGATGGGCGGCTGGGTCGCGGTCTACACCGACATCACCCGCGCCAAGACCTCGGACTCGCTACTGCGCGCAAGGTCCGAAGAGCTGTCTGAAAAACTGATCGCCTATACCGAGGAACTGGCGGCGACCAACCGCGAACTTGCTGCAACGAATGCAGCCCTCGAAGAAGCCAAGCGCGAGTTGACCGAGATGGAGGCCCGCACAAGGCTCACCACCGAAATGATGCCGGCCCATATCGCGCATGTAGGGCCGGATGGGATTTACACCTATTCCAACCGCCGCCTGTCTGCGGTGATCCCCGGACGACCATCGGAAATTGTCGGCCTGCACATCTCAGACGCGCTTGGCGCAGATGCCTATGGTCGGATCGAACCGCGACTGGCCGCGGCCTATGATGGCGAAAACCCGGTTTTCGAATTTACCGAAACGCAGGATGGACGCCGGATCCGGGTGGCCTTTACCCCCGATGAGACAGGCGGGGTCTATATCCTGTCGATGGATGTGACCGCCGAAACCCAGACCCGTGTGGCCTTGCAACAGACCCGCCGTCGGGAAATGGCGGCGCAGATGACATCGGGTCTCGCGCATGATTTCGCAAACCTGCTGACGATTATACTGGGGATGCAAGGCCGCCTCGCGCGGGCCGATCTGGCACCCGAAGCGATCGAACTGGTCGAAGCCACCCGCGCAGCGGCGCGGCGCGGCGGGCGGCTTCTGAACCAGATCGCCGACATGACCAGCGCCCGCAGCCTGCGCCCGCGCCCGACCGACCTGCATCAACTTCTGGCGGATCTGGCAGTTCTGGCCGGGCCGTCGCTGCCGCGCGGGATTGGTCTGTCTGTTGTCGATCACACCCCGCGCCTGCCTGTCATGCTGGATGACGCGATGTTGCAGGATGCGCTGCTGAACCTTGTGCTGAACGCGCGGGACGCGTGCGGCCTGCAGGGGCAGATCACGGTGACCGCGCATCGCGTCGGCACCGTATGGACCGAGATCGTCGTGACCGACACCGGACCAGGCTTTTCGACCGAAGCCCTGAAAAATGCCCTGAACCCGTTTTTCACCACCAAAGGGTCTGAAGGCACCGGGCTGGGCCTGCCGATGGTCTATGACATGGTCAAACTGGCGGGGGGCGATCTGCGCTTGTCCAACACCGTCACCGGCGCGGCTGTGACACTGCGCCTGCCGCATCGCCCAGCCCCCACGGCGACCTCTGGCGCGGTCTCGGGCGGCCTGTGCCTGCTGGTCGAAGACGATGCCGATCTGCGCGCCGGGTTCCGCGATATGCTGATGGATCTTGGCTATATCGTGATCGAGGCGACCTCTGTCGACGAAGCAATGGCCCTGACCGCAGACCTGCCCGATCTGGCGCTGGTTCTCTCCGATATCCGCCTGCAGGGCGACGCCACCGGGCTGGACCTACGCGACAGGCTCTCCACGCAGGAGGTTCCGGTGGTTTTGATGACATCCCTGCCCGTCAGTGATCCTCTTTACCAGCAGGCTGCCGCACTTGGCCCCATGCTGTCCAAACCATTCTCTGCCGCCGCGCTGTCCGCGCTGATCCCGAAAGACGCCGCATGAGTGACCCGCTTGTAAGCATCCTTGATGATGACCCGGAAATCCGGCACCTGCTGACCGACACGCTGGAAGAAGCCGGGTTTCAGACCCAAAGCTTCGCCCGCGCTCGCGATTTCGAAACCGCGCTGCAGCGCACAACACCGGATGTTTGTTTGGTCGATCTGTCCTTACCGGACACAGACGGGCTGGCGCTGGTGCATAGGCTGGCGCTGGAAAAAGGTGCGGCGGTCATCATCATCTCGGGCCGGGCGCAGGTGCAGGACAGGGTGACGGGTCTGGAACTGGGGGCCGATGATTACATCACCAAACCTTTTGATCCGATCGAGGTTGTCGCCCGCATTCGCGCCCGCCTGCGCAACCCACGCAACGCCCCCGCCGAAAGCGGCACCGCCGCCCGGTTCAGCGGCTGGCAGGCGCAGTTCGACCGTTACGTCCTGATTGATGCGCAAGGGCAGGAAACACGGTTTTCCCATGCCGAAGGCGAAGTGCTGCGCCTGTTTCTGGAAAACCCCAAACGGCTGATCTCTCGGGCGCAGATGCAGGATCAACTGGGCGGCGGCGCGGGCGAAAGCTTTGACCGCGCGATGGATGTGCGCATCTCGCGCCTGCGGGCCAAGCTGGGCGAAGACCCTAAAAACCCGCGCCTGATCAAAACCATCTATGGCGCGGGCTATATCTTTGTCGGCGATGTGAATTGGAGCTGACTTCACGCCAACATCACGCAATTGGGAACATCTCGTGTTGATCTTGTTATCCCCTTCCACCGTAACACCCATGTTGTTCACAGAAGGAAGACTCACATGATCCGCAAGACCTTGCTCGCTGCTGGCGCAGCCATTGCCCTGATGGGCGCACCGATGGCTCAGGCCGACGCAACCAAGAACATCGTTGAAACCGCTGTTGAAGCAGGTTCGTTCAACACCCTGCTGGCCGCCGCCACCGCAGCCGGACTGGCGCCGACACTGACCGGCGAAGGCCCTTTCACCGTGTTTGCGCCGACCGACGAAGCCTTTGCAGCCTTGCCCGAGGGCACGGTTGAATCGCTGCTGCTGCCTGAAAACAAGGACAAGCTGGTTGAGATCCTGACCTTCCACGTTGTCCCGGCCAAGGTGATGGCTGCCGACCTGGCGGACCGCCGGACGCGCGTTCTGACCGTGCAAGGTGACCGTCTGGCCGTGAACGGCCTGAACGGCGTCAAGGTCAACGGCGCAGAAGTTGTGGCCGCCAATGTCGAAGCATCCAACGGCGTCATCCATGTCATCGACAAGGTTCTGCTGCCGGAATGATCTGCTCCCTCCTTGGGGTTTCGAACGGGCGGTCCCTCAGGACCGTCCGTTTTTTTCATGCTGATGTCACAAGCAGGCTGGCCCCTGTGGCCTTGCGCTTTCCATGATCCCATCAGCTGAAGGATCCACGATGAAACGCATCTATGACTTCGCCCGCTGCCCCGCCGCGCGAAATCATACCATGGCCGATTTGCAGGCCCTGAAAGGGTCGGACCGGAAACTGTCCGTGTCCAACCCGGCGAATGCCGCAGGCCTGCAGGCCTGCATCGCGGCGGGTATCGACCTTCTGGTGGTCTGGGACAAGCAGATTGAACAGGTGCGTGAGATCACCCCAACCCATTTCGCCGGTGTCGGATCAACCTGGGCGCAATTCACCTCGACGCAAGAAATCATCGACCACGCCTTTGATATATGCGCAAAGGTGGAGATCTCTATTACACGCTGCGCTCATATGACGTGATCAAAACACTGGTGCGCGAAGGCGTCCCGGTGCAAAGCCATATCCGACTGATCCCGAGCTTCCGCCATTATGGCGGGGGTCTGCGCGGCTGGGGCCGCACCGCGGATGAGGCGATGATAATCTACGACATGCTCAAACGCATGAAAGATGCGGGCGATGTCACCGTTGAAGCCGAATGCATCGCCAAAAAGGTGTTGGAGGCCGTGAACCTCAAAACCTCAATCGTGACGTTTTCGCTGGGCTCAAGCAATGCTGGCGATGTGATCATGTCTTTCGTGGCCGAAATCTGCGGCGCCGAAAGCGAAGAGGCGAAGCCCCCAAACACGCCCACGCCTCTGGCAATCATGGTCGACTGCAAAAGCAGATCCGCGAGGAACATATGCAGGCTTTGACCGCCTTTCACAGCGAGGTCACCGCGCAGAACTTTCCATATCCGCAGAACAATATCGGCATGAAACCCGGCGAAAAGAACACGTTGTTCGAAGCGCTCGACAAGGCGCTGCCTGTGCATCGCTAGGGGCCTCAGGGGCCGGACCAGACCCGGCCCCAATCCTGCGCTATATCGACCAACACCCAGCCCCGGTCGTTCGCCTCATCCAGCCCGCGGTTCAAAACGCCGATATGCCCCTCACGGTCATAGGCGAATTCGCGGTCTGCGTCGGTGTGATGCACCAGCACGCCAAGACGCGGGCCGTCACCGGATGTGGTCCATTCGATCATCTCCAAATCGCCGTCAGAATTGCCGCCCGCAAGGATCGGTCGCTTGCCGATATGGCGCATGATGCCAACGGGTTTGCCCGGGCCATCATCGACAAAGACCACCCCGCCACCCTTGACGACCATCGGAACACCATCGACCACCTGATAGCTCAGCGCGCCTTGGCTGCCGATGACCTGTTCGGGCGGGATGCCATAGGCTTCCTCGGCAATGGCGCGGATGAAATCGATCCCGCCCCCTGACACAATATAGGTGGCAAACCCTTTATCCCGCAGGAAGCTCAGCAATTCCAGCATCGGCTGATAAGTCATCTGCGCATAGGTCAGCCCGCTGGTCGGATGCTGGGCGGTGGTCACCCAGTCATAAGCGTTCGCCTGAAACTCCGCGACACTCATCCCAGAATGGGACACGTCCAGAACCTCGATCAATGCCTCCTTGCCACCCTGCGCCAGCGTCGCCCAATCGCCTGCGGCGGCAGCCTTGAGCGTGTCAGAGGTCAGGATCGACGGGTCGGACGCTGCTTTGTCCTGCAACATCTCGACGGCGTAAATCAGTTGAAAGTAAACCGGCTGCTCGGACCAGAGGGTGCCGTCATTGTCGAACACCGCAATGCGATCCGCGACCGGCACGAACATCTCCGATGAGGGGTCCGTCACCGCCTCCACAAAGACAACGATCTCGGTCTTTGCGCGGCTTTCGGACCAGGATGGCAAGGGATCAGCCCAAAGCCCCGATGGCACCACAAACGCCAGGACACAACATAACTGCCGCAACATGGCACAGCCTCCCAAAACAAATCCGTTTGCTACGTGACAGCCAGCCATGCCCCCGCCCAACCTGTCAACTGTTAGGTCAAAGCAACGATGTCGCGGCCCGTGCCAAGACCTGCAAGCCGGTGACCAGATCCGCCTCGGCGGTATCCTCGGCAAAGGTATGGCTGACCCCGCCAATCGAGGGCACAAACAGCATCGCCACGGGCAGCACCTGCGCCACATTCGACGCATCATGCAAGGCGCCCGACGGCATCTTTCGCCATTTGCCTGGCACCTCGGCCTCGGCGGCTTGGGCCAAAGCCTTTTGCAGCGCCGGGTCCATCGGCACAGGGTCTATGCCCAATACCTCTGACGGTTCAACCGTCACGTCACAATCCGCGGCGATAGTGGTCAGCACATCCCGGATCACCGCCTCCATCCGCGCCAGTCGATCAAGGTCACCGTCGCGCCATTGCATCGAAAACGTCACCCGCCCCGGCACAACCGAGGACGCATTAGGATGCAGCGTCACATGGCCGATGGTCCATACTGTCTGTGGCGTCACGACATTGCGCAGCCGGTCATTCAGCAAGACATTGAACCCCGACAGCGCCTGAAACGCATCGCGACGCAGCGCCATGGGCGTGGTGCCGGCATGGTTCTGCTGCCCGGTCATCGTGATGCGCATATCGCGGATGCCAACAATATCCGTCACCACCCCGATCTTCTCACCCGACAGGTCCAGCGACGGCCCCTGTTCGATATGCATTTCCAAAAACCCGCTGAAGCGCGCAGGGTCCACGTCATCGCCTGTCTTGCCCAACACAGCTCGTGCGGCGGCAAAGCTGTCACCGGAATCATCGGTCAGTGCGTCCGCCTCTGCCAACGACATCGCTCCGCCCCAAACCGACGACCCGGTCAGCGCACCAAAGCGCCCCTCTTCATCCTGAAAACTGACGACTGATACGGGCCGCCCCGCCTCTTTCGCGGCGCGGGCAATCTCCAAACCCGCGATGACCCCCAACGCCCCATCCAGCCACCCGCCTTCGGGTTGGCTGTCCGTATGGGACCCGATCAGCGGCCCGACACCATCGGCCAACCCAAAGATGTTGCCGCAAGCATCCATATGCGGGGTCAGTCCAGCGTTTTCGATCTGGTCCATCAGCCAGCGGCGAGAAGCCAGATCAGCTTCCGAAAATGCCCGTCGCTGCACGCCTTTTCCCACGCCTGCAGCGCCAAACTGGCGCAGGCTATGAAGGTCGGACAGGAACCGGTTGGGTTGGATGGGAAGGGTCATGCAGCCGCTCCGAAGATGTTTTCGCGATGGTATCTCAGATATTCAGGATGGGGATAATCGCGCGGATTATCAGGCAGATGCAATTTGCCGCTGGGTGAAATCAGCCTCCGACGCACATCGGGCGCCACCTTGTTGTCAGACACGAGAATGTCGTGATCTTTGCCAACCGAGATCAGCCCACGATCAAACATCCAATGCAACGTGGCCGAAAGCGCCAATCCGTTGCTGACGACATCCGGGCCCTTATGCTGAACCGGGCGGATATGGGCCGCCCGAACCTCGGCCCGGCCCAGTCCATTGCGCAGGTCGAAACCCGAAATCGCGCAACGCCCATTATAGGCGCGTTTTACCATGCGCGCGAAAGACTGATCTGGCGTGTCCGGGTCCGGATGAGCAGAGGCGACACGCTGGATGGATGTATATCTCAACGCGCCTTCCTTGCCTTCATAGAACGCCACCCAATCGCCGACACAGGCCTGCACCCGCTTGAGATACATTTTTGGGAAATGATAGCGGACCCCAGGCTCGTCCTTGTAGATCGACTCCGGGTTTTGGATGAACACAGCGTTGGCCATGGCGTCAGCAAACACGCCACGGCCTGACGCAGCAAGCGTTATTCCGCTGCCATCGCTCCTGCAGCTTTCTCGACCCGCACGGCGGAGAATTTAAACTCCGGGATCTTGCCATAAGGGTCCACCGCCGGGTTGGTCAGCAGGTTGGCAGCCGCTTCGACATAGGCAAAAGGCAGGAACACCATATCCTCGGCCACCGCGCGATCCGCCCGTGCCATGATCTCGATCGAGCCTCTGCGCGTGGTCAGGCGCAGCATCCCACCGGGTTCCACGCCCAGCGCGCGCAGCGTCTTGGGATGCAGGGAGCAATTCGCCTCCGGCTCCACCGCATCCAGCACGGCAGATCGGCGGGTCATTGACCCGGTATGCCAATGCTCAAGCTGGCGCCCGGTGGTCAGGATCATCGGATAGTCGCCATCCGGGGCCTCATCCGGCGGGATCACAGCAGCCGGTGTAAACTTCGCCCGGCCATTCTCGCGCGGGAAGGCATCCGCAAAGACAATCGCCTGTCCCGGATCTTCGGGCGACAGCGACGGGTAGGTCACCGCGTTCTCTCCAGCCAGACGGTCCCATGAGATGTTATCGAGCGATTTCATCCCCTGCTTCATTTCGGCAAACACATCTGCCGGGCTGTCATAGCGCCAGTCCATGCCGCAGCGCCGCGCCAGTTCCTGCGTGATCCACCAATCCTCCTGCGCCTCGCCCGGGGGAGGAACAGCGGGGCGGCCCATCTGGACCTGTCGGTTGGTATTGGTCACGGTGCCGGATTTCTCGGCGAAGGCCGAGGCAGGCAGGATCACGTCGGCATAATTGGCCGTTTCAGTCAGGAAGATGTCCTGCACCACCAGATGGTCCAAAGCGGCCAGCGCATCGCGCGCGTGATCCACATCCGGGTCGGACATGGCCGGGTTTTCACCCAGAACATACATTGCCTTGATGTCGCCCGCATGGACCGCATCCAAGATTTCCGTGACGGTCAGGCCCTTCTGATCCGAAAAATCACCCGAGCCCCAGATGCCATTGAAATGCGCGCGGATCTCATCGTTCATCACAGACTGATAATCCGGCAGGAACATCGGGATCAGCCCAGCATCCGACGCGCCCTGCACATTGTTCTGCCCCCGCAGCGGATGCAGGCCGGTGCCGGGGCGGCCGACATGACCGCACATCAGCGCCAAAGAGATCAGACAGCGCGAATTGTCCGTGCCGTGGATATGCTGGCTGACGCCCATGCCCCAGAAGATCATGCCCGCCTGCGCCCGCGCAAAGCTGCGCGCCACATCGCGCAGCAGCTCGGGCGCGATCCCGCAGATCTCGGACATCTTTTCAGGGGCGAAGGCGGCCAGATGCATCTTCTCCGCCTCCCAGTTTTCGGTCATGGCGGCGATGTATTGGCGGTCATACAACTCTTCTTCAACAATCACATGCATGATCGCATTCAGCATCGCCACATCCGCGCCAGGGCGGAATTGCAGCATATGCGAGGCATGACGTTTCAGCCCCTGACCGCGCGGGTCCATCACGATCAGCTTGCCGCCGCGCTTGGCGAATTGCTTGAAATAAGTCGCCGCAACGGGGTGGTTTTCGGTCGGGTTCGCGCCGATCACGATGGCCACATCGGCGTTTTCGATCTCATTGAATGTCGCCGTCACTGCGCCAGAGCCCACGTTCTCCATCAGCGCCGCAACCGAGGACGCGTGACACAAACGCGTGCAGTGATCCACGTTGTTATGGCCAAAGCCCTGCCGGATGAATTTCTGGAACAGATAGGCTTCTTCATTTGTGCACTTGGCCGAGCCAAATCCGGCCACTTCACGCCCACGGCCCCTCAGCCCGCCAGCCGCGGCCTCCAGCGCCTCTTCCCACGAGGCTTCACGGAAATGGGTCAGCACATTGCCGGGATCGACATTCAGCCCCTTGGCAGGCGCATCCTCGCGCCGGATCAGAGGTTTGGTCAGGCGGTGGGGGTGGTGGATATAGTCAAAGCCAAAGCGCCCCTTGACGCAAAGCCGCCCTTCATTCGCCGGCCCATTGATGCCTTCGACATATTTGACCTTGTTGTCCTTGATCTTCAGCGAGACCTGACAGCCCACCCCACAGAAGGGGCAGATGCTGTCGACCTCCCGATCATAATCAGCACTGTCGCCCTGTTCATTGGCGTCCAGCACCGTCGCCGGCATCAGCGCGCCGGTCGGGCAGGCCTGCACACATTCACCACAGGCCACACAGGTCGACGCGCCCATCGGGTCAGACAGATCAAAAGACGGATAGCTGTCATGGCCGCGGCCCGACATGCCGATCACGTCATTGACCTGCACTTCACGACAGGCGCGGACGCAAAGACCACATTGGATGCAAGCATCCAGATTGACCCGCATCGCCACATGGCTGTCATCCAGAAGGGGGATACGCTCCTGTTCCAGCTTGGGCAGGCGACTTTCGCTGACCTCGTTCAGCTCGGCCATCTCCCACAAATGGCTGGAGCGGTCCCGGGCCTCCTCACGCGGGGGCTGATCAGCGACCAGCATCTCCATCACCATCTTCCGGGCACCGGTCGCGCGGGCCGAATTGGTGGTGACCACCATGCCTTCCGAGGGTTCGCGTATGCACGACGCAGCCAGCACACGCTCGCCTTCGATTTCAACCATACAGGCGCGACAATTGCCGTCAGGGCGATAGCCGGGCGCAGGCTTGTGGCACAGATGCGGAATCACCAGACCGCGGCCATTGGCCACTTCCCAGATGGTCATGCCCGGCTGGGCTTCAACCACCTCGCCATCCAGCGAGAATCGGATCGTGTCAGACATGCATGCCTCCCTGCTTGCGCAGACTATAGGCAGGCAAAACCCCCGCCCGAAGGGTCAATCCCGACGCAGTTGGTCAGTTTTGCGCCAAGCCGCGTTTCCGATGCGCGACAGTCTGGTCTTTGCAGAGACACTCCCCTACACCTCGGACCACAGGCGAAAGGAAATCAGATGTCGCATATCACGCTGATCCGGCACGGTCAGGCCAATTACGGCGCGCGGGATGAAGAAGGCTATGACCGCCTGTCCGACCTTGGCCATCAGCAAGCCGGATGGCTGGGCGCGCATCTGGACGCCTGTGGCCCGACCCATACCCGCGTCTATTGCGGCACGCTGCGTCGGCACATCGAAACCGCCCGGTCGATGGGGCACGAGGATGCCGTGCAGGATCCCCGCCTGAACGAGTTGCAATATTTTACCATGGCGACGCTCTTGCAGGATCAAAAGGGCATAGACATCCCGGTCGAACGCGAAGGCTTCGTCGCGCATCTGCCGCAGGTCTTCGGTCATTGGCAGGCCGGAGAGATCGACGGTGCCCCCGAAAGTTTCGAGGCGTTCGAAACGCGCGTGTCGGATGTGCTGGCCGAGATTGCCGAAGGCGACGGCCCCGCGCTGGTCGTGACCTCGGGCGGGTTGATTGCCAATGTGATGCGGCAGGCGCTGGGGCTGGATATTCCGGGCATGTCGCGCATGGCGCTGGCGATCATGAACACATCGATGCACCGGATGTTCCCGATTGGCGGGCATCTCAGCCCTGTGCTTTTCAACGCGGTGCCCCACCTGGACACACCGGAACGGCAATTTGCGCAGACCCATGTCTGACGGCTGAAGGAAATCTCATGCAACTTTATTATGCCCCCGGCACCATTTCGATCGCCACCGCCATCGCCCTGAACGAAGCCGGGCTGGCCTATGAGGCGATCAATGTCGATTTCGCCAGCGGCGAGCAGACCAAACCCGCCTATCATGCGATCAACCCCAAAGGCCGCGTGCCCGCGCTGGTGGTGGATGGCGGCATCCTGACGGAAACCGGCGCGCTTCTGGACTATGTCGCCGCCCGCGCGCCGCAGGCGGGGCTGGTCCCGGATGATCCGGTCATGGCCGCGCGGATGCGCGAGGTGATGTATTACCTCGCCTCAACCATGCATGTGAACCACGCCCACAAGATGCGCGGCTACCGCTGGGCGGACAACAAGGCCAGCTGGCAGGACATGACCGCCAAAGTTCCGCAAACCATGGCCGAATCCGCCGCCTTTGTCGAAGCCAACTGCCTGCGCGGCCCCTTTGTTCTGGGCAATACGCCGTCCTTGGCCGACCCCTATCTTTTCACCGTCTGCAACTGGCTGCCGGGCGATGAGGTCGATCTGACCCCCTTCCCCAAAATCCGCGCCTTCATGGCGCAGATGCAGGCGCGGCCGTCTGTGCAAAAAGCCATCGCCGACGGGATGCTGCCCAACCTCGGCTGATCCCGCTTGCAGCCCTCGCGCCCCCGGCCTAAGCACATGCGACGCATCACGGGGGCTGCAACATGACACATCTCTGGGTCCGGGCCGAAGAACGCCACAATGAACAGCGCGTGGGCCTCACGCCGCAAGGCGCGGCAGAGCTGTTGCGCGCCGGGTTCTCGGTGACTGTCGAAAACAGCACGCAACGCGCCATGCCAATGGATGGGTTCGTGGCAGCAGGCTGCGCGACCGCCGCGGAAGGCAGCTGGCGTCAGGCTCCCGAAGACGCCATCATCTTCGGCCTAAAGGAACTGCCCGAAGACGGCACCCCGCTCACCCATCGCCACATCATGTTCGGCCATGCCTATAAAGGCCAACCCGCCGGACAGGAGCTTCTGCGCCGCTTCCGCGCGGGCGGCGGCACGCTCTATGATCTCGAATATCTGGTGGATGAGGCAGGCCGTCGCGTCGCCGCCTTTGGCTATTGGGCGGGCTATGCCGGGGCGGCGGTAGCCCTGAAATGCTGGGCCGCCCAGCAACGCGGCACGATCTGCGGCCCCGTCGGCGTGCAGGACAGCGCCGCACATCTCCAGCTTGATCTGCAATCAGAACTCGTCGCCATCGGCGCTCAACGGCCCACAGCCATCGTGATAGGTGCACTGGGTCGCGTGGGCACGGGCGCATCCGACCTTTGCCGCGCGATGGGCGTGCCGGTCACCAAATGGGACATGGCGGAAACCGCCCATGGCGGGCCCTTCCCCGAGGTGCTCGCCCATGACATCTTTCTCAACTGCATCCTCGCGCGCCCGGGAACGCCGGTCTTTGTCCCGGCCTCAGCCAAAACAGCGCCGCGCCGCCTTGGCGTGATCGGAGACATTGCCTGCGACCCGACCAGTGATTTCTCTCCGATCAAAATCTATGACCGGGTGACCGACTGGCACGACCCCGCCCTGCGCGTCCATGACACCCCACCTCTAGATGTCACCGCCATCGACAACCTGCCCTCGATGCTGCCGGTCGAAAGCTCCGAAGACTACGCCGACCAGCTCCTGCCATCCCTGCGCACGCTGGACGACCTCAGCACCGGCGTCTGGGGCCGCGCAAAGGCAGAGTTCGCCCGCCACAGCGCCGCTTTGGGCTGACCTCAATTTCTTTGCTTACAAAATACCCCCGCCGGAGGCCGCGCCGCGCCAGCGGCGCTCAATCAGAATAGGCTCCGGCGGAATAGGTCAGCTCGTAGCCATGCGAGTAAATCTCAAACACGATCCCAAACGGATCCTCGACATAGACCATGCGATAGGGCTTGTCGTCGGGGTAATACATCCGCACCGGCATTCGCTGTTTGCCACCGGCAGCGACGATCTTTTCCGTCAACCCCTCCACATCCGGGTCCTGTACACAGAAATGGAAGATGCCGTGGCGGCGATGATCCAGATTGTTTTCCGGCGCATAGCCATCGGGAAACTCGAACAGCTCGATCCCGATCCGATCGCCCGTTGACATATGCGCGATGCGAAACCGCGTCCAATCCGGGCCGAAGACATCCGAGCACATCACCCCGATATCGCTGTCATCCTTTTCGATCAGCGTCGGCGGCATGATCGTGTAAAACCCCATGACCTCGGCATAGAACTTCACCGCCGCATCCAGATCCGGCACAGACAGGCCGATATGCGAAAACCCTCTCGGCGTTGGCAACATGGGCAGACCCTTTCCCAAACGCATGACCCGGTCAGTCTCCCGACACCGCGTTATCCAATCAAGCCACCGCATCGGGACATCCTGTCGCGGAGCCTCTTCCCTCGCCCCAGCGGATGTGAAACACCTTTGGCCAAACCGATGACTGGAGCGAGCCCATGACCCA
This sequence comes from Paracoccaceae bacterium, assembly GCA_013214715.1. Lineage (GTDB taxonomy): Bacteria > Pseudomonadota > Alphaproteobacteria > Rhodobacterales > Rhodobacteraceae > JABSSB01. The sequence goes on along the minus strand of JABSSB010000002.1, from coordinate 19,438 downwards.
ATCCCCGACCATCCACTGGTGCGGCACCGGCCTTTCGGCCATTCCCGGCCTGCGCCGCCTGATCGAAGCCGGCCATAAGGTCACGGTCTGGAATCGCACCACGGCCAAGGCCGAAGAGACCGTGGGCGATCTGACCAGCGATATCCGGGCCTTTGACATCGATGCGCTTGGCGATGTGCTTGGCCCCGGCGATATCGTGGTGTCGATGCTGCCCGGCGACTGGCATGTGCCACTGGCCCAACTGGCCATCCAAAGCGGCGCGCATTTCGTGTCCTCGTCCTACATCGCGCCCGAGATGCGCGCGCTTGACCCCGCCGCGCAGGAGGCAGGCGTAGCCCTGGTCAATGAGGTCGGGCTGGACCCTGGCATCGACCACCTGATGGCGCATCACCTTGTGGCGGCCTATCGTGCCTCGGACGCGTTTGATGCCGACAACCATCTCAGCTTCATTTCTTATTGCGGCGGCGTGCCGAAACATCCCAACCCGTTCCGCTACAAATTCAGCTGGTCGCCGCTGGGCGTTTTGAAGGCGCTGCGATCGCCCTCGAAATCTCTGCGCAATTACACCGAACTCACCGTGTCCCGCCCCTGGGACGCAATTTCAAGCTATGGCGCTCCGCTACCAACCCCCGAAACCTTTGAGGTCTACCCAAACCGCGACAGCCTGCCCTTCATGGCCGAATACGGGTTTGAACCGCATTGGACCGTCAAGGACTTCGTCCGAGGTACCTTGCGCCTGAACGGCTGGGCGGACGCGTGGAAGGACGTCTTTGCCGAGATTGAAACACTCGAAGGTGCGGCCGGAGAGGCGCGCCTGAAAGACATGTCCGATCAGTTCTGGACTGATAATGCCTATGACGAGGGTGAGCCTGACCGCGTTGTCCTTTGCGTCGGTCTCAAGGCCGAAAAGGACGGGCAAGAGGTCTGGCATCAGACCTATGTCATGGATGCCTGGGGCGATGCGCGCGGCACCGCGATGGCGCGGCTGGTCTCTGTTCCCGTGTCATTGGCCGTCGAGGCCGTGCTGGCGCGTCGGATCCCGGCGGGCGTGCACGCCGCACCGTCAGACCCTGCACTCGTGATCGCCTGGATGTCTGAAATCGACACACTGGCACAGCATCTGCAAGTGGTCGATCATACCGCCTGACTTGTCAGGGCGCGCGGTCAGACCGTCGCGCCCTTTTGCCGGATCAACGTGCCGACAGACCCGGCCATAACGCCGACCACCACCGCCACGATCAACTCAAGCGGTTCGATCGCTTGCAGCTGAAACCCGGCAAAGACCAGCGTTTCAAAGATCCCGACACCACCGCCCAGCGCCGCGCCCAGCGGCAGGCGGCGGGTCATCATCCCCAAAGCGAGCCCCAGAATGCCGGGCAAGCTCAGCACATTGCCCCCGATGGTGCCCAGAAGGTCGAGAATGGTCAGCATTTTTCAGTGTCCTTCTATTCCTGACGCGCATCGACATGGGTGCCGATGCGCCGATGTGATCAGTTGCCACGCTCTGACAAGACGTCGCGCAAAGGCTGAAGATCGACGCCGATCCCGCTTTGGCGCAGCGCCGGTCCGCTTTCGCCGGTCTCGGCAGCGGCCATCTCTTCGACCAAGGCTTTATAGGCGTCCAGATGCCCGGCCGGCAGGCTATGCGCGATACCCTGATGGCAGTCGATACAGGTCATGTTGTTGTCCAACGCGCGCTGATGTTCGGCCGCGGCACGCGTTTCCTGAATGGTGAAGTCCATATACTGGAAATTGTGGCAGTTCCGGCATTCCCGCGAATCCGAGGCTTTCATCTTGCGCCAGACGGCCTCGGCCATATGCAGGCGGTGCGATTCGTATTTTTCGGCCGTGTCGATGGTGCCAACGGCCTCGTGATAGACGTCCTTGACCGCCATCACCTTGGCCTTGATCTTGTGCTGCCATTCCTTGGGCACATGGCAATCCGAACAGATCGCGCGCACGCCGGAATGGTTGTTGTAATGGATGGTCTCGCGATATTCGCCCAGATTGGTTTCCATGCTGTGACAGCTGACGCAGAACTCTTCGGTATTGGTCATTTCCAGCGTCCAGTGAAACCCACCCCAGAACAGGATGCCGCCCAGAAACCCGGCCAGCAGGACGAACCCTATGCTCAGCACGGCGGTCGGCGCCCAGAACCAGTCCCACAGCCCAAGCAGACCGCGGCGCTTGTTATTGTCATCGGCCATGTCAGATGCCTCCTAGGAAATCGGATCAGTTCTCAATCGGCGAAGACGCCTCGAACACATTGGGAACCAGCGGCGATACATCGGCCTGCGGCACATGGCACTGGTTGCAGAAAAACCGCGTGCCCGCGATGTGATCGAGCTCATTGCCCTCCCGGTCGAGGTAATGCGTCATCGACAAGGTCGGTGCGCCACGCGCGCCCGCCTTGGTCCAGTCATGGCAGCCGAGGCACTGGTTGACCCGCGTGTCGATCTGATATTGCGCGATCGAATGCGGGACCAGGGGCGGTTGCTGGCGGTAATTCCGCTGCATCCGGCCTTCCTTGCCTTCCCATTTGAAATCCGCGCCCAGCCGGTTGTCGGCGTCAATTGGCGTGCTGCGCATCATCTGCACCTCTTGCGCCAATACAAAACTGCCAAGCGTCAACACGGTCACAAGGGCGGTGATACCCGCGAAAACCAGTTTTTTCATCGGATCAACTCCTTCATGGGTCTATCTTGCGGCGCTCTGTTCGGGCGCGGATGTGATCTCCGGCGCGGCGATCTGGTCGTCGAACCGATGGGTAAAGTGAAAGACATTCTGCGCGCAGATATCGATACATCCGCCGCAATTGGTGCCGTTACTGTCCAGGATCAGCGGCGTGCCATCACCCTTGCCGCGCAACGCCGGAGAGATCGCCTGAAGCTCGGGGCAGATGGCATAACAATCCATGCGATCATCGCAGGCCGCGCGATCATCGCAGGCCGCGCGATTGGCGGCACTAACCCGCAGCAGGCTTTTCTGACCGATAAGGCCATAAAACGCCCCAACCGGGCAGATATGGCCACACCGGCCCGGCCGCGAGACGACCAGATCAAAGAGGAAGATCCCCAGCACCAGCGCCCAAACCGCGCCCATGCCAAAGATCAGCCCGCGATGCAGCAGCGTGATCGGGCTGACGACCTCCCAAACGATGGTGCCCGTGACAAAGGATACGACCAGAACGGCCCCCATGATCCACAACCGCGCCTCGCGTTTGGGCTGCCAACCTTTGGGCAGATCCAGCTTGCGATGCAGGAAATGCGCCGCATCCGTGACCGGGTTGATCGGGCAGACCCATGAACAATACATCCGCCCCGCGATCAGCACATAGGCTGCCAGCACGATGCCCGCCCCGATCAGCGCTGTCAGCGCGGGCCAATGCCCGGTGGGTTCGAAAATCGCGTGGGCGTCGGTGCGGGTGTTATGCGACAGCTCCAGCGTGATCGCCTTATCGATCGACGGGCAGACCCGATAACACAGGTCGCAGCGCAACCCGAGGAAGGTCAGACAGTTTTCCCGATCCGCCAGTACGGCGGTGCCCATCCGCGCATTGTCTATGTCATCGAGGCCCGGATCCAAGGCTCCGGTCAGGCAGGCCGCGACGCAGGGGATGTCATCGCACATCTCGCAGGGCACATCGCGGGCGGTGAAATAGGACGTGCCGGTCACCGGGCCGTCTTCGCCCAGTTCGGCCAGCGTGAGAGTATCAAACGGGCAATCCCGCAGGCAAGGACCACAGTGAATGCAAGACGCGAGACACCGGCCTTCATCCACCGCGCCTGGGGGGCGCAGTGCGTTGACTGGAAGCGCACGGGCGTCCCGCGCAACATAGCTCAGGCCCAGACCGGCCACCGCAAAGCTTTCCGCCATGCGGGCGCCATCGGTCAAAAACCGGCGGCGGGCTGGGGAAAGCGTTGACAGGGGCATGGCGTGGCTCCGGGCCTGGCTGTGCGGTTGGGGTTAGGCGGTGCGCTCGACCTTGCAGGCGCATTTCTTGAAGTCGGTCTGTTTCGACAGCGGGCAGGTCGCATCCATCGTCAGCTTGTTGATCAGCTGGCCTTCATCGAACCAAGGCACAAAAACCAGACCTTCTGGCACCTTGTTGCGGCCACGCGTCGACAATTTTGACCGCATCTCGCCACGCCGGGTGGAGATCACGATCTCCTGCCCATTGCGCAGCCCGCGCTTTTCGGCATCGGCCCGGTGCATGAACACCACCGCCATCGGGAAAGCGCGGTGCAATTCGGGCACACGCCGCGTCATCGAGCCGGAATGCCAATGCTCCAGCACACGACCGGTGCAAAGCCACAGGTCAAATTCGTCATCAGGGCTTTCGGCGGGCGGCTCATAGGGCGCAAAGATAATCTTGGCCTTCTTGTCCTGATGGCCATAGAACTGTACTTCGCTGCCCGCTTCGACAAAAGGATCATAGCCTTCACGGAAGCGGTAACGCGTTTCTTTCCCGTCCACCACGGGCCAGCGCAGGCCCCGCGCCTGATGGTAGGATTCAAACGGCGCGAGATCATGCCCGTGTCCACGGCCAAATGTTGCGTATTCTTCAAACAGACCCTTCTGAACATAGAAGCCGAAATGCTCGGCATCGTCATTCGGGTGACCTTCCTGCATGTCGGCCAGCGGGAACTGGTTCACCTGTCCATTGCCATAGAGGACGTCGAACAGTGTCTTGCCTTTGTATTCCGGATTAGCATTGGCGAACGCATTGCCCCAGGCTTCTTCAACGGTGAAACGTTTGGAGAATTCCATCAGCTGCCACAGATCCGACTTCGCCTCGCCGGGGGCATGCACCTGCTGACGCCAGAACTGCGTGCGACGTTCGGCATTGCCATAGGCGCCTTCCTTCTCAACCCACATCGCCGTTGGCAGGATCAGATCGGCGGCAATCGCTGTCACGGTCGGATACGGGTCTGACACAGCGACAAAGTTTTCGGGGTTGCGATAGCCGGGCCAGCTTTCCTCGTTCAGGTTCGGCGCGGCCTGCATGTTGTTGTTGCACTGCACCCAATAGGCGTTCAGCACGCCATCTTTCAGCATCCGGTTCTGCAAGACAGCGTGGAAGCCAGGCTTTTCGGGGATGGTGCCGGGCGGCACTTTCCAGATGCCTTCGGCAATCTCGCGATGCTTGGGGTTGTTGACGACCAGATCCGCAGGCAGGCGGTGGCTGAATGTGCCGACCTCACGCGCGGTGCCGCAGGCCGAGGGCTGCCCGGTCAGCGAGAAAGGTGAATTGCCGGGTTCCGAGATTTTGCCAGTCAGCAGATGCACGTTGTAGCACAGCGAATTCACCCAGGAGCCGCGCGTATGCTGGTTGAAGCCCATCGTCCACAGGCTCATCACCTTGCGATTGGGGTCGGCATATTGCTCGGCCAGTTTTTCCAACTGCTCGGCGGGAACGCCGGACAGCTCGGACACCATTTCAACCGTATATTCCGCAACCGAGGCGGCGTATTCATCCATGTCGATCGGGGTCAGATCCCCGCTATCGGGATGGGCCGCGGACTCCTGCAGCGGGTTTTCCGGGCGCAGGCCATAGCCGATATCGGTCTCGGTCCGCGTGATGTTCACATGCTTGGCCATGAAGTCTTCGTTCACATAGCCGTTTGAGACGATGTAATTCGCGATATAATTCAGGATCGCCAGATCGGTCTGCGGCTTGAACACCATGCCATTATCGGCCAGCTCGAAGGACCGATGCTGATAGGTGGACAGCACATGGACCTGCGCGCCGGGCTTGGTCAGGCGCGTATCCGTCAGGCGCGACCACAGGATCGGGTGCATCTCGGCCATGTTCGAGCCCCAGAGCACGAACGTATCCGCCGCCTCGAAATCATCATAACAGCCCATCGGCTCGTCGATGCCGAAGGTGCGCATGAACCCCATCACGGCCGACGCCATGCAATGTCGCGCGTTGGGGTCGATATTGTTCGACCGGAACCCGGCCTTCATCAGCTTGGCGGCGGCGTAGCCTTCCCAGACCGTCCACTGACCCGAGCCAAACATGCCAACGCTGGTCGGCCCTTTGGCGGCCAACGCCTCTTTCCACTTGGCGGCCATCACGTCGAAGGCTTCGTCCCAGCTCACAGGCTCGAACTCACCGTTCTTGTCATAGACACCGTTCGTCTTGCGCAAGAGCGGCGTTTTCAGACGGTCTTCGCCATACATGATCTTGGACAGGAAATAGCCCTTGATGCAGTTCAGGCCCCGGTTCACCTCCGCGTCCGGGTCGCCCTGCGTGGCCACAACGCGGCCTTCCTTGGTGCCCACAAGCACGGAACACCCCGTGCCGCAGAACCGGCAGGGCGCTTTGTCCCAGCTGATATCTGGCGTCTGGATCGCGGCGGTGGCCTGTCCCGTCGCCAGCGGAATTCCCGCGGCCGAGGCGGTGGCCGTTGCGGCAGAAGCCTTGAGAAATGTCCGGCGTGTTTCGCTGATGGTCATGATGCTTGCTCCGGATTACGTGGCTGGCATGGAAGGTTGGCGGGCAGCGCTTTCGGGCAGCTGCTCGAAATGGTGATAGGTCAGCGTCAGGGACACGACGCCGGGGATCTGATGCAGATCCATGATCGCCTCGGACGCCATGCGCTGGGGCGTGTCCTCGACAACGACAACAAAGCGGCTGTCTTCGCTGCGGGCATGCACCTCCACCCCGTCACGGGCGGCCATATCCGCTGCGGCGGCATCGGCATAGCGTGGGGCGACATGCACCAGGCATCCACAAATATTCATCCGGCGGCCTCTTCTTCTTTCTGGGGTCGGTGATCAAATCGAATGGCATCGGCCGGGCAAGCGCCCGCGCAGGCGCCGCAGCCGGTGCAGCTGTCCAGCTCAAGCTGGGGCATGGCCCGCCCGGCGGTGGCCAGTCTGAAAGAAATCGCGCGCGGTTCACAGACATCCTGACAGGCGCGGCAGCTGATGCCCTGTATCGACAGGCATTGGGTGTCGATCCGCGCATGCCAGTCCCATGTTTGGTTATCGTCGCGCAATGCGCCAGTCGGGCAGGCCTGTGCGCAGGCCTGACAAAAGTTGCAGGCGCCCCGGCGCAAATCGACCGCCGCGCGGCCATCAGCGGCCGTGACGATGATGCCCTCCGGGCAGGCGGACAGGCAGGCAGAGCAGTCCCGGCATAGATCGTCAAATCGGGCGGGGTCGGCCCCAAATGGGCGCATGTAGATCGGATCTGCCTGAACAGAGTGGCCTCGCAAAACATCGCGGCGGCTCAACAGCATACCGATCAGCGCCTCCCAGAGCTGAAGCCCACAGGTCATCAAGGGCTCAAGTCAACACACAGTTTCCACCATGACCATTACAGATCTGTTAGTCTGCCTGTGCTTCGTCGCAGAAGCGACCCGCCCACGCCCTGCAGCCGCCCAAAACGGCCCGGCAAACCAGTTTTTTCGCGCAAAAAAAGCGGGTGAGATCAAAAAAGATCAGCTCAGCCAATCGGCAAACTGGTCTATCAGTTTGTGTTTCAAAATTTTACCAGTTGGCGCAGCTGGAAGAGCAGTGGCCACAATAATTTTTGACGGTCGTTTATATCCCGCCAGACGCGCGGCTACAAAGCTGCGCAGGTCGGCCACATCGGGCATATCGGCGGCGGCGGCCATGACAAAGGCCAGAACCTCCTCATCCCCATCGCGCGGGCGGCCTATGACGGCGCATTGGATCACCTGAGGATGTTCGTTCAGCGCGGCTTCGACCTCGGGCGGATAAACATTGAAACCGCCATGAATGATCAGCTCTTTCGAGCGGCCCAGAATATGCAGATGCCCTGCCGCATCCACCCGGCCCAGATCGCCCGTGCGCAGCCAGCCTTCAGAATCCAGAACCTGCGCGGTGGCCTCGGGGTTGCGATAATAGCCGCGCATGATGTTGGGGCCGCGGGTCACGACCTCTCCGGCACCATCACCGCCACCGGGCACGGTTTCATCGATGCGCAGCTCACAGCCGTCGATCAGCGGCCCACAGGAAATGTCGAGGCTGCCGATCTGATTGCGTGACACAGCCACCCCCGCTGTGGTTTCCGTCATGCCATAGCCGTTCTGGATCGCCACGCCGTAAAACGCCTCGGCCTGACGCTTCCATTCCGGGTCCAGCGGCGCCGCGCCCGAGGAAACATAGCGCAGGCTGTCACTGCCCAGCCGGTCATGGCCACGCTCACGGACGTAATGCATCAGCTGCGCATGCATCTGTGGCACCCCGGAAAACAGGGTCACACCGCTTGTCAGCGCCTCATAGAGTTTGGCCGGGGAAAACCGCGCCTCCATCGACAGGCGCGCGCCACCGATCATCCCCCCGACCATGATCGAGGCGAGCCCAAAGACATGCGTGATCGGCAAGACGCCATAGACCCAATCTGCAGAACTCATCGACCGGAACTCGCAACTCGCGCGACCTCCGAACAGCAGGTTGGCATGGGTCAGCATCACGCCTTTTGGCGTGCCGGTTGTACCAGTGGTGTAAAGGATAACGGCCAGATCCTGCACGGCATCGGGTGCGCTGTCATGCGGGCAGGCCATGCGCAAGCGACCAAAGCCGCCGCTGACCGTCCAGGCCTGAAACCGGTCGGCATGGGCAGCGGCGTCGCCAGCGACATGGTCGGCAAACAGAACCGCCGCCGGTTCGGCATGGGCCACGACCCGGTCGATTTCAGGTGCGGTTTGGCGGGCGTTCACGGGCACCATCACCGCGCCCATCTGCCAGCCGCCCAGCATCGCCGCGACCGAGGCCGCGCAGTTTTCCGTCACCAGCATAACCCGGTCGCCGGGTTGAACCCCTTCGCCCCGCAGCAAGAGCGCCATATCCGCCGCAGCCGCAGCCAGATCCGACCATGTCCATGCCGCCCCGGTCGTGTCGCTGATCGCGGGCGCCTTGGGCTGCGCGGCAACCTGCCGGGCCAGATGATGCTCGACCCGCTCGGTCATGGCAGATCGCCAAACCGGGGCGGACGTTTTTCAAGAAACGCGGCAATGCCTTCCGCCGCCTCGGCCCCACCTTGCGCCCGGGCCATGCCGATCTGTTCGGCGGCCAGTTGATCTTCCTCGGACAGCTCATAGGCGTCGGCCACCAAAGTCCGGATCACGCCCTGTGCATCACGCGGACCAGCCGTCAGGCGCGCAACCAGGTCAGCTGCCGCCTGATCGGCCGCGCCGGGTGCTGTCAACGCCGTCACCACCCCGGCCTCGGCAAAGCGCGTGACCGGCAAGGACCGGCCCAGCAGACACATCTCCATCGCCATCTGCCGCGGCACCGCGCGCGCAAGGGCCGAGGTCAGACCGCCATCTGGCACCAAACCCGCTTTAACATAAGCCGCGGTGAATTTGGCATCTTCGGCGGCGACGATCAGATCGCAGGCCAGCGCAATCGACAGCCCCGCGCCTGCCGCACCGCCTTCAATGGCGCAGACCACCGGCACCGGGCTGGCGCGGATGGCACGGATCATGTCATGCAGCGCGTCGATCTTTTGATGCCGCTCATCCTCGGGCAGTTTGTGGCGTTCGATCAGCACGGTCAAATCGCCGCCCGCGCAGAAAAACCCGCCTTCGGATGTGAGCAGAACCGCGCGGATCCGCCGCTCCTGCGCGGCTTTGAACCCGGCCATCACCGCCTCGTAATATTCAACCGACAAGGCACCGCGTTTGGCGGCGTTCCTGTTGATGATCGCGATGTGATCCCCGCGATCTTCGATCCGTGCCAATGTCATGCCGTCCGCCCCTCCCAAAGCTGTCGGGTCTACCCTTTGATGCGCCGGAACACCCCCGTGGCCGTGGCAATCACCGCGCCGCCATCATCCACCAGTTCCCCTGTGACCTGCGCGATGGAGCGACCGCCCCCCGCCACAAGCCCCGTCGCCGTGACCGTGCTGCCGATCTTGGCGATCGACACGAAATTGGTGGTCATCGACACGGTGACCAGCGGCACCTCAGGTTCACCTTCGCCGAAATAGAGCGACGCGGTAAAGCCCATCGCCGCATCCAGAAGCATCGCGATGATCCCGCCATGCAGCGCGCCGATGCGGTTGGCATGATCCGGCCCGACCTCCAGCACCGCACGAGCGCGGCGGTCGGGCTGGCCAACATCGATCTTGTAGCCAATCAGACGCTGCGCACCGGTCTGGCCCGCAATGATCCCATTTTCAGGCCGCAGAGAGGGCAATGAACCGCTCCAACTGCGTGTCGGTATCGCCAAAACGGTGATCGGCCATCGTGATACGCTTGGCGATATGAGCGAGTTCATATTCCTGCGTCATCGCGATGCCACCATGCATCTGGATCGATTCCTCGGAAATCTGACGCGCCACCCGGCCCAGCAGATTGCGTGCGGCGGCGATCTGCATGTCGCGGATGCGGGCGTCAGCCTGCAGATGCCCGGCTGCATTGATCACGGCAGAGCGTGCCTGTTCCAGCTCGGTCAGCATATCTGCAAAGCGGAAGGCCAGCGCCTGAAACGTGCCAATCGGCCGCCCGAACTGCTTGCGGGTCATCAGATAGCCACGCGTCAGTTCCGTCGCCGTTTCCATCGCGCCCAGCGTCTCGGCGGCAATCGCCACCTCGGCCGCAGCGACCCGCGCGGCCAGCGCAGACCAAGCCTGCCCCGCAGGCCCTAACCGGAAAGAGGCCGGGATCGTGAGATCATCCAGCACAATCTCAGCGGCCCGCCCCCCGGCGATCATCGGATAGCCGCGCATCGACAACCCGGCAAAATCCGTGGGCACGAGAAACAGCGAAATCCCATCTTCATCCGCCACATCCCCGCTTTCGCGCGCAGAGATGATCAGCATGTCCGCCGCTTCGGCATTCACGACAACCGCCTTGCGCCCCGACAGCGTGATCGTGTCGCCATTTTCCGTGGCCGTGGTCGCCACTCGGCTGAGGTCATAACGGCTGCTGGGTTCGCCATGCGCCAGCGCCAAATGCAGGCTGCCTGCAATCATCTCGTCGATCAGACCGCGCTGCGTGTCATCGCCCAAAGCCGCGATCAGCCCGCCGCCCAGAACCGCGCTGTCCAGCATCGGCTCCACCACGCCTGCGCGGCCCAGTTCTTCGAACACAACGGCCAGATCAAAGCCGGCACCGCCAAAGCCGCCATCTTCTTCCGAGAAGAGCGCCCCAATCACGCCCAGCTCCGCGAGTTCGGCCCAGATTTCCGCACTGAACCCGGTGTCGCTGTCCAAAATCGCATTGCGCGTGGCGGTGTCGTATTTGTCGCGCAGAAACCGCCGCAGGCTGTCCTGCAACATCTGCCGTTCTTCGGTCAGGTCGAAATTCATGGCCTTACCCCTGCATCTTCACTTTGGCGATGATCCCGCGCTGCACCTCGTTCGAGCCGCCGAAGATCGAGAGTTTGCGATTGTTGAAATAGGCGGGCGCGGATTTGGCTGCGCCTTCGACACCCAGCGGGTCATTGTCGCCCACGGCCTCGGAGGCAAACGGCATCGCATAAGGCCCGGCTGCTCGGCGGGCCAGATCGTTGATTTCCTGCCGGATGTCGGTGCCCTTGATTTTCAGCATCGAGGCTTCGACCCCCGGCGCCTGCCCCACAGCGGCCTTCGATATGATACGCAGGTTGGTGGTCGCCATCGCCATCAGATCACATTCCACCTGAGCCAGTCGCGCGGCGAATTGCGGGTTTTCGATCAGCGGGCGCCCGCCTGCCATCTCGGACCGTGCCATGCGCTTTACCGCATCCAGACCGGCCAGCGAAAAGCCCACGCCCGCGATATTGGTGCGCTCATGCGTCAGCAGGTATTTGGCATAGGTCCAGCCCTTGTTTTCCTCGCCCACAAGGTTTTCGACCGGCACGCGCACATCAGTAAACCAGACCTCGTTCACCTCATGCGTGCCATCAAGCAGGATGATCGGGCGCACTTCGATGCCCGGCGTGTTCATGTCGATCAGCAGAAAGGAAATCCCCTCCTGCTGCTTCACATTCGGGTCGGTGCGCACAAGACAGAAAATCCAGTTGGCGAACTGGCCCAGCGTGGTCCAGGTCTTTTGCCCGTTCACGATATAATGGTCGCCGTCGCGTTCGGCCTTGGTTTTCAGCGAGGCCAGGTCCGAGCCCGCGCCCGGTTCGGAATAGCCCTGACACCACCAGTCTTCGCCCGACAGGATCCGCGGCAGGAACCGCTCCTGCTGCTCTTTGGAGCCGAATTTCTGCAAGACCGGCCCCAGCATTGTCAGACCAAAGGGCACAACACGCGGCGCGTTGGCATAGGCGCATTCTTCTTCAAAAATGTGGCGCTGCACCGCGTTCCATTCACAGCCGCCAAATTCGCGCGGCCAGTTCGGGGCCAGCCAGCCGCGCGCATTCAAGATCGCGTGCCAGCGGTCGAAATCCTCTTTACCCATGTCGGACCGGTTTTTGACCTTGTCCGAAAGCTCCTTGGGCAGGTCCTTGGCCAGAAACTCGCGCACTTCCTCGCGGAAGGCCTGTTCTTCGGCGGAATAGCTCAGGTCCATCTCATTACCCCTTGTTCAGATCATCAAATGTGCGGCCCTCGGCCACCAACTGCTCGAGCAGCGGGGCGGGGGTCCAGAAATGCGGGTCGGTTTCGGCATAGGCCTTGATATCGGACAGCAGGCCTTCAAGCCCGACCATATCGGCCCATTTCAGCGGCCCGCCATTGAAGCGCGGGAAGCCATAGCCAAAGAGCAGCACCATATCCACGTCCAGTGGGCGCCGCGCGATGCCTTCGCCGACGACCTTTGCGGCCTCGTTCACCATCGCGGCCATGTAACGGCGCAGGATATCGTCATCGCTGAAATCCTGCGGGGTGATGCCCTGCTCGGCCCGCTCAGCGGCGATCAGGTCATCGACCTGAGGGTTCGGCACGCCCGCCCGCTTACCAGCCTCATAGATGTAAAAGCCGGTGCCGGTTTTCTGGCCAAAATGGCCGTCTTCACAGAGCTTGTCGACATAGGTGCTGTCACGTGCGCCTTCAGGCAGGCCCTCGGCGCGTTTGCGCTTGCGCACGGCCCAGCCAATGTCCAGCCCCGCCAGATCAGCCACCGCAAAGGGCCCCATGGCAAAGCCGAAATCGGTCATCACCTTGTCAATCTGATAGGGGCTCGCCCCATCCAGAACCATGTGATCCGCCGCCGTGCGATAGGTCGACAGGATACGGTTGCCGATGAACCCGTCACACACGCCCGACCGCACGGCAATCTTTTTCAACCGCTTGCCCAGCGCAAAGCCGGTGGCGGCGACCTCGGGCGCAGTGGCCTCACCGACAACAACCTCGAGCAATTTCATGACATGGGCCGGCGAAAAGAAATGCAGCCCCAGCACATCCGCCGGGCGGGAGGTGACGGACGCAATCTCGTCAATATCCAGATAGGAGGTGTTGGAGGCCAGAACCGCGCCGGGTTTCGCCACGGCGTCGAGCTTGCGGAACACCTCTTTCTTGACCGCCATCTCTTCGAACACAGCCTCGATGATCAGATCGGCCCCGGCCAGCGCGTCATACTCGGTGGCCAGCGTCAGCGCCTTTTCGGTCAGGTGTTCAAAGCCCGCCTGATCGATCTTGCCCCGCTTCAACGCGCCTTGCAGGTTTCCGGCGATGCGATCCTTGGCGGCCTGCGCCGCCTCGGGCGACATTTCCAGCATCACCACAGACAGTCCCGACAAAAGCGCCGCGGTTGCGATCCCCGCGCCCATCGTGCCACCGCCAATCACGCCCAATGCCTGCACATCACGCGGCGCGACGCCCTCCAGTTCCGGCAGCTTGCTCACCGCGCGCTCCGAGAAGAACGCGTGGATCATACCCTTGCGTTGATCGGTCTCCATCAGCTCCGAAAACAGCGCCCGCTCGCGTTTGAGCGCATCGAGGAAGGGCAATTCGCAGGCGCCCTGCACCGCGCGCACACCATAGGCGGGCGATAGCTGCCCCCGCCCCTTGGCCAGCGCCGCGGCATAGGCGGCGTCAAAATCGATACCCTCTGGCGCGGGCAGTTCACTGACAGGTCGCGGGGCGGCGCCGCTGTCGATCAGGTCGCGCGCATAGGCGATGCCGATCTCGCGCGGGTCGCCATCGGCGATGCGGTCGATCACGCCCATGTCCAACGCCTCGGCAGCCGGGACATGACGGCCCGACGTGACCATATCCAGCGCCGCCATCACCCCCGCAACACGCGGCAGGCGCACCGTGCCGCCCGCGCCGGGGATCAGGCCCAGATGCACCTCGGGCAGACCCATCCGGGCCGAAGGCACCGCAATACGGTAATGCGTTGACAAAGCCACTTCGAGCCCGCCGCCCAGCGCCGTGCCATGCATGGCCGAGACAATGATCAGGGGCGAGGCCTCAAGCCGCAGGCAGACATCGGGCAAGTAGGGATCCATCGGAGGTTTGCCAAACTCGCGAATATCTGCGCCCGCGAAATAGGTGCGCCCGGTGCCGTAAATGACCAAAGCCTTGGCCCCATCAGCTTCGGCGCGGGCGATGCCCTCCATCAGCCCCTGCCGCACCGCCAGACCCAACGCATTGACCGGCGGGTTTTGCGCTCCGAGAACGGCAATATCGCCCTCAAGCGTGTAAAGCATCGCATCCGCCATCCGGCATCTTCCCCCAAAAAATGTCCTGCAGCGCGCTGCGGCGCTGTCTCCCGCGCAAAGACTAGCCCCCTGATCGGGCTTGTCGCAATCATGGCGAGGCTTTTGCCCGCGCGACCTTGCGTCAGTTCCCGTCGCAATACGCCGCAGACATCGCCCAAAACTTGACCAGCCAGCACCAAAGCGCCCATGATTTCATCATTCCGACGCGCCGCGAACTTGCCGCCAAGGTCCTGCCTGTGCAGAGTCACTCCGGTCGGTTGATCACGAAGGCAGACAAGAAGAGGAGGGCCACAGCGTGCAGATTGCACCCATTCGCGACGCAACGGCCCGCGCCTTGCCCGCCCAGCCCCGCGCCAGAGGCACAGGCCGCGTCCGCGCCGGGCTGCGTGGCAAGCTGACCGTGCTGCGCGATCTGGAACAAAGCGGGTCGACCAAATTGCTGTTTCCGCGCAGCCATGAGGGCATGACTGCGGTGATTCTGAATTCCGCCGGTGGCGTGACCGGCGGCGACCGCTTTGATATCTCGGCCCAAGTGGACACCGGCGCCACGCTGCGTCTGACAACACAAGCCGCCGAACGCGCCTATCGCGCGCAGCCGGGAGAGGTCGGGCGGGTGCAGACGCGGCTGGATATTGGTGCCGGGGCGCGGCTGTTCTGGTTGCCGCAGGAAACCATCCTGTTTGACGGCTCCGCGCTGTCGCGGCGACTGAGCGTGACAATGGCCCCCGATGCCGAGGCGCTGATTGTGGAACCTCTGGTGCTTGGCCGGGCGGCGATGGGCGAAGATCTGGCGCAGCTGAGCTTTGTCGAACGGATCGACATTCACCGCGATGGCGCGCTGCTTTATGCAGACCGCACAAGGCTGTCGGCGGATCTGGTGCGGGCCGATCACAGCGCCACTCTGGCCGGACACCGCGCCGCCGCCACAGTGATCCTTGCCAGCCCAAGGGCGGACGCCATGCTGCCCATCCTGCGCGCCCGCCTGCCTGCGGCAGGCCCTGCGCGCGGTGGCGCCAGCCTGATCCGCCCCGATCTGATCAGCTGTCGTATTCTCGCCCGCTCCGGCTATGAGCTGCGCAAACTGCTGATCCCATTGTTGGAAACCCTGACCGAAACCGATCTTCCCAGACCCTGGATGTTGTGACCCGATGAACCTGACCCCAAGAGAAAAAGACAAGCTGATGGTGGCCATGGCCGCCGACGTGGCCCGCCGCCGTCTGGCGCGCGGCGTCAAGCTGAACCATCCCGAAGCCATCGCCCTGATCACCGATGCCGTGGTCGAAGGCGCGCGGGACGGCAAATCTGTGGCCGAAATGATGATGGCGGGCGCGCAGGTCATCACCCGCGATCAATGCATGGAGGGCGTGGCCGAGATGATCCACGAGGTTCAGGTCGAGGCCACCTTTCCCGACGGCACCAAGCTGGTGACCGTCCACAACCCGATCCGCTGAGAAGGAGCGCATGATGATCCCAGGTGAACTCTTCCCCGCCCCCGGCCAGCTGACCCTGAATGACGGGCGCGACGCCATCACCCTGCGCGTGGCCAATACTGGCGACCGCCCGGTGCAGGTTGGCAGCCATTATCATTTTGCCGAAGCCAACAGCGCGCTTGAGTTCGACCGCGATGCTGCGCGCGGGCGGCGGCTGGACATTGCCGCGGGCACCGCCGTGCGGTTCGAACCCGGCCAGGAACGCGATGTGCATCTGATCGAAATCAGCGGCGCCCGCCGAATTTTTGGCTTCAACCAGCAGGTCATGGGAGATTTGTGAGATGAGGCTGGCCGCTGCGTTCATCCTTTGCACAGGACCAGCCGCCGCGCAGGCGGTAGATTGCAGCGCGCCTCAAACACAGGCCGATATGACCCACTGCGCCGGGCTGGCCTATCAGGCCGCGGATGCTGACCTCAACGCCACCTATCAACTGGCCATGAATGATTGGCTTGGCGGGCGAAACGCGCCGTCCGGCCAAGCTCTGCTGACCGCTCAACGCGCCTGGCTGAGCTATCGCGACGCCCATTGCTCGGCCGTGGCCGCCAAATATGAGGGCGGCTCAATCCAACCGATGATGCACGCCGACTGCCTCACTCGCCTGACAAACGCGCGCACGGAGGAAATCCGTGCCTATGCCGAACCCTATTGATCGACGCCCCCGGAGAGCCTCATGCCCACACAAATTGATCGCCGCGATTATGCCGCCATGTTTGGTCCCACCACCGGGGACAAGCTGCGCCTGGCCGATACCGACCTGATCATCGAGGTCGAGCGTGACCTGACGGCCGAAGCGGTGGGCAGCGCCACGACAGGCGGCACTGGCGGGAAGGCTCAGGTCTATGGCGAAGAGGTCAAATTCGGCGGCGGCAAGGTGATCCGCGACGGCATGGGGCAGGCGCAGACCACGCGGGCCGAAGGTGCGGTGGATACCGTGATCACCAATGCGCTGATCGTGGATCATACCGGGATCACCAAGGCCGATATCGGGCTGAAAGACGGGCGCATCGCCGCCATCGGCAAGGCGGGCAATCCCGACACGCAACCGGGGGTGAACATCATCGTTGGCCCCGGCACCGAAGCCATCGCGGGCGAAGGGCGCATCCTGACAGCAGGCGGGTTTGACAGCCATATCCATTTCATCTGCCCGCAACAGATCGAAGATGCGCTGCATTCAGGCCTGACCACCATGCTGGGCGGCGGCACCGGCCCCGCGCATGGCACGCTGGCCACAACCTGCACGCCGGGGCCGTGGCATATCGGGCGGATGCTGCAGGCAGCCGATGCCTTCCCTATGAATCTGGCCTTTGCAGGCAAAGGCAATGCCTCGCTGCCCGCGGCGCTGGAAGAGCAGATCAAATCCGGCGCCTGCGCGCTCAAGCTGCATGAGGATTGGGGCACCACGCCGGGCGCGATTGACTGCTGCCTCTCGGTTGCTGACGCGATGGATGTGCAGGTGATGATCCACACCGACACGCTGAACGAATCCGGCTTTGTCGAAAACACGGTCGCGGCGATGAAAGGCCGCACGATCCACGCTTTTCACACCGAAGGCGCAGGCGGCGGGCATGCGCCGGACATCATCAAGATCTGCGGCGAGCAGCATGTGCTGCCGTCCTCCACCAACCCTACGCGTCCCTTCACCGTCAACACGGTCGAAGAGCATCTGGACATGCTGATGGTTTGCCATCACCTCGACAAATCCATCCCCGAGGACGTGGCCTTTGCCGAAAGCCGCATCCGCCGCGAAACCATCGCCGCCGAAGATATCCTGCACGATATGGGGGCGTTTTCGATCATCGCCTCCGACAGCCAGGCCATGGGCCGCGTGGGCGAGGTGATCATCCGCACCTGGCAGACCGCCGACAAGATGAAGAAACAGCGCGGGCGCCTGTCTGAGGAAACCGGCGACAATGACAATCTGCGTGTCCGGCGGTATGTGGCGAAATACACGATCAACCCGGCCATCGCCCATGGCATCGCGCATGAAATCGGCTCGATCGAGGTGGGCAAACGTGCCGATCTGGTGCTTTGGTCGCCTGCCTTCTTTGGCGTGAAGCCGGAAATGGTCCTGCTGGGCGGGACAATTGCGATGGCGCAGATGGGCGATCCGAATGCCTCCATCCCGACGCCGCAGCCGGTCTATTCCCGGCCCATGTTCGGCGCCTATGGCCGCAGCGTCGAACACTCGGCCGTGACCTTCGTGTCCGAAGCTGCGCAGGCCGAAGGCATCGGCGCGCATCTGGGGCTGGCCAAGCAGACGCTGGCCGTGCGCAACACGCGCGAGATTGGCAAATCCGACCTCAAGCTCAATGACGCGACCCCCCATGTCGAGGTGCATCCCGAAACCTATGAGGTGCGCGCCGATGGGGAACTTCTGACCTGCGAACCGGCGGAGGTGCTGCCCATGGCCCAACGCTATTTCCTGTTCTGAGCCATGCGGGACCCAAGGGCAGCATTGCATGACACGCAGACCGGCTATTCCAGCCGGGGGCTAACTCATGCTGCATCTGCACAATACATTGGGGCCAAGACGGATGATGACCGGATTGGAGAGCCCCATGGCCCATATCAGCTACGACGCCCGCACAGGCCAGACCGAAAACATCTTTGCCCGCGCGCTGAACAAAATCGGCGAAACGCTGGCCTTCATGGCCGAAGCCAACCCGCGCCTTCAGCAGGCGCAGGCCTTGGTCGAGCTGTCGGATGCCGAGCTTGCCAAGCGTGGGCTGAAGCGCGAAGAGATTGCCGGCCACGTCTTCGGCGGCTGGGTCTGATCGACAAAGTCCGGCCTGTGCCGGGCCCCCAAAATCACCTTGCACACACCTCTGCTGCACCCCGCGGCAGGGGTGTTTTTGCATGACGGCCCGAAGGAGCTTGCCATGAGTGATCTGCCCCTCGCCCAGACGCGCCTTGAGGCCGGGCATCAGCGCCACACCACAGATCGGCTGAGCCTGAGCTATGATGACCGGTTCCTGCGCCGCAAGGTTCTGGTGACCCAAAGCGGGCAAAGCCTCCTTGTCGATCTGCCATCGACAACCTCTCTGGATCATGGCGATGCGCTGGAACTGGCGGATGGACGCCTGATCGCCATTGAGGCGGCGCCCGAAGCCTTGCTTGAGGTCACAGCGCCCGACCTGACCCGCATCGCCTGGCATGTGGGCAACCGCCACACCCCCTGCCAGATCGAAGCCGGGCGGTTGCTGATCCAACCCGACAAGGTCATCGCGGACATGCTGACACTTTTGGGGGCCGCAACGCGCCCGGTGCAAGAACCCTTCACACCCGAGGGCGGCGCCTATGGCCACGGGCGCACCCATTCCCACGATCACGGTCATACCCATGTCCATGTTGATCAGACCAAGGACGCCTCTGC